>DIAQ01000112.1:0-34618 GCA_002414865.1 candidate division Hyd24-12 bacterium UBA5074 | reverse complement strand
GGGGGGGGGGGGGAGCCACTCCTTCGCGAGGAAGAGGTGCCTGAGATAGGCCCGCGTGTGGTTGCGGCAGGTGAAGCAGCCGCAGCCGGGCTGGACGGGCAGGAAGTCGTCGCGGAAGCGGGAGTTTCGGATGTTGATGTGGCCGCCCGGGACGAAGAACCCGGCGCCTCTTGCGTTTCTCGTGGGCACGACGCAGTCGAACATGTCCACGCCCATCCCGGCAAAATCCACGATGTCCTCGGGCTTTCCGACACCCATGAGGTATCTCGGGCGGTCAGCCGGGAGGATGTCCACGCAGGAGAGCACGGCCTTCTCCATCATCTCGCGCGGCTCGCCCACGGAAACCCCTCCGATGGCGTATCCGTCGAAGCCCATGGAGACGAGCTCCTCCGCGGCGCGGGCGCGGAGATCGGGGAAGGATCCGCCCTGGACGATGCCGTACATGCCCGAGTTCCCGCCGGGATGCATGCTCCTCGCCCTGGCTGCCCACCTGAGCGTCAAACCCAGGGATTCCTCGGTGCGGGCGCGGTCGGACGGCTGCTCCAGGCATTCGTCCAGGACCATCATCACGTCGCTTCCGAAGGCCGTCTGAAGCTCGATGACCTTCTCCGGGGAAAGGAGATGGCGGGAGCCGTCGACATGGCTGGCGAATTCGTAGCCATCCTCGGAGCGCCTTCTGAGAGTGGAGAGGCTGAAGATCTGGAACCCGCCGCTGTCCGTGAGGATGTTGCCTGTCCAGCCCATGAATCCGTGGAGCCCTCCGGCCTTCTCTATCACCCCGCAGCCGGGTCGCAGATAGAGGTGGTAGGTATTCGCGAGGATGAGCCCGTAGTCCGACTCTTCGAGGTCGCTGATGCGCGCCGTCTTGACGGTCGCCTGCGTTCCCACCGGCATGAATGCAGGGGTCTGGACATCCCCGTGGGCCAGGTGGAGCACGCCGCGCCTGGCGCCTCCGTCCGTCGAGAGCAGGGAGAATCCGGGGATGTCCCGGCCGCCGGCCCTCCTCATTCGGGCGCAGGCTCCGGCACGGGGAGGGAGGCGGGCGCCTCCTCCGGGGCTGCTTCCGAAGGAGTGGCGCCGGCCTCGGGCGCCGCACCTGCCGGGACCGGGCCGGGCTGGGAGGAATCGGCGGCCGCACCCTGCGTCGCGAGGCTGTCGGACGAGAGGCTGTCGGCCTCCTGGACGTCCTCGGGCGGGCCGAAGCCGAGCTCGCTCAGCTCGGGCATGCCTTCCGTCCCCGGCACTTCCGGGCCTTCCAGGTCCTGTCTCAGGAGCAGCATGGGATTCCCCGGATCGAGCCTTTCGATGTAGTCGAGCTCGGCCTCCAGATCACCCTTCATCTCGTTGCGGTAATAGAGGCTGGCGAGGCGTACATGGAACTCGATGCTGTCGGGGTACAGCGCCGACTGCTCGAGATAGGTGGCCATGAGGTCGCGGTCGTGCTCGTCCATCGCCTGCACGGGGCCTCCGGCCGCCCGGCCTCCGCCGCTGCGGCCGTCGAGGGGTATCAGGATGATGAGCGCTGCGATGGCGAGTGACAGGAATGTGTAGACCAGGACGGTTCTGCGGTTGCGACTCCTGATCGACATGATCCGGTCGATCCTCCTGGGGTCCAGCGAAGGATCGAGAGCGACCAGCCTGACCCCGGCGCACACTTCGGGCAGCGAGCGCCTGCCCGAGAGGACGGGCAGGAAGCCCGCCATCAGCAGGAGCAGCGCCGGAGGAGTGACGAGGAGCCTCAGGAGGGTCCTCCACCGTGGCGGCTTCCTGCCGTTCGAGTCGACCTCCGCGAGCCCCTTGGCAGTCATCGGATCGGCCATCCTCGAGACCCCGGGATCCTCCAGCCATGCGAGGATGTTGGCCGCCAGGATGAAGGTGAGCGGCAGGATGTGCAGGTAGGCGCTCGTGGCGAACCTGATCACGGAGTCCAGCATCAGCGCCCATGCGAGGAGGAGGGCGGTCTCCATGAGGGCCAGCCCCAGGTGCTGCCTGGAGGTCGGCTTGATGCTGTGGAGCCAGGCCAGGTATCTCGCGGTCACGGTCATGAGACGGCCTCCATCGTCACAGGATCAGCATTGCGTCGCCGTAGCTGTAGAACCGGTACCTCTCCGCGATGGCAGCCTCGTAGGCCTGCCGCATGAGCTCGAGACCGGCGAATGCGCCGACGAGGCAGAGGAGCGAGCTGCCCGGGAGATGGAAGTTCGTGATGAGAGCGTCGACGGCCCTGAATTCGTACGGCGGCCTTATGAACAGGGAGGTCCACCCCGCGGAAGGCCCTCCGTCTCCCGCAGTCTCCAGCACCCTGGCGGAGGTGGTCCCCACGGCGACGATCCTGCCGCCCGAAGCCCGGACCGACTGCACGGCGGAGGCGCACGGGCCCGGGAACACGTACCTCTCGGCCTCCAGCTCGTTCCTGTCTATCTCGTCGTGGCGGAGCGGCTCGAAGGTCCCGGGGCCGACATGGAGGGTCAGACAGGCCTCGCGAACCCCGCCGTCCTCGAGGGTGCGGAGCATCTCCCCGTCGAAGTGCAGGCCAGCCGTGGGGGCGGCTACCGCTCCGGGATGACTCGCGTAGACAGTCTGGTAGCGCACCTCGTCCAGAGGTCCCGCCTTCCTCCGGATGTACGGCGGGAGCGGCACCTCGCCGGCCTCTGCCAGGGCTTCCTCCAGCGCGCATCCAGAAGTCCCGAACCGCAGGAGAACCCTGCCCGGCGACAGGACCTCGGCCACGACTGCCTCGAGCCCGTGGCCGAAGTCCAGGGTCGCACCCTTCCTGGATCTCCTGCCCGGCTTCAGCATGGCCTTCCAGGTTCCGCCCCCCATCTCCTCGAGGAGAAGAGCCTCGGCCTTCCCCCCGGTGTCCGGGCGGATTCCCGTGAGCCTTGCCTTCCTGACTCCGGTGTCGTTCAGGACCAGGAGGTCCCCCGGCCGAAGGAAGGAGGGGAGGCTGGAGAAGATGGAATGGGTGATCGTGCGGGAGGCTCTCTCGATGACCATCAACCTGCTGTCACGCCTGGATGCCGGCGGCTCCTGGGCGATGAGCTCGACCGGGAGGTCATACATGATGTCCGACCTGGTCAGCCCCACGAGATCACCCGGACAGCGGGAATCGGAGCACGAACCTGGAGCCGCGCCCCTCCCTGCTGAAGACGGTGACCATCCCCCCGAGCCTCTCCACGAGCCTCCTGACGATGGTCAGCCCGATGCCCAGGCTCCTCGGATCGTCCCCCGAGCGGTAGAAGCGGTCGAAGATGTACGGCAGAGATCTCGACGGGATCCCGCGTCCCGAGTCCTCGACCTCGAGGGTCCACGACGATCCCTCCTGCCTCATCCTTATGGCCACGTCGCCCCCCGGCCTGTTGAACCTGATGGCGTTGTCGACGAGCTCGCGGAGTATCTCCTCCAGCCTCGACCTGTCGAAGAGCGCCGAGAATCCCTTCCCCGTCGTCTCCAGCCTGAAGTGCAGCCCGGCTTCCTCCACCGAGGCGCCGAGCACGGGCGCGAGCGACTGCACCACCGCCTCCGGATCTCCCCAGGAGCTGTCCGGCCTGTCCTCGCGCAGCATGAGCCTGACCAGCGACAGGAGGCGCTCCACCGACTCCGAGAGCGACCTGGCCGCGCCGGCGATCGACCTCACCGCCTCCATGGCGGCTTCATCGGGAGCCTGGATGCGCCCCGACTCGAGCAGGTCCACGAAGCCCCGGATGGCTGCCGCCGGCGCCTTCAATCTGTGCCCCAGGCTCAGCAGGATATCGTCCACCTCGCTCCTGGGGGACTCGCGGATGTCCTGTCCGCCCGCCGGCTCGTCCCTCGGGGTCGAGGCGGTCCTGGACTGCAGCCAGAGCGAGAGGATCATCGAATGCAGCTTCAGCAGGCCCGGGACGGGGCTTCCGAAGGCCCCCTGGCTGCCGTTGGTGGCCGAGAGCACTCCGCGGGCCCGGGTGCCCTGGAGCAGCGGAACGCTCACCTCGCTCCTGGAGCCGGGGGTGAGGGGCGTGAACCTGCTGTCCCTGAGAGTGTCGGCGACATAGACGGTCTCGTTGTGGGCATATGCCCATCCGGCAGAGGTCTCCGCCTGGAGGTTGAGAGACCCGATGTCCCTTCCCTCCCCCTGCGAGGAGAGGAGCTGCAGCTGGCCATCGCTGCCTGCCGGCCCCCAGAGATGGATGCCGGTGGCACCGATGCCCTCGGCGGACTTCTGGAGGAACGCATCGAGCCCGCCCTTCTCCGCCGAGAGGGTGTCCCAGGTGTCCATGACGGAGGTTATGCCGTCCGACATCCGCTTCGCAGTCTCCACGGAGTCGATGTAGTCGGCGAACATCGGCACCAGCGAGATAACCAGCCTCGGCACCCCCGCCGGCGAGTCGTAGGGCACGCCGAACGCGGTCATCCTGCAGGCGCCGCTGCGGAGCCTGGTGACCACGCTCACGTCGAACAGGCCGTCCGCGGTCTTCTGCCAGCGCTCGCCCGCGGGTTCCCTCAGGGGCTCGAGCGCATCCTGCCCCTGGTCGCCCAGGGGCACCTCTCCCGCTGTGGAGATGGCCCCTCCCCCGACGAGCGAAACGCCGCGCGCTCCGGTTCCGATGCGGAGTATGTCCAGGACCAGCCTGCGAAGGTCGGCGGGCGGACCGGGCTTGAGGAGAACGGTGAGGTTGCCGAGCGCAGCGGCCCTGGTCTGGCCGGGGGCGTCGGCCGGTGCGGAGGATCCTCCCGGAGGGGAGATGAAGACGAGCGTGTCTCCGCTCTCCGGCATGAGGAGCGCAGTGGCCTTGTAGGCCGGGGCTTCTCCGGCCATGGCGAGGTGCACGTCATAGCTGAACGGTGCGAATCCTCCTTCGGACCGCACCCGGTGCATCTCGACAACGCTCTCCCGGTCGGATTCGGCGATCCAGTCCGAGAAGTGAGAGTCGAGAGGGTTCCTCCCCGTGGCCGCGAGGGCGATCTCCGCTGCCGAGTCGTTGACCCTGACGATCAAGCCCTCCCTGCTCACGATGATCGCCGGGACGGGGATGCCGGCGAAGATCCTCGCCAGCATGCCGGTGCCGGTCCTCGAAAGGCCGGCGGGGCTCATGGAGGGGGGATCCAGGCACATCAGCACCGGACTCCCCGGGACCGGGAGCCGTCGGAGGGACATCACCCAGGAGGTCGTGCCGCCTCCCTGCTCGACCATCTCGCATGTGAAGGAGGCTGTATCGCGCCCGGAGAGGCATTCCTCGAGCGCCCCGGAGAACGAGGCCCGGGAAGCCTGGTCCGCCAGCGTGCTCGCGCGCATTCCGGGGGCGGCTTCGAAGCGGCCCGCGAATTCCGTGCCACAGGAGAGGATCCTGCCAGACCCGTCCAGGAGGGCCGCCGGCCTGGCGCCCTGCCAGGAGTCGAGCAGCGCAGATGCCGGATCGCCGTCCGGTCCTCTCAGGACCGCCACCCTGCCTCCACCTGCCTCCAGGATGTCCGCCACGACGGCGCCCTGGCCGAAGGGAACCGGCCATGCGCCGGGCGGAGTCGAGGCGAGACCCTCCACGAGGTCGGCGCAGCTCACGCCGAATGCCGCGCAAAGAGCCGCGAGCCTGCCGTTGGCTACGCCTGTCCCGCCCAGCTCCGCGGCTGGGACGCCCGCTTCGTCGAGGAACTGGACAATACCCTCGGAGCTTGTGTTACATTTCGACAACGGCACGCCGAACCCCGCGGAAGAAGGCCAGAGAGCTTTGCATCTTAGCGCCCATAATCTATATTCGGGGCCAAGCCGGTAAAGGAGACTCACTTGGACAGGTCATGCTACTGTTTGTGGGATCTTCAGTCAACGGACCGCTCCTCGACGCTTTCGGAAATGCTGTCCTGCGTTGCACAAACAGGTGAGCATTCCCGCGAGCTCCTGCTCCGGGCCCTCGAGGCCAGGGAGCTCGCAGGTGCCACGATCGTGGCACCCGGTACGGCCATGCCCCATTGCCGGAGCATTCTGGTCGACGACTTCGTGGTCGTCCTGGGCCGCTCCCGCGAGGGTGTGTCATGGCCTGAAGAGCGAGTCCGCCTGATCATCCTGTTCATCTCGCCAGTGAAGCCCAGCGGTCCGCAGGAGCACATGGAGCTGATCAAGCACCTCGCGGGCAAGATCGGAGAGAGCGGCCAGGAGAAACTCTTCAAGGCCTCCTCCAGCAAGCAGCTCGCGGATATGCTGGGTTTCCAGCTCATCGAAAGCTGAGGCGATGCATCCGGACCTCGAAAAACTCATTAGCCTGCACGACCTCGATGTGATGATCAAGGATCTGGGAAGGGCGGACATACTCCAGGAGGAGGTCAGGCTGGGCCTGTCCCCCGATGCCGCCGTCGGAGAGCTGAAGACCATCAGGGAGCAGCTCTCGTCTTCGATCGGGAAGCGCTGGCTCGCGCTCTACGGCCAGATCTGCGTCCGCTATGGCAACGCCGTGGTTCCCGTGGTGATGCAGAGGTGCACGGGCTGCCTCACGCGCCTCCCGACGGCGGTCTACTCCGCCGACGACAGGAACGAGCAGGTCAGGACCTGCCCCACCTGTGGCCGCATCATCTACTGGGCCGACTGACGGGCAGGCGCTCTCCGCAATGGACCCGCGCTGGCATGAGAGCTACACCTTCGACGATGTCCTGCTCCTCCCCGGCTACTCGGAGGTGCTGCCGTCCGAGGTGGATGTCTCGACCGTTCTAGCTCGCGACATAGTCCTCAACATCCCCATCATCAGCGCGGCGATGGACACCGTCACCGAGGCCGAGCTCGCCATTGCCCTCGCCCAGGAGGGCGGCATGGGGGTAGTCCACAAGAACCTGCCCGTGAAGGTCCAGTGCGAGCACGTGAAGAGGGTCAAGCGCTCCGAGAGCGGAGTCGTCACGGAGCCCATCACGCTTCCCCTGGATGCCACGATCTCGGACGCCAGGGATCTCGCGACCTCTTCCGGGGTCTCGGGCTTCCCGGTCCTGGAGGGGGGCGTCCTCGTGGGAATGCTGACCAACAGGGACTACCAGTTCGAGGAGGACCCCACCCGCCCCGTGCGCGAGCTCATGACCCCGGCGGAGAGGCTGGTGACGGCCCCCCAGGGAACCGGCCTGGAGGATGCGCGCAGGCTGCTGAGGGAGCACCGCCTCGAGAAATTGCCCCTTGTCGATACGCGGGGCAGGCTGGTCGGCCTCATAACGGTCAAGGACGTCCACAAGGCCAACCGCTATCCCACGGCATGCAAGGACTCCCGCGGCCGCCTCAGGGTTGCCGCAGCGGTGGGCGTGGGTCCGGAGGGGCTGCAGAGGGCCGAAGCCCTCGTGGAGGCTGGAGTCGACTGCCTCTTCGTCGATACGTCCCACGGGCACTCCCGCCGGGTGATCGATGCAGTGGCCGTCTACCGCGCCGCGTTCCCCTCGATGGTGATCGTCGCCGGCAACGTGGTCACGGCCGATGCCGTCAGGGCGCTTTCCGAAGCGGGCGCCGACGCGGTGAAGGTGGGCGTCGGCCCGGGCTCCATCTGCACCACCCGCATCGTCTCGGGCGTCGGGTGCCCCCAGATGAGCGCCGTGCTCGAATGCGCCACCGAGGCCTCGAGGCTCGGCAGGAGGATAGTTGCCGACGGAGGCATCAAGTACTCCGGCGACATCGTGAAGGCGCTCGCGGGAGGAGCCGGTTGCGTGATGATCGGAGGGCTGTTCGCCGGAACGACGGAGAGCCCGGGCGAAACCGTCATCTACAAGGGACGCAAGTTCAAGGTTTATCGTGGGATGGGCTCTCTGGGCGCGATGAGGGACGGCAGCGCCGACCGCTACTTCCAGGAGGGCTCGCCCGAGTCGAAGCTTGTCCCCGAAGGCATCGAGGGGATGGTGCCGTTCAAGGGTCCTCTCAGGGACTATCTATACCAGCTCATCGGAGGACTGAGGTCCGGCATGGGTCTGGTGGGCGCGCCTTCGGTCGCAGAGCTTCCCGGCAGGGCCCGTTTCGTGAGGATAACGGCGGCCGGCCTCAGGGAGAGCCACGCCCACGATGTGCTCATAACCAAGGAAGCCCCGAACTACTCCGCTGAATCAGATGCTTTCTGAGTTCCTGAGTTCCCTCTGCCACGTCACATCCTTCATCCTCCAGGAGCAGGACTACATACTGGCCCGCGTCGAGGTCAAGGGCTCGGCCTACATCGCCGAGGCCGCAGCCAGGGTCGATGATCCGACCTCCTCCCGCATCTGGCCCCCTGCGGCGGGCACGATGAGGCCGGCGCTCGACCGCAAGGAATCCGGCAGACGGCTTCTGCTGTACAAGGATACGGGCGGCCGGCTCCTGACCGAGAAGCTCGGTGCCGGAGCCCTCTCCGAGGACGAGGCGAAGTCGGTCACGGCAGCCCTCGCGGGAACTCTCAGGAACCTCCACACCAGAGGCTTCTTCATGGGCTACATCGGACCCGAGAACGTGTACCTCCAACCCGACGGCACGCCACTCATCCTGGCGGGGGCCCGGGGGATCCCATCCTCGCCGTTCTCCGCGCCCGAGGTGCTTTCATCGGCTCCGGTCGATCCCAGGTCGGACATCTTCGCGCTGGGCACGCTGATGTTCAGGCTGGTCTCGGGGAGCGACGACAGGGAGATGCAGCTCGAGGCCTGGCAGAAGCTCAGCACGCAGTTCACGGATCTGATGGAGAGGATGGTCGACGAGAACCCTTCACGGAGGCACGCGAACCTCGCATCGCTCATCCAGGACCTCACGAGGTCCTCACAGCCGGCCCCGCCCGCTTTCAGGAGCCCGGCGCGCAGGAAGGCGCCTGCGCCGGTGGAGACGGTCGAGCAGAGAGGGACGGAGAGGAGGGGGACCCGCAGGAGGTGGCTCCCCATCGCAGCCGTTGCCGGCCTGGGTCTGGTCGCAGCCCTGTTCGTCCTCTTCACGCCGAGCCCGGGGACGCCGTCGGACCAGGGTTCCGCGGTCGATTCGCTCCCGGCGCCACCCGGCGATTCCCTGCCCTCGGAGGATCCGTCCCTGGCCCCCGATTCGGAGGACGGCACGCCCTTCGCCGATCCTTCGCAGACGATCGTGTGGATCTCCAACTGCAGCGGCATCTCCGGAGCCGCATCGGACTTCAGGACAGGCCCGGCGAGGGACTTCCCTGTCGTGTACCCCTCCACCGGGAGCGGAACGCGGCGCAGCACCGTGTTCCTCCTGCGGCGGGACGACTTCTCGCTCCCGCTCACGAGCCAGTTCCACTGGCGGTCGGCCGTGGCGCTGCTGGCCTCTGACTCCACGCTGCCCGCAACCCCCGTGGACATGACCATCCTGCTGGGCAGGGACCTCTCCTACCCCGGGCTCGACAGAGGGGCCCTGTCGGCCGACACGACTGCCCCGGCGGAAACCGTATTCGTGGATGTGGTGAACCAGGGACTGCAATACACCCTCGAGGGATCGGGGCCCGCGACATGGGTTGCCGAGGCGCTCGAGGGCCGGCGGGTCTCTCTCGCCGAAACACGGTATATTATCCATGTGGTCGATGTCCGGGACGGAGATCGGATCCCGAACGAGGAGACAGGGCTGCCCGCTGTTCTGGACAGCACCGTCTTCCTCTACAGGAGCGACGAAGGAGCCCTTCCCGAGATGGAAGGGGTGCTGAGGTCGTACTTCCAGGCGATCCCCGATGAAATCTCCGGGCCGCCGCAAGGCGTTCCCATCCCCGATATCTGGGTTGTCCTCGGCCATCAAGAGGGCGATTCCGAATAATGCCCTCGGTTGGCGTCGTGTGCTGCAGGGGAGGATCAGATGCGGTTCTCAGTGAGTGACATGGTCGTCCATCCCATCCACGGGGCGGGGACCATCAGCGAAATCTCCGTGAAGAACATCTCCGGCGAATGCACCGAGTGCGTGGTGGTCGACCTGATGGTGGGGAACGCCGGAGTTCTCCTGCCAGTGGAGTCGCTCGACGACACGGGCCTCCGTCATATCGTCGACGAGCTGACGATCGACGACGCCCTCCATGTCCTCTCCGGAAACCCGGACGAGCTCCCGGGCGACTGGAGGAGGCGCATCGAGTCGCTCAGGGAGCGTGTCCACAGCGGCGATCCCCGCCGGGTGGCCACAGCTGTGCGCGACATCGTCGCCCGCGCAGGACACAGCAAGGTCAATCCCTCCGAGAAGAGGGTCCTCTCCGAGGCCATCGGCGTCCTCGCGGGCGAAGTGGCCCTTGTGAAGCGTCTCGACGTTCCCTCCGCGCGCAAGCTCGTCGAGCGCAGGGCCGGGGTCCGGGGCGACAACTAGGTGGCTCCGGCCCGGAGACCTTCCGCGGCACTGATTCCAGGCGGCGCGGCAGTTCCATCATGACAGCGGAAAGAGAAGAAAGGGTATCCTTTTCCCGCGGACGGGAGAAGGTGCTTGCCGTGCATGCCTCCTTCGGGAGATCGTCCGTTCAGCCCGGAGCGGCCGAGGAGATGGACGCCCTCGTACAGAGCGCCGGCGGCGCCGTCATCGCCAGGCTTTTCCAGCACAGGCACGCCCCCGATCCATCTAGTTTCGTGGGTTCGGGGAAGGTCGTGGAGATAAAGGCGGCGGCCGAGGCGAACGGGATCACGACCATCGTCTTCGACAGCGATCTGGGACCGGGGCAGGCTTCCCGCCTGGAGGAGGCCACGGGCTGCAAGGTCATCGACAGGACCGAGCTGATACTCACCATCTTCGCGCTTCATGCCAGGACCGCCGAGGCCCTGCTCCAGATCGAGCTGGCCCAGCTCCGATATGCCCTGCCCAGGCTCACCGGCATGTGGCACCACCTATCCAGGCTGGGCGGCGGCATCGGAACCAGGGGCCCCGGAGAGACGCAGCTCGAGGTGGACAGGCGGAAGGCCAGGCAGAGGATCAAGCTCCTGGAGACCCGGATAGATGAGGTGGAGGAGCGCAGGGTCCTTCGGAGCAGCGCGCGCCGGGGAGCTTTCCAGGTGGCCCTCACCGGCTATACGAACACCGGCAAGAGCTCTCTCCTCAATGCGCTCTGCGGTTCCGGAGTGCATGCGGAGGACAAGCTGTTCGCAACCCTCGACGCAGTGACGAGGCGCCTCCATTCAGACGGAGCGGGACAGATAGTCCTGTCCGACACCGTGGGCTTCATCGACAGGCTGCCGGAGGAACTGATCGCCAGCTTCAGGAGCACCCTCGGCGTCGTACGGGACGCCGACCTGCTCATCCTTGTGGGAGACCTCTCCAATCCCTGGCGCGAACGTCAGATGCAGCTCGTGAGAAGCACCCTCGACGACATCGGGGCGGGTTCCATCCCCCGGATACTGGTCTGGAACAAGAGCGATCTCGCCGATCCCGCGACCCCGATGGAGGGGATTGTCACGAGCGCCCTCACGGGCTGCGGCCTCGCCGGCCTCGCCGAAGCTGTCATCAAAGCCCGGAACGACTCCCTGTCGCGATTCGAGCTGCTCGTGGAGGGCGACGACGGGCTTCTCCAGAACTGGCTCTACGAGAACTGCGCCATCAGCAGCCGGACTGTCGCCGAAGGCGCCCAGACGATCTCGGGCGGGTGCATGCACGGATTGGACAGGCTGCGGGCAAGACTTGCAGAATCGACCGTCGCGTGGCAGCTTCATCCGCTGTCCGACACGAACGGGAATCCGGAATGGACGAAGGCACAAGAAACTCGATAACGACCCGCCTGGTGAGCAGGCTGAGCGGGATGGCCGACCTGTACGAGCGGGATATCATCTCGCTCGACATCCTCGGGAGGCAGCTCCTCCAGCTCGTCTGCACCATCGATGCCTGGTCGCTGGCCTGCTCGGTGACCGACGAGGAGCGCGAGGCGAGAAGGCTCCTCCTGAGGCTGCACGATCCCGAGCGTTGGAGGAAGGACTCGGCGGAGACCGAGGAGAAGCGCAGGCAGCTGCTCGAGGAAAGGCTCTCGGAGGCATTCCTGACGGGTGGCGAGGCTTCCTCCTCCGTGCTCGAGAGCATCATCGACACCGCCTGCCTTCCCCATTTCATGGGGTTCGTCAGGGAGAAGGCCGGCTTCAAGGAAGTGCCCCGCGCGAGCGGCGGACGAGTCAAGGTGCTGGACTGACCGCTGCATACCCTCCCCAGCCGGGATGTGCGCCGGCCGGCCGGTCCGGGTCCGCTTCCCGGAAGAGGCCGACAACCGCCAAGAGACTGGTCAATCTGGTGGGGATCCTCCTCGCGGCGGCCGCCATCTTCTACCTGGTCCGGACTCTGTCCAGAAGCCTGGAGCAGACGAGCCTGTCCGATCTCCTGAGCTTCGATCCCCTGCTCCTCGTGCTCTCGTTCCTGCTGCTCCAGGTGCACCTGGTCGCCGCGGCCTGGTCCTGGAAACGGGCGACGCGCGTGGCAGGAGCTTCGATAACGATGAAACAGGCCTACTCCATCCACTTCGTCGCCCTGGTGGGCAAGTACATCCCGGGCAAGGTCTGGGCGGTGGTCGGCAAGGTCGGGCTGTCGCGCAGGATCGGAGTCCCCGCCTCGGTGTCGGGCCAGGCCCTCGTGTTCGAATCCGTCCTCATCGTCAGCGGCTCGCTGCTCATGAGCCTGCCCCTGCTCCCCAGGCTCTCGCGCCAGACCCACATCGACGCCGTGCTCTGCCTCGTCGGCGTTGCCGCCGTGATAGCGCTGCTCCTGGTGGCTGCCCACACCTCGAACTACAGGAGGCTCCTCGACCTCATCGGGAGGGTGACGGGAAGGAGCTTCACATGCTCGGACAGCAGCTTCCCGGCCATCCTCAAGCTGCTCCCCATCTACCTTCTCGTATTCGCGCTCATGGGATTATCCTTCGTGATGCTCGCATGGAGCTTCGGGGTGCCGCTGCCCCTCTTCCCCGGGATAGCGGTATTCCCCACCGCAGCCGCGATCGGGTTCATAGTCCTCCTGGCGCCCGGCGGGCTGGGCGTGAGCGAATTCTCGGTGGCGTGGCTGATGTCCATGATCTGCCCCGGGGCGGATGCGGGGCAGCTCGCGCTCCTGGCCCTGGCGTCCCGCCTGTGGCTCACCCTGGGGGAGCTGGTCTCCTTCTCGCTGGCAGTGTCTTTCTGGGGCGGCCGCAAGGCCGTGCTGCGCGGGATGGGGGAGGCGCGCAGCGAGGACGGAGCCCTTCAGGCCCCCGATTCCAGCGATGCCGAGGGGATGAGCACCGAAGGCAGCCAGTCGGTCTCCACGCTGTAGAGAGCCGATTCCACCGCTTCGATGCTGCCGATCATCTCCAGCGCATTCCCGGTCATGGACAGGTTTTCTATCCTTCCCGCAGGCTCGCCGTGATCGAACAGCACGGCCAGAGCCACATCGAAGCAGAATTCGCCCGAGAGCGCATCACCGGAGCTGCCCGGCAGCAGCTCGCGTATCAGGACGCAGCTCTCGTGAGCCTGCAGCAGCTCGCCCAGCGAAGCCGTCCCCGGCTCCAGCACCAGGTTCGTGCAGGAAGGACGGGGCATCTCGCCGGGGCTCCTGGATGCGTTCCCGGTCGGCTCCACGCCCAGGGCGGCGGCCGTGGCCAGATCGTTGACGCTTCCGCACAGGATGCCCTCCCTGATGAGGTGCCTGTCGTGAGTCGGCACCCCTTCGGCGTCGAAGGGCGCCGAGGCCGCGCCGTAGGGCAGGCGGGGTCTGTCCAGGAGTGTCACCGCAGCCGGGGCCACCCTCGATCCCTGCAGGTCTGCGAGAGGGCTCGAGCGGTCGAGGAGCGCCCGCGCTCCCACTCCCGCCCTGAAGGACTGGAGGAGTGCGCAGAGCACCGCAGGAGAGAGGACGACGGGCATCGCGCCGCGGGGCACGGAGACCTTCCTCCCCGACTCCGAAGCCACCCTGACCGCGGCTTCGCATATGGTGCGGGGTGATGCGAGGGGAAGGCCCGAGGCGAAACGCAGCGACTGGACCAGCATCCCGTCCTTCTCGGGGAAGCTGAGCTCCAGGTCAAGGTCGATCACCGACTTTCCGTACGAGCCCTGGAATCCCGAAGTGTTGGCCAGGAAGATCTCGAGGTCCCTCCTGCATATGGTGCCGGTCACCGCCGCATGGGGGCTCTGCTCCCGTATGGCGTCCTCGATCCCCAGCAGGAGCCCGGCCAGGTCCTCGATGCCGATGACGGCGAGGGCCGGGTGCCGGGTTTCAATCTCTCCCGCATCCGCGGCTGGAGGGAAGCTCCATCCCACCGTCATGCCTGCGCGTGAGCCCGCTATGGCCATGTCCAGGATGGTCGGCAGATCGCCGGAGCCGGAAGCCGCTCCGAGCCCGAGCCGGCCGTTCCTGATCATCCTGACGCAAAGGTCGGATGATGTCGACTCCTCGATGGAGATGCCGCCGCCGGGCACGATCCTCACGCCCGAGGAGACGCCCTCCACGCCTGCGACCTCGGCCGCCTCGGAAACCGCCCCGGCCAGCTTGAGGAGCCTCTCGGCCTGGTGCATCTCAGACCCCGGGATGGATCGTGACAGGCCCGAGGAGCATGTACGGCCCGCCGTAGCTGACCGGGACCGTGGCATAGCCGGGCCGGGAGCATCCCCAGAGGCCGCTCGAGAGGGACAGGTCGCTCCCGGCGCCTGAGATCGTCCCGAGAGTGTCGAGGATCCTGCCGGCGATGGTGCACGGACCCGCAGGCCTGACGGGTTTTCCCGATCTGATCCGCCATGCCTTCCTGGCCGTCAGGCGGAAGCGGTCCATGTTCGTGGACCCCGACAGCGCGCCTTCCAGCAGCAGCCCGTCCGGCATCATCGAGAGCAGGCCCTCGAGGGACCTGTCCCCGGGGGCGAGATAGGTGCAGGTCATCCTCGCCGCCAGGGGGCTCCTGTGGCTTCCCGCCCTTCCGTTACCGGTGGGGGGCATCCCCGCCGCACCTGCGGTGGCGAGGCTGTGGAGCCTGGACTTCACCCTGCCGGAGGAAACGAGGACTTTCCGGCACCCCGGAATGCCCTCGTCGTCGTAGGCCATGCTGCCCGGCATGTCGTAGTGGGTTGCGTCGTCGACGATCGTGACGCAGGATGGCGCGATCTCCGTGCCGGGCGAGAGCATGCCGGAGAGCGCCGGAGAGAACGGATGGGCGCCTGCCTCCAGGATGTGCCCGAACACCTCGTGGACGAACATCCCTGTCAGCTCCGGGTCGAGGATCACCCGGGATCTGCCGCTCTCGACGGGAGATATGTCCGATGCGGAGGAATACTCGGCCGCCACCTCGTCGAGCAGCTTCTCGCGGCTCCTGAAGAACTCGTACCCCGAGCGCCCGGCCATGTCCCTGAAGACCGACAGGGGAGAGCCCGGGAGCTCGAATCGGAAGGCGCAGATGTTCTCCACCTCCGAGACATCCGTCCCGGCCGAGTTGACGATCTCCTTCTCGCGCCTCCTCTCGCTGTAGACGACGCGGCAGGGAGCCCCGTGCACGAGGGAGGAGAGGAGCTCCCCGTAGCGCTGGCACTGGAACGCCTTCTCCCTGTCCGGCACTTCATCGAAACGCTCGACGCAGGGCTTGTCGAAGAAACCGGCCGCCGGGACGAAGGGCGGGAGCACGGCGTTCCCCCGTCCTCCTGCCGAGGATGCGAGAGAGCCTGCTCTCGAGGCGACGGTTGCCGCCTCCTCGAACCCGTCCCTGGACGCCCATCCCCAGACGCCGTCCTTCAGGACCCTGGCGGCGAGGCCCTGACTCAGGACCGGGCCGTAGTCCACCAGCGACCCCGCGGAGCAGACCATCCGCTGCTGGCGGATTCGCTCGCCCCTGAGCTCGAGGAAGTCCCCCGGAGGGGATGCCACCAGTCTGCGCGCGGCCTCGGGGAGGATCGGCACGGCCTTCCGCGGTCCTCAGATGTCCTCTCCGGGAGGCATGAAGCCCTCCGCGGAGGAGAGGGAGTCGAGAAGCAGGGAGGCCTGGTCGCTGCACTCCCCTGAAGGATCGAGGCGGAGGCAGGCCGAAGCCTGCTCGAAGGCGCGGAGGTAGTCCCCCCAGGACAGGTAGAGCTCTGCCAGCCGGAGACAGGCCGGAGCGTATCCCGCAGCCGCACAGGGCTCGAGCAGCCTGCGGGCCTCGTCCTCGGATCCTCGTGCGATATCGATTGCGGCCATCCTGGTGGCGGATTCCATGGCCGCTTCA
The DNA here is from genome assembly GCA_002414865.1 of candidate division Hyd24-12 bacterium UBA5074. Lineage (GTDB taxonomy): Bacteria > Fermentibacterota > Fermentibacteria > Fermentibacterales > Fermentibacteraceae > UBA5938. The sequence continues at coordinate 18,572 of DIAQ01000112.1, read as the reverse complement.
CCTCCCGCCAGGGAGGCCATGTTGAGGGATCTCACGGATTGCGCGGTGTCACCGGAGGCGAGGCAGGCCTCGGCGGCGAGGAGCCATGCGCCGGGATCGCCCGAGGAGGCTTCGGCCGCCGCCGTGGCTGTCAGCGCGGCTTCGGAGGGCCTCGAGGTCCTGAGCATCACCGCCGCCAGCTCCGACAGCCCGGCGCAGTCGCCGGGCCTGAGCTCGAGATATCTCGTCAGGTAGTTCTCCGAGGCGTCCCAGGCCTCGCGCCTGGAATAGATCCTTCCCAGACCCAGCCAGGCCTCTGCGCACCGGTCATCCATTTCGAGCGCGGCGCGGTACTCCCCCTCGGCCTGCTCGAGCATGCCGGTCCCCAGATAGGCGTCGCCGGTCTCCCAGCGGAGCTGGAGCTCGAGCCGGTCGAACCCGTCGCCGGACGCAATCAAGAGGGCCATCAGGATGTGCATGGGCTATATGGAGAATACCTCCCGCGGCTATTATACGGCTCGGATCATCTCCCGTAAGCTCCAGCCCTGCGGAGGAGAAATGCCCGGTCCAGATCTCACTGTCCTCGGCGGAGGCCCCGCCGGGTATGTGCCCGCGATGCGGGCTGCGCGTTCCGGAATGAGCGTCGTCCTCGTGGAGGAGGCGCAGCTCGGCGGCACCTGCCTGAACCGCGGGTGCATCCCCACGAAGACGCTCGTGGCGACGGCAGAGCTGCTGCGCCAGTCCAGGGCTGCGGCCAGGCTCGGCCTGACCGGCTCGCTGCAGCTCGATTATCCCGCCGCGGCCAGGAGGCGCGACAGCGTGGTCGCGCGCCTGAGAAAAGGCGTCGAGGCCGGTCTGAAGCAGGCCGGCGTCGAGGTGGTGCAGGCCACGGGGCGGCTCCTCGGCCCCGGCGCCGTGATGGCGGGCGATCGGGAGATAAGGTCCCGCTTCGTCCTCCTCGCGCCCGGATCCGTCCCGGCCATGCCCGGCCCCTTCAGAAGCGGGGGCTTCGAGGACAGCGATGACGCATTGGCCTGGGGCACCCTGCCCGGCAGTCTCCTGATAGTGGGCGGCGGGGTCATAGGGTGCGAGTTCGCGGCCATCTTCAGCGCCTTCGGCGTTCCCGTCACCATCGTCGAGATGCTGCCCTCCATCCTCCCGGGAATCGATGCCGACCTCTCGTCCCTCGTCCACGCATCGCTGACCAAGTCGGGCGTCCGGGTGCTCACGGGAGTGACTGCGTCGTCAGCGGAGCGCTCGGATTCGGGGTGCAGGCTTTCGCTGGCCGACGGCCAGGTCCTCGAGGCCGGGCATATGCTGGTCGCGACAGGCAGGAGGCCCAGGCTCGACGGCATGGGTCTGGCCGAGGCAGGCATCGCTCTGGGTCCGAGCGGCATCGTCGTGGACGAGTATCTGCGGACCAGCCTCCCAGGCGTCTACGCGGCCGGCGACGCCACGGGGAAGTGGCAGCTTGCGCATGCCGGGAGCGCCCAGGGCATATGCGCGGTGCGCTCCATGTCGGGAGCCGGGGGCGCTCCCGTGAACCCTGATGCCATGCCGGCGTGCGTCTTCACGTTCCCGGAGCTGGCCACGGTCGGTCCCGGGGAGGAGGAGTGGAGGTCGAGAGGCATCCCGGTGAGGGCGTCACAGTCCCGGTACATCGCCAACGGGCGCGCGGTCGGGATGAACGAGACGGAAGGCTTCGTCAAGCTTATCGCGCGCGAGTCGGACGGAGTGCTGGTCGCAGCCCGGATCGCGGGAAGGGACGCCAGCAGCCTGATCGGCGAGGCGGTCCTCGCGATCTCGGCCGGAGTCGCGGCCTCGGATCTCGCGTCGGCGATCCATCCTCATCCGACCCTCTCCGAGCTGGTGCAGGAGGCTGCCGAAGGCTTCGAGGGCGGAGCCATCCATGCCTGATCCCCTGGAAGGGCTGGAGGAGCTCCTCCAGGTCGTGCGGAGGCTCCGGGGTCCCGGCGGCTGCGAATGGGACAGGAGCCAGACCGTGCAGTCCCTCAGGCCTTTCCTCCTGGAGGAGGCCTACGAGGCGGCCGACGCCGCCGAGGCGGGGGACTGGGATTCGCTGGGGAAGGAGCTGGGAGACCTCCTGCTCCATATCGTGATGTCCTCCCTCATCGCCGAGGAGGAAGGCAGGTTCGATCTCGGGACGGTGGCTTCGGGCATCGCGGCGAAGCTGAGGAGACGCCATCCGCACGTGTTCGGGCAGAGGGAGGCGCTGACGCCCGGAGAGGTGGAGAAGCAGTGGGAGAGCATCAAGGCGGTCGAGAAGTCCCGCGAGGGCTTCTTCGATTCCATACCCCGCTCCATGCCCGCCCTCCAGGCCTCGTGGCGGATACAGCAGAGGGCTTCGGAAGTGGGCCTGGACGCACTTCCCGCAGATGTTCCCGGGCGTCTCGAGAGCGACCTCCCGGAGGGCGCAGGCGAACTTGGCGACTGGCTGTTCGATTTCGTAAATTATACCCGGCTGCTAGGGCATGAGCCCGAGCAGCTGTTGAGAAGTGCAAATGCGAAGTTCGTGAAGCGCTTCTCCGCCATGGAGGCCCTTCTTTTGCGCAGCGGAACGCCCCTGGGCGTCGCTTCTCCAGAGGAAGTCTCGGAGGCTTGGCGGACAGTCGCTTCGGTGGTTTCAGGGGGATGCCCTGAAGTTACGAGATAGTTGCGGGAAGGAGTGCATGTGAGGAACCTGATTGTCTGTCTGGCGCTCATCGGCCTGTCTTCTGCGGGCGTGGTCACCCCCGATCTGGCGAGCTTCATGGCTGCATCCAGGTCGGATGAGCTCCTCCCCATCTTCATCCGCGTCGAGGGCGACATCGACGGAGGCTACATAGCCGCAGCCACCGCCGGACTCGACAGGGCATCCCGCCGCGAGTTCGCGGTCGACGTGATGCAGGATCTCGCGCTCGAGACCCAGGCCCCCATCCTCGAGGCCCTCAAGGCCTATCCGGTCGAGAGCGTCACCGGCCTCCACAAGAACTGGCTCGTCAACGTGATCAGCTGCGAGGCCACCCCCGAGGTCATCCGCGCGATCGCCCGCAGGGATGACGTCCAGTGGGTCAGCTACCGCTACGCCATGAGCCCGATGATCGAGGACATGTCGCAGGCGAGGCCCGCCGAGCCCACCGATGCCAACGCATGGGGAGTCGACAAGATCGGCGCCCCCGCCGTCTGGACCCTCGGCTACAACGGCACCGGCGTGACTGTCGCCGTAATCGACACCGGTGTGAACTACAACCATGTCGACCTTGCCACCCACATGTGGCACGACACGCCCGCGGGTCTCCACTACGGCTGGGACATGGAAAACGGCGACGGTGACCCGATGGATCAGGCCGGTCACGGCACCCATGTCGCCGGCTCGGTCGCCAGCAACGGCACCGCCGGAACCACCTGCGGCGTGGCCCCCGGCACGACCATCATGGCCGTCAGGGTCATGACCTCCGTCAGCGCCGAGGCCGAGGTAAACGTGATGGACGGCTTCGAGTGGGCGCTCGCCCATGGCGCCGACATCCTCACCACCTCGCTCGGCTTCATGTACTCCTGGAACCCCCAGAGGGCGCTGTGGCGCACCGCCGAGGTGAACATCCTCGCGGCCGGGGTCCCGCACTCCATAGCCGCCGGCAACGAGGGCCCCTCGGCACCGTCGATCCGCTGCCCCGGTGACTGCCCGCCGCCCTGGATCAACCTGCCCGAGCAGGTCGCCACCGGAGCTCTCGCTGCGGTCGTCACCGTCGGCGCCACCACCAGCTCCGACGGCATCGCCAGCTTCTCCAGCAGGGGTCCCGTGATGTGGGACACCATCGCCCCCTGGTACGACTGGAACGACACCCCGCCCAACGCGGGCCTGATCGAACCCGATGTCTGCGCCCCCGGTGACAACATCACGAGCTGCGACTACGCCAACATCGCCGGCTACACGGTCATGAGCGGCACTTCGATGGCCACCCCGCACAACGCAGGCCTGATGTCCCTCATGCTCGACGCCAATCCGAGCCTCTCGGTTGCCCAGGTCGATCAGATCCTCGAGGAAACCTCCCTCGACCTCGGCACCACCGGCAAGGAGAACATCTACGGCGCAGGCCGCATCCAGGCCCTCCAGGCCGTTCAGCAGGCACTCGTCGTAGGCATCGAGAGCTCGTCGGGCACGATCTCGGCCCCCGGCCTCGTCGTTTCCGCCGTGACCCCCAACCCGGTCTCCTCGGTGGGCTTCTTCGACGTCTTCACCGGTGAGCCCGGCAAGGTTATCGTGACCCTGTACGACATCGCCGGCCGCCAGGTCGCGCTCGTCTCCAGCGACGAGCTCGGTTCGGGCAGCAGCACGCTGTCCTTCCAGGTTCCCGCGAACCTGGGCAACGGCGTTTACTTCCTGCGCGCCACCTCGAACGGGATGTCGGCCTCCAGCCGTCTGACCGTCCTCAGGTAGCGTCGGGTCCTGTCATGTGTGGCGCCCGGCCCCCTGCGGCCGGGCGCCCTTCGTAAGGAGGCGGGGCATGGATCTCAGACTCTTCCTGACGGTCTTCGGCAGCGTGTTCCTCGCCGAGATCGGCGACAAGACGCAGCTTGCCACCATGCTGTACGCTTCCGGCGCCCAGAACAGCAGGCTGGTCGTCTTCCTCGCGTCCTCCCTCGCCCTCGTGCTCGCGAGCCTGATAGGCGTCATCGCGGGAGCAGCCCTCTCGAAGGTGCTCCAGGGGCGGGCCATCGGCATCGCGGCCGGCATCGGCTTCATCGCGGTCGGGATCTGGGTCATCGCCAAGGCCTGACAGGTCTCCGCACTTGTTCTCAAGCGTTGCGCCATTCATGTTTGCCCGTCCGCGGAGGCAGATCGGCCATCCGCGGCCGCGTGGGACCTCGGTCCGAGTCCTGTAGGAACAGGGGAGGGATATGATCAGCTACTTCTGGCTGGCGCCTGCCGGGTCTGTACTCGCTCTGCTGGTGGCCTACTTCTTCTACAAGGGAATGATGCGCCAGAGCGAGGGCACGCCCCGCATGGCCTCCATCGCCCTCGCGGTGCGCAAGGGCGCCATGGCCTACCTGCGGCAGCAGTACAAGGTCGTCACCGTCGTCTTCCTGTTCCTCACGCTGGTCTTCTCCCTGCTCGCCTATGTCCTCGAGGTCCAGAATCCATGGGTCCCGTTCGCCTTCATCACCGGGGGCTTCTTCTCCGGGCTCTCGGGCTACTTCGGGATGCGCACGGCCACCTTCGCCTCCGCTAGGACGGCCGAGGCCGCGCGCAGGTCACTGGACAAGGGGCTCCGCCTGGCATTCAGGAGCGGTGCGGTCATGGGCCTTGTCGTCGTGGGCCTGGCCCTGCTGGACATCTCCGTCTGGTTCCTGATACTCAACCATTTCTACCCGGCCTCCGCCGGTCCGCAGAGCCTCATCATCATCACCACCACCACCCTGACATTCGGCATGGGCGCATCGACCCAGGCCCTGTTCGCCAGGGTCGGCGGCGGGATCTTCACGAAGGCGGCCGACGTGGGTGCCGACCTCGTCGGCAAGGTCGAGGCGGGGATACCGGAGGACGATCCCAGGAATCCTGCGACGATAGCCGACAACGTGGGTGACAACGTGGGCGACGTGGCGGGCATGGGAGCCGACCTCTACGAGTCCTACTGCGGCGCTGTGCTGGCCACCGCTGCGCTGGGAGCCACGGCGTTCGCGACGACCGGATTCCAGATGAACGCCGTGATAGCGCCCATGGTGATCGCGGGTCTGGGCACGGTCCTCTCCGTCATAGGGATGTTCCTGGTCCGCACCTCGGAAGGCGCCGACCAGAAGGCCCTTCTGGGTTCCCTGTGGCGGGGCATCAACTCCAGCTCCATCCTGATAGTGATCCTCTCCGCCGTCATGCTCCACCTTCTGGAGATACCCAATGCTTGGGGCATCTGGGGGTCGGTGGTGACGGGCCTGGTGACGGGGATAATCATCGGCAAGGCGACGGAGTACTACACATCGCATGCGTATCAGCCGACCAGGAAGATAGCGGCCCAGGCCCAGACGGGTCCCGCCACCGTCATCATCTCGGGCATCGGCACCGGCATGATCTCGACGGCCATCCCCGTGGCCGCCGTCTCGGCGGGAACCATCCTCTCGTTCCTCTTCGCATCGGGCTTCGACTTCTCGAACCTCTCCATGGGGCTCTACGGAATCGGCATCGCGGCCGTGGGGATGCTCTCGACGCTCGGAATCACCCTCGCCACCGACGCCTACGGTCCCATTGCCGACAATGCGGGCGGCAACGCCCAGATGAGCGGTCTCGATCCCGAGGTGAGGCAGAGGACCGATGCCCTCGACGCCCTGGGCAACACGACCGCGGCAACGGGCAAGGGCTTCGCGATCGGCTCGGCGGCCCTGACGGCCCTCGCGCTCCTGGCCAGTTACATCGAGGAAGTCCGGATACACCTGGACAAGATCGTTTCCCATATCCCGAGCGTCCTCGGCGGGAGCATCTCGGTCTCGCACGCCTCCCTGCGCGACCTGCTGAACTACTTCGACATCACTCTGATGAACCCTCTCGTCCTCGTCGGGGCGTTCATCGGCTCGGTCATGGCCTTCGTGTTCTGCGGGCTGTCGATGCAGGCCGTGGGCCGCGCAGCCGGCCGCATGGTGGAGGAGGTCCGCAGGCAGTTCAAGGCCGATCCGGGCATCATGGCCGGCACCTCCGAGCCCGACTACGCCAGGTGCGTCGCCATTTCCACGAAGGGTGCGCAGCACGAGATGGTGCTGCCTTCATCCCTCGCCATCCTGGTCCCGGTCGGGACGGGACTGCTCTTCGGAGTCGGCGGCGTGATGGGTCTCCTGCTGGGCGGCACAGCCACGGGATTCGTCCTGGCCATCTTCCTGGCCAACTCCGGCGGCGCCTGGGACAACGCCAAGAAGTACATCGAGGAGGGCAGCTTCGGTGGGAAGGGTTCCGACGCCCACAAGGCAGCCATCATCGGCGACACCGTGGGGGACCCGTTCAAGGACACATCGGGACCCAGCCTGAACATCCTCATCAAGCTGATGAGCATGGTTTCGATCGTGGTGTCGGGAGTGACCGTCGCGTTCCATCTGCTCTAGAGGATCGGGCCGCCGGGGCGGGCCCGGGGCCGTCCGCAGGAGCTTTCCGGATCGAAGAGGGGCGGCCGCGTGGCCGCCCCTTGCCATCATGCCCTCCTGTGCGCCATCCGTGCCGCCTCGTCCGGGCGGGCCCCTGTTTCAGAGGCCCATGGCCTTCTCGACACTTTCCCTGAGTCCCGGGATGCTCCCCAGGAGCGATGCCGACGTGAAGAAGGAAACGGCGCCTAGCACTATGCAGATCACGGTGAAGATGAGGACCGCCCGGCACATGTTCCTGCGGTTCGCGTTGCCTCCGGCGAACGACCACACCAGCAGCAGTATGAAGCCGACGAAGGGCAGCCCCAGGAGGAGCATCGTGACGAAGAACTCGCCTGTGGAGAGTGGGCGGTCGTCTGAGGCGCTGCCCGAGGCCTGGGACATTCGTTCCCCTTCCCGGAGGAGACCCGCTCCCGGTGGTCGGGAGACATGCTCCACCCGTCCGGGACGAATATCCTGCCGGTCCTGCCCCGTGACAAACGAGCTCCCATACCCGCCCTCCTCCGGGATCCTCCTCCCACCGCTGCCGCTTGACACCGGACAGGACCGCCGCATCATCCCCTGCATGCGCCTCGGGTGCGGCGCCTGAAATCACGAGGAGGCTGTCCGTGGACGAGATCCGAAAGCTCGATTGGGATGAACTGCCGCGCTTCGTCGAGATAGCCTCGGGCGCCTACCCGCTGATGATCCCGCATCAGGGAGAAACCCTGGACGGTTTCGCCGCGGAGCTGCGCGCGAGGATGGAAGCCGATCCCAGGATGAGCCTCCACGGCATGTTCCGCGATTCCGAGATGCTCGGCGGGATGATCTACTACGACTTCAGGATGAACCTGTTCGGCACTCCGGTCACGGTGGGGGGGCTGGGGCTGGTCTCCGTGGACATCACCTCCCGGAGGCAGCACGCGGCCCGTGAGATGGTGCTCGCCTTCCTCAGGCACTACGACGAGTACGGGGCTCCCCTGGCCGCGCTCTACCCCTTCAGACCGGATTTCTACAGACGGATGGGCTTCGGTTTCGGGACGCCCGTCTACGAGCACGTCCTCCCTCCGGCATCACTCCCGGCCAGCGAGATGAGGAAGTTCGTGAGGCTGGCCTCCGCCGCCGAGTCGCCCCAGATAGCGGCCTGCTACTGGGGGGCCTTCACCTCCACCCACGGCCTGTTCGAGAAGTCCGAGGCGGATTTCAGGAGGCCCATCGAAAAGGGCCGGTCGCGCGTCGCGGTCTTCGAAGGCCCCGGGGGCATCCAGGGGTACATGGCCTTCTCGATCGAGAAGGCTCCGGGCGAGAACCCGATGGCGCAGGACGTCAGCGTCACGGAGCTCGTCTGGAACTCGAGGGAGGCGCTGGAAGGCCTGCTCGGGTTCCTCTGCAGCCTGTCCGACCAGGTGAGGTTCGTGCGCCTGAGGATCCAGGACGAGGAGTTCGTGAACCTGCTGCTCGATCCCCGCGACTGCAGCCACAGGGTCTTTCCCCCCGTCGCGCACCAGACGGCAGCCCAGGGCATAGGCATCATGTACAGGATACTCGACCTGAAGTGGTTCTTCGAGCTCGCGGCCGGCCACTCCTTCGGCAGGGAGAGCTTCACTCTGACGATAGACCTGAAGGACGACTTCCTCCCGGGGAAGACCGGCTCGACGGTCGTTCGCTTCGAGGAAGGCATGGCCAAGGTCCAGGCCAGGGCACGCCCCGGGTTGAGGCTGACCATCGGGATCGACTGCCTGACCTCCATGCTCCTCGGGTGCGCCCGGATGAGGACGCTCTACGATTACGGCCTCGCCGAAGTCAGTGACAAGTCCGCCGTGCCGCTTCTCGACGAAGCCTTCAGGGTGCCCAGAAGGCCCATCTGCTGGACTGCCTTCTAGGCCGGGATCACCTCAGCAGGACGAAAGTCTCCTCCGCGGGGCTCGTCGGAGTCTCCATCCGGCAGATGTATGTGCCGTCGGGGATCCTGGCGTGCCCGAAGGCGGACAGGTCCATCTCGAGCGAGCCCGTGGGCTGTGGATCGCGTCCGAGGGGAATGGACGCGAGCCGCCTGCCCGAGAGATCGAAGAGCTGCAGAGAGCATGGCGCGAACCGGCCCGTGTCCCAGATGACGGTGCAGCGCCCCGACATCGGGTTCGGGAAGAGGTCGAGGGACACGGCCTCCTCAGGCTCTGGCTCCTCCTGGATGCCGGTGGAGTCGGCTCCGAGACAATACAGGATGCCGTCACCGCTCCCGAAATAGACCCTGCCGTCCTGCACCAGGGGGCTGGACCTGACGAAAGCCCCGGTGGAGAAGCTCGACAGGACGGCCCCGGTATTCGCGTCCATGCAATACAGCTTGCCGTCGTAGCTGCCGACGTAGACCTTCCCGCCGGAGACCGCGGGGGTCGACCTGACCCATCCCCCCGTCGGCTGGCTCCAGAGCATCGCGCCCGTCGCCTCGTCGAGGCAGTAGACGAAGGAATCGTAGCCGCCGATGTACACACGGCCGCCCGAGAGCGAGGGGCTCGAGTCTATCCAGTCGCCCGTCGGGAATGTCCAGACAGGCGCTCCCGTGTCCGCATCGAGGCAGTGGACCATGTGGTCGTTGCTTCCGAAGATCACCCTGCCGCCTGCGACCTCCGGGCTCGACTGGATATCCCCGCCGGTCGGCTGGCTCCACAGGAGCGTGCCGTCGGATGCCTGGAGGCAGTACATCCGGTCGTCGTTGCTGCCGATGTAGAGGCGCCCGTCGAGGAGGAAGGGGCTCGAGAAGATCGCGGCGCCGGTCATGTAGGACCAGATCAGGCTGCCGTTCTCGGCGTCGAGGCAGTAGACGCCGGCGTCCCGGCTGCCGAAGTAGACACGCCCGTCGGCCACCACGGGGCTGGTGTTGACCCATGTCCCGGTCTGGAAGCTCCACTGCAGAGCGCCGGTCTGTGCGTCGAGGCAGTAGAGGAAGTGGTCATAGCTGCCGACGTACACCCTGTTCCCGGCGATGCAGGGGCTGGAGTGCACCCATTTGATCGCGGTGAATTCCCAGACGAAGCCGCCCATGGCCGCATCGATGCAGTAGACCTTGTTGTCCCAGCTGCCGAAGTACAGCAGGCCTTCGGCGGACCGCGGGCTCGAGGTGATCGCGTCGCCCGTCTGGTAAGTCCAGATCGGCTGCATTCCCGACTGCTCCGCTCCGGCCGTCCCGGTCGCGGAAAGGATCACGGCTCCCGCCGCCATGGCCAGGGCATCGACCCGGACGGCGTCTGTCAGCCACATCCGAACTCCCTCCGTCAGGCCGGAAATATAAGGTCTGCAGGGGATATGGCTAAACCGTGCCGGTCCTTCGTCCTCCAGACCCCCTGCCCGGGCCGCATGTCTGGCCAGAGGGGCTTTCGAGCCGAATATTGCCTTCATGCAGGAATACGAGCTCTCGCGGGCGAACAGGATACGGATCGCGCGTGCGTTCCGTTCCGTGCCGAGGGTCGACCTGTCCATCGACTGCGTGGTCGAAGGCCAGATGGGGAACGTTTTCGTGGACGAAGTCCAGATCCCCCATGCCTATCGCCTCCAGGTGGGGCAGTTCGTCTATTTCGCGGGCAACCCGGCCTCGGCAGGCGCTGAAGAGCTGGCCCGCTCCATGGCACCTTCGTCACTGCTCATGCCCTCCTCCTCGGGCTGGACGGACCTCGCGCGCTCCGTGCACGGGGATCGCCTCTCCAGGACCGAGAGATCCAGCTATTCGGGCGAGGGCCTGATGTCCGATCACCTTCTCCGCATCTGCAGGCACTCGATCCACGATGGCAGCGTGAGGAAGGTGTCCGAGCAGTTCTTCCAGAGCTTCACCCCGGGCGCGGGCATCGGCCCGGTCGGGTTCGACTCGCCATCGGACTTCATCCACCGCGGGATAGGCTACTACATCGAGGCCGGCGGGAGGCTGGCAGGGATGGCCTGGTCCTCGCTGGTGTGCAGCAGGGGTATCGAGGTGAGCGTCTCCGTCGCGCCCGAGCATCGGATGAGGGGCATGGCCACGGTTCTGAGCGCCTATCTCGTCATGTGGTGCCTCGAGAACGGTGTCCAGCCTCACTGGGATGCTGCGAATCCCGAATCGTGCCGGCTCGCCGAAAAGCTCGGGTATACGAGGGCAGGCACCTACAGGGCCCATCTCCTGAAGGGATGAGGACCGGGAGGCCGGACCTCTTCCAGGGTTCCCGGAGCTTCAGTCTCACGGGCACGGGCATCCGGCCCCTGAGTCGAACAGGACGTGTAACATTCCCGGAGGTCGCGATGAAGACACGCAACTTGTCCATCATCCTGGCGGCCTGCGCACTTGCAGCCGCCTGCGGCGGCGGACCCGCAGACCAGACCGCGGAGCATCCGTCATCTCCCGGCTCTGACAGCCTGATACCGCGCTCCCTGCTGCTGGGCAATCCCGAGAAGGTCGGCCCCCAGCTCTCCCCCGGGGGCGACATGATCGCGTACATCGCCCCTGTGGACAGCGTGCTCAACCTCTGGGTGATGGACAGGGACGGCTCCGACCCGAGGCAGCTCACATTCGACACGAACCGCGGAGTCACGGACTTCTTCTGGGCCGAGGACGGGGTCCACATCCTCTACATGCAGGACGAGGCCGGCGAGGAGAACACCCACGTCTACAGGCTCGAAGTGGCCTCGGGCGAAGTCCTCGACCTCACCCCCTTCGATGGCGTGAAGGCATACGTCTCCGCGGTGGACGAGGACCAGCCCGGCACCATCCTCGTGGAGATGAACCGGAACAACCCGATGTTCTTCGACGTCTACTCCTGCGACCTCGCCACGGGCGGGCTGACCATGCTCCAGGCGAATGCGGGATTGGACGAGAACGGCGACGTGATCCTGGGCTACTTCTCCGACGAGCATCTCGTGATAAGGGGATTCGCCACGATCGACCAGGAGACGGGCGAGATCACCTACTTCGTGAGGGAAGCGGCCGAAGCCCCCTGGCGAGAGCTGATCAGGTACAGCGCGCTGGACGAAGTGGCTCCCAGGGCCTTCAGCGAAGACGGGAAGGGCCTCTACCTGACCTCGAACCTCGAGTCGAACACCACCGCTCTCTACTACATGGACCTCGCAAGCGGCGAGGAGACGTTCATCGCGGGCGACTCCCTGGCCGACGTGGGCGGGATAACCACCGACCCCAACACCGGCGTGCCCGTGGCCGTGACCTTCAACTATCTGAGGAGGAGGGTGCAGGTTCTGGATCCCTCCGTCCAGGCCGACTACGACTACCTGTCGACCGTGCGCGAGGGGGACTTCTCCGTGGTGTCCCAGGACAGGGCCGACAGCACCTGGCTGGTCGTCTACTACGACGTGCAGAATCCCGCCACCTACTACCTGTACGACAGGACCGCACACCAGGCGTCGCTGCTCTTCGAAGCCATCCCGGCGCTGGGGAGCTACGAGCTCGCCCCCATGGAGCCCGTTCTCATCCCGTCCCGCGACGGGTTCCAGCTGCCCTGCTACCTGACGACGCCCCTGTCCGGCACGCCGCCCTTCCCGATGATCCTCTACGTCCACGGCGGTCCCTGGGCGAGGGACTACTACGGCTACGAGCCGTTCGTCCAGCTCTTCGCCGACCGTGGCTTCGCGGTGCTCCAGGTCAACTATCGGGGTTCGGCCGGCTTCGGGAAGGAGTTCCTCAACGCCGGGAACGCCGAATGGGGGGGCGCGATGCAGGACGATCTCACCGACGCGGTCGGATGGGCGGTCGACCAGGGCATGGCGGACTCGTCGCGCGTGGTGATCCTGGGAGGCTCCTACGGCGGATACGCGGTCCTAGCAGGAGTCACTTTCACGCCTGACCTCTACTGCTGCGGAGTCGACTTCTTCGGTCCGTCCGACCTCGTGACCTGGCGGGAGACCGTCCCGCCGTACTGGAGGCCGCTCGACGCCATGATGGACATCAGGGTGGGCAGCCTGACCGCGGACAGCCTGATGCTGGAGGAGCGGTCGCCCATCAACTCGGTCGAGCGGATATCCGTGCCGATGTTCGTGGCCCAGGGAGCCAACGATCCGCGGGTCGTGAAGGCCGAGTCCGACCAGATGGTGGAAGCCCTCCGGGCCGCCGGGCTCCCCGTGGAGTACGTCGTCTACCTCAACGAAGGGCACGGCTTCGCAGTGGAGGCGAACAGGCTGGACTTTACGGGCAGGGTCGAGGAGTTCCTCTTCCGGCAGGTTCCCGGAGTCCGGTGCCAGGCATTCGAGGAGGTTCCGGGAGCGCAGGTCTCAGTGGAGTAGCGGTTCGTGGGGCGGACTCTCAGCCCGAGGGGGGCGCATGCTGCTTAACTACATGGCCGTGGCGGCCTATGCCGTGGTGATCATCCTCATCGGGATCCGGGGGATGAGGAGGACGCAGTCGTTCGACGACTTCCTTCTCGGGGGCGGCAAGGTCGGCCCCTGGATGACAGCGCTCTCCTATGGCACGGCCTACTTCTCGGCGGTCCTCTTCATCGGCTTCGCGGGGAAGATAGGCTGGGGATTCGGCCTGTCCGCCCTCTGGATAGCCATTGGCAACTCGCTGATCGGGACGCTCGGCGTATGGCTGCTCCTGGGCAACCGCATCAAGGAGACCACGCACGCCCTGGGAGTCAAGACCATGCCCGAGTACCTGGAAGCGAGGTATGGCAGCCCGTTCTTTAAGGGCTACAGCGCCCTCGCAATCTTCGTCTTCATGATCCCGTACACGGCGGCGGTGTTCATGGGCCTCAGCTACCTCTTCGAGGCCACCTTCCATCTGCCCTTCCAGTATGTCCTCCTCTTCATGGGCGTGTTCACCGGGGTGTACATGGTCATGGGGGGATACAGGTCCATGGCCATGATGGACGTCATCTTCGGCTTCATAATGACCGTGGGGGTCATCCTCCTCCTGTACTTCTGCGTCAGGGCGGGGGGCGGGCTGCAGTCGATCGTGGAGAGCCTGCGCTCGATATCTCCGGCCCTTGCCGGACCGGTGGGACCTCCGGGGGCGATACCGCTCCTGTCGCTGGTATTCCTCACCAGCCTCGCCCCGTTCGCGATGCCGCAGCTCCTCATCAAGTTCTACGCCGTGAGGGACAGGCAGGCCGTGAAGGTGGGAACCATAGCCTCGACGGTTTTCGCTCTGCTGATCTCCGGCGTAGCCTATTTCGCGGGCTCGCTGACCCGCATCTTCCTCGATCCCGCCAACGCCCCCGCCGCATTCGACCTGGCCGGTAAACCGCTCTTCGACAATCTGATGCCCGAACTCCTGGTCAGGATCGTGCCTCCGGGGGTCATCGTGGTGCTGCTCCTCCTCATCCTGGCCGCCTCGATGTCCACCCTCGCCTCGCTGGTCCTGATCTCCAGCTCGAGCGTCACCAAGGACTTCTATCACGGGTTCGTGAAGAGGGACGCCTCGGACGGCAGACTGACGGTCCTGGGCAGGTTGACGAGCGCATTCTTCATCATCCTCTCGATGATCCTGGCGCTCCAGAAACCTGCGGTGATCGTGACTATCCTCTCCATCTCCTGGGGCGCGATAGCATCGGTGTTCCTCGGCCCGTTCATCTGGGGCATCCTCGGCCGCAGGATCCGCAAACCCGAGGCGCTGGCCTCGTCCATCCTCGGTCTGGGGACCTGCATGTACCTGTTCTTCGCCTGGGGCGCTTCCATGGCCCCGCAGGCGGCATCGGTGGGGATGATCGTGTCGCTTGTCGCTCCATCGGTGTGCCTGCTGCGCAGGAGCGGTCAGGCGGCTTGACCTCCGCGCCGCCGGCTGACAGGGGAGAACCGGGCTGTTCCGCTGCGGCCCGGCCGGGCTGCCCGAAGTGCAGCGCGCCGCGCGAGCCCGCCTGGACCGAATGCCCGAGATGCGGCCTCATCTACGAGAAATACAGGGAAAGGCCTCGGAAGGTCATGCCGCGCACGGTGGAGAATGGCGGTCCGGCCACTCTCGAATACCTGCTGTCGGTCAGGCCCGGAACTCCGGATGCAGCCATTTTCGCGAAGGGCGCCGTGCTGCTCGGCCTCTTCATCTGGGGCTGGTGGTTCATCACCCCTGCTGAGGGCGGCTATGCCATGCGCTCATTCATGCACCTCGTGAACATCCCGTTCCACGAGGCCGGCCATGTCCTGTTCAGGATCTTCGGCTCGCGGCTGATCACATCACTCGGAGGCAGCCTGCTCCAGGTGTCGATGCCCCTGGCCTGCGCCTGCGTCATGCTGTTCAGCACGAGGGATCCCCTCGGGGCTGCAGCGGCCCTCTGGTGGACGGGCGAGAGCCTTATCGATCTTGCGCCGTACATTGCGGATTCCCGGGCCCTCAGCCTGCCCCTCCTGGGGGGCAGCACCGGCGCCACGGCGCCTTACGGCTTCCACGACTGGAACTACATCCTCACCGAGACCGGCCTCCTGCGGCACGACACCCGGATCGCCGCCCTGGCGCACGACCTCGGAGCCTTCGTGATGATCGCGGCGGTCGCCTGGGGAGGTGCAGTCATAGTCCGCGCACTCTCGCGCAGCGGCCGGGAAGAGCGGATGTCCGGCCGTTGACTGCCGCGTGCCCGCCGTGAAGATTGAAAGCCGGGAGGCATGATGGAGAAGTCGTTCGGAGGGCGCGGCCTGAGAATCGACGGGATGGTCTTCCTCTCTCCACGGGACGCCCTCGCGGCCCTCGGGGAAGGCGCCCTTCTCATCGATCTCAGAGACGGACTCGCGAGGAACGGCCGCACCTTCGAGGCAGGCGATGTCATCCTGCTGCCCTACCGGCAGCTCGACACCGGATGGCGGGAGCTCCCCGCGGGCCGGCCCCTGATACTCGCTGACTGCGTGGGCCTCGATAGCAGGCGGGGAGCCAGGTTCCTGCTGTCGAAAGGCCTGCGGGAGGTGGCCTCACTCAATGGTGGCATGGTCGACTGGGAGCGCGACGGGATGCCCACCGGCATAGACCGCGGAGGCGAGCTCTCGGGCGGCTGCGCCTGCCGTCTCAGCCCCGGCGGCAAACCGAAGAGGCGTGGCTGACCACATCGCCGGGCCGTGTCACCTGACTGCGGATCTTCGGACCGGCCTGCCGGAGAGGGGGTGACGAGCCCGGCCATGTACTGCCCCGCGACCACATGCCTGTTCCTGAGAGCGGACGGCTCCGTGGCCTGCTGGGACGATGCGGGTTGTGCGACCTCGCTTCAGGCCGCCGACCAGGGAGGGGATCTCTCCGCCGTCTACACGCACGAAGGCGGATGCGGCAGGATATTCGAAGCTCTGTCGCATGGGAGAATGCCCTTCCCGGAGATCTGCCCCCGCTGTCTCTGTCTCTCGTTCACCGCGAAGCCTGCATTTGACTGTGAATTATTGGACCTGCTGCAGATAGAGCCATCGAACGACTGCTCGCTGGCATGTCCCTGCTGCGAGGTCACCGGGCGCAGGCTGGCCGGGACTCTCAGACCGGCGCTGCTGGACCATGACCTGCTGCGGAGGTTCCTCTCGGACTTCATGCATCGGGGGGTGACCATCAGGAGGATCGACTTCCAGGGGCATGGAGAGCCGTTGACCCACCCGGGCCTCTGGAAGCTCGTGAGACTGGCGAAGGACTTCTTCCCCGAGGCCTGCACGAGCATCTGCACCAATGCCCAGGGTGATGTCCCGCCCGAAGCGTTCGACTCCGGAATCGACCAGATCGACTGCGCCATCGACGGGGTGGACCAGGAGAGCCTGTCCAGGTACAGGATCGGAGGCGATTTCGCCAGGGCCTTCGGGTTCATGAAACGGATGGCGGGAGGGCCGTTCCCGGGAACCCGGCCCCGGGTCGTCTGGCGCTATCTCCTCTTCGAGCACAACGACGGTCAGGAGCAGCTCCGGAAGGCATGGGACATAGCCTCGGGCGCGGGGGTTGGCGAGCTCCGATTCATCTTCACCGACACAGGTCCGTTCTCCAGGCGGATAGGATCTCCCGGGGACCTCGCCCGGGCTCTGGATTCCGCCGGTCTCCCGGGAGGGCGGATCAGGCTCGGAACCAGGCGGAGCAGGGAATGCAGGGAGGACCTGCGCCAGATGCTCTACAGGAGCAGGCTTCTCACGCGCCTTGCAGGCCGCTGCTGGCGGGCGCGCCCGGAGAGGATGGCCGCGAGTCGCTCCGGATCGCTGCCGGCAGTCACCTGCGATTTCCACGCCTCGGAGGCCGGGAACCTCCGGAAAGCCCTTGTCCTGGGAGCTGACCTCGTCAGGAGCGGCAGGAAGGGAGATGCGGCCCTGATCCTGTCTCACGTCGACTTCATGCTCGCAAGGCCCGTGATCCAGGGGGGTGCCCGCAGACGGCGATCCGCGGCTGAAGCCTTCGGCAGGCTCCATGACGACCTTGCGAAGTCTGTCCGCTCTCGGACCTGAATTCCTTCCGGCCAGCCGATCAGAGAACCGCCTCGAAGCGGGCGGCATCCGGGAATGACCACGGGCCGTCCACCTGTTAGCTTTCCGTATCCCGATCCGGAAACGAGGTAGGAAGGTATGTCGTCAGGCCGTATCAACCTGTTCCTTGCCCTCGCGGCTTTGTCCGCCGGCGCTTCGACCGCTGGTGAGATCACCTTCTGCTACTCGCTGGAACCCGGCGGCTACGATCTGGCGAGCTTCCAGGGCAGCGAGCTGGTCACCTGCGACGGGGGCTTCGTCGGTTTCGAGGAGGGCATGCCCAACCTGCCGGTCGTCTCTCGCTGCTTCGTGATCCCCCAGGGAGCGACCGTCACCGGAGCCGGCGTCGAGATCCTCTCTGAGACGGCGCTCGAAGGCCTCCACGAAGTTCTGCCGGTTCGCCTCACGCCCTTCGGGAGGGACCCCGGCCCCTTCCTGCGCGACCCCTCGATCTACTTCTCCGACGATCCATTCCCGGCGGGCCAGGTGGTTTCCCTGTTCACAGGCACGCGGACGGGGTTCCGCCTGGGAAGCGTCTCCTTCACTCCCTTCCGGTACAACCCGCTGTCCGGAAGGCTCACCGTGATCGACTCCCTGGCCGTCACGGTCCGATTCGAGCTCGACCAGTCGGTTCCGGTACTTCCTCTGACCGGGAGACAGATCTCGAACGCCGTGGACATCCTCGAGCACATCGTCTCCAACCCGTCGGACCTCGCTTCCTGCAGCCCCCCGGTTCACCGTCCGTCGACGACCGTGGAATGGGTCGCGATAGGAGCCGCGTCGCTGGAATCCACCCTGCAGCCCCTGGTCGATCTGAGGAACTCCCTCGGCATGCCTGCGCAGTATGTCACGGTCGAGGAGATCTGCTCGGAATACGAAGGCTGGGACACCCAGGAGAGGATCCGCAACTACCTGATGGATGCCTTCGAGACGACCGGCCTCATGTACGCCCTGATGGTCGGCGACTGGGGCGAGACGCAGAGGATATCCAGTCTCACGATAGGCTCCGACAGCCTCCTCCTGGGCGAGACCACCGACCTCTACTACTCCGACCTCACGAGGATGTGGGACGGGGACGGAGATCACCTCTACGGCGAGAACAACGACTGGGTCGACTACTACTCGGA
>DIAQ01000065.1:2358-3036 GCA_002414865.1 candidate division Hyd24-12 bacterium UBA5074 | reverse complement strand
ACCTCCGGCAGAATCTCATGCGAGAAGTTTCTGCTCCAGCCCGATCCCTGACAAACGCAATTACTCCCTCCCGGTTGCCGGGGAAGACCTGCAGAGACAAGCCCCTGAACTTCGCAAGCCTTGTCGGCGTCGGAAAGGGGCTGAGGAGCATGCCGCGCCTGTCCGTGACGAAGCTCCGGATCTCCCTCCAGTTGCGCTTCTCGCTGCCGAACAACGACTTCTTGGTCACGCCGACGCCGTCGAGGACATAAGAGGTCGGCAGCAGATAGCCCCACATCGCGAGAAGGAGCATCGCCATTCCCACGAGGCCCCACCAGAGATTCTGCATGACCTCCGCGGCGGCCCAGGAAGCAGTCAGCATTATAACCAGCAGGGCGGCGGTCGCCATCGGCCGTTCGCGCGCAGGGTGCGACCGCCACTCGAGCTTCGATCGATCTTCTACGTGCTGCTCGGGCTGCATCCGCCCTGAGCTCCCCCGGGGCCCTCGACGATGTCCAGATCCTTGACCGCCTTGACTTCGTCGAGTCGCAGAACGGGTGTATTGACCGGGGCGTCGGTCACCAGATGGGGCTTCTCGTCTATCTCGCGCGCTATCGCGAGGAGCGCCTCGGCGAATTCGTCGAGCGAGTCGAGGCTCTCGGACTCGGTGGGCTCGATCATCATGGCTTCGTGCACGAT
>DIAQ01000065.1:0-2018 GCA_002414865.1 candidate division Hyd24-12 bacterium UBA5074 | reverse complement strand
TGCGGGCCTGGGGCTCGCCGGAGATGACGAACTCGTGCATGCAGGGGGCCGAGTCGTGAGGGATCTCGAACGCCCCTCTCAGCCTGGCCTTCAGATAGTTCGCGTTCAATACGGCGTTCTCGGTGGCCTCCCTGAGCCCTTCCGCCCCCAGTGTCCGGATATAGGCCCATGCCCTTGTCAGGACGCCCGTCTGTCCGTGGAACGCCAGGAGGCGGCCGAAGGACTGTGACGGGGTGCGTCCGAAGCGGTAGGAGCCGTCCTCCGCCCTCTCGACCACGGGATCCGGGAGATAGGGCATGAGGAAGCTCCTGCAGGCGACGGGACCGGCACCCGGCCCTCCGCCCCCGTGGGGGGTGGAGAAGGTCTTGTGCAGATTGACGTGGCAGCAGTCGAAGCCCATGTCTCCAGGCCTGGCTATACCCATCAGCGCGTTGAGGTTGGCCCCGTCCATGTAGCAGAGGCCGCCGGCGGCGTGGACTATGGAGGTTATCTCGGCGATCCCCGACTCGAATATGCCCAGGGTGTTGGGATTTGTGAGCATGAGGGCCGCGGTGGCGGGGCCGGCCTTCGCCCTCAGGTCGTCGAGGTCTACCTCGCCGTTCTCGCCGGACTTCACGCTCACGGTCTTCAGGCCGGCAAGCGTGCTGCTGGCCGGGTTGGTCCCGTGGGCGGAGTCGGGCATCAGAACCTCCACCCTGCCGTCCTGGCCGTTGTCCTGGAGCCAGCGCCTGATGAGCAGGAGCCCTGTGAACTCTCCCTGCGCGCCTGCGGCGGGCTGGAGCGTGATTCCGGGGAATCCGGTGATCTCGCACAGGAACCCGCCCAGCTCGTGCATCATCCTCAGCACACCCTGCGCCAGGGCTTCCGGGACTAGCGGGTGAAGTCCTGAGAACGAAGGATGCCTGGCCAGGTTCTCGTTGAGCTTCGGATTGTACTTCATGGTGCACGATCCGAGAGGATACATGCCCCTGTCCACGTGATAATTCTTGATGCTGAGGTTGATGAAATGCCTCATGGCCTGAGGCTCGCTGACCTCGGGCAGCCCTGTCGGACAACTCCTGAGCGCCCCGGGGCCGAACAGGGAGGCCGCGTCGGGCACCGGCACCGCCGGGGCCGGCAGGTCCATGCCCCGCCTTCCGCAGCAGCTCTTCTCGAAGATCGTGCCCATGTCACACCCCCTCTTCGCAGGCCGCCGCAGCGGCATCGACGAACGCGTCGAGGTCGGCCCTGGTGTGCTTCTCGGTGACCGTGGACATCATGGCGCCGGGGGCGAGGTCGGGCATCGGCAGCCCGGCGAGCATCCCTTTGCCCAGCATCCGGTCCCTGAGGGTCCCGGCCCTCACGGGATACTCGAGCACGAACTCCCGGAAGAACGGGGAGTCGAAGATGCGCTTCGTGCCGGGGATCTCCAGGAGCCGCGATTCCAGGTAGTGGCTTCCGGCCATGCAGGCCTCCGCGACGCCCCGGAAGCCCTGCTCTCCGGCGAGCGTCATGTACACGGTCGAGGCGAGAGCCATGAGAGCCTGGTTGGAGCAGATGTTGCTCGTCGCCTTCTCGCGGCGGATGTGCTGCTCGCGCGTCTGGAGCGTGAGCACGAAGCCGGTCTGCCCCGCCCTGTCCACGGTGCGTCCGATGATGCGTCCGGGCAGGTTCCTCACGAAGTCCCTGCGGCATGACATGAAGCCCGCGTAGGGGCCTCCGAAGGACAGCGGGATCCCGAGGCTCTGAGCCTCTCCGGCCGCGATGTCCGCGCCGGCCTCTCCGGGAGTCTTCAGTATGGCGAGCGACACGGGGTCGGCTGCCACGACGAGAAGACCTCCGACGGCATGGATGAATGACGAGATGGCGCCGAGGTCGTCGACCAGCCCGAAGAAGCAGGGCTGCTGGACGATGAGTCCTGCCACGCCGCCCTCGGCGAGACGGGAGGCGGCGTCCAGGTCGAGGAGCCCGTCCCTGCGGTACGGCACCTCGTTCATCTGGAGCCCGCCGTGGGAGAGATAGGTGCGGATGACCTCCAG
>DIAQ01000063.1:5899-6369 GCA_002414865.1 candidate division Hyd24-12 bacterium UBA5074 | reverse complement strand
CTCGTCGTCACCGGGATCCTGATCCTCTCGGCGACGGCCCTGTTCGCGATGCTCGAGTGGAACAGCTCGCTGGCGGGCATGCCCGCCCTGGAGCGGCTCGCGAACTCCTTCCTCGAGGCGGTCACGCCCAGGACCGCCGGCTTCGATACGATCCCGACGGCCTCGCTCCTCCCCGTCACCGCCTGGATATTCATCTTCCTCATGTTCATAGGCGCCTCGCCAGGGGGCACCGGAGGCGGTGTCAAGACGACCACGGTGGGGTTCCTCGCCCTCGCGGCGGTATCCTTGATAAGGGGCAGGCCCACCCCCGAGATATGGAAGCGACGCATACCGCTGTCGGACCTGCAGAAGGCTTCGGCGCTGCTCCTGCTCGCGCTGATGGCCTGCGCGGCGTCCTCCTCGCTGCTGGTGTTCACCGAGATGCAGGCGGTCGAATCGGGCAGGTGGTCCGTCTTCGACCTGGTCTTCGA
>DIAQ01000063.1:2652-5548 GCA_002414865.1 candidate division Hyd24-12 bacterium UBA5074 | reverse complement strand
ACGATGTTCCTGGGAAGGGTCGGTCCGGCCACGCTCGCGGCGGTCACGGCGCGGTCCAGATCGCTCAGGTATTCTTATCCCGAGTCCAGGATCGGGATAGGATAGGAGTCCCATTGCCCTCCAAGTATCAGAAATTCGCCGTGATCGGGCTCGGCAACTTCGGCTACAGCCTCGCGACAAGCCTCTCGCGCCTGGGCGCCGAGGTCATCGCCGTCGACTCGGATCAGAAGAAGATCGACGAGATCAGCGACACGGTCACCCTGGCGGTCGCCTTCGACTGCACCGACGAGCAGCTCCTCAGGGCCAACGGCATCGACAAGGTCGACATCGTCGTGGTCTCGATAGGCTCGGACTTCGGAACCAGCGTCCTTTCCACGAGGATGGTCAGGGACATGGGCGTGGAGGTCCACGCGCGAGCCACGACCGACAGGGAGGCCCGCATCCTGCGGGCGGTGGGAGCCAATCACATCTACATGCCCGAGCGCGAGCAGGGCGAGAGGGTTGCGCGGATGCTCGTCCACAGGAACGTGGAGAGCTACGTGCCCCTCGCCGGGGGCATCGACTTCGTGCATGTGAAGCCGCTCGCTGCCATGATAGGTAAATCCTTGCGGGAAATAGATCTGCGGCGTGTCTTCGGCATCAACATCGCGTACGTGGGGAAGATCTCTTCGGACGAGGGGCTCAGGAGCTACTCCATCCCCGGGCCGGACGACAGGATCGAGCTGGGGGACGACCTCTTCCTCCTGGGGCGCCAGGAGGACATCGAGCGCTTCCTCAGCTCCCAGGGCTAGCGGAGGCCTGAAGGGCTCCGGGCTCCAGCACGCCGGAGAGGCCTGCCACAGCCAGAGCCAGCTTCCTCTCCCTGTTCACGGTGGTGAAGAGCCTGAGGCAGTTCTCCGGGGACGGATGCTTCCTGGCCATGGATTTGATGAGCTTGGTGAAGGCCTCGGGGATGGACTCCGTGTCCGCCGGCAGACCCTCCATGTAGAGCCCGTCCTCCACGTTGTACGACAACGAAGTGAAGCTGGGCTCCTTCTCCTTGACGACGCTGAAGACGGTGGAGGCTATCCTGGCGCATTCCGGCCAGGTGGGCCGCGCCGCGTCGAGCCAGGTGTTGAACGCGAGGACTATCAGCTGAGCCTCCGAGATGCCCACCTGCGACAGGGGTCTGGTCGGCCCCGGGTAGAGGTCCGCGCACGCGCCCGGCTCGAGCTGCTCGGTCAGGAATCCCAGGATGCTCTTGCCCTTGAGGGTCGTCCCCGCCCCGAAGGCCGAGGCCAGCTTCCCGTCCTCGATCGGGATCAGGGTGGAGGTGCCCCCGTTGCGGACCCGGAGCAGGCCGGAGTCGCTGCTCCTCCTCATGCTCCTGAGGACCGTCATCACGTCGCCTCTCGCGTTGTCGAGCTCCTGCAGAGCCGGCTCCTCGGTCCAGCATCTCACGAGCAGGGGGAGGGTGCCGCTCTCGACGAAGCGGTATGTCAGCGTCAGCTCCCTGTTGTCGCGCCTTATCCAGTTGATGAAGGCCGCCACCCCCGGGCCCGAGTACCCGATGATCCTGTAGGGCCGGCCGCCTCTCAGGATGAGGTAGGCGAGGGGTTCGTCGGCGTCTATCTGCCAGTATGCGTCACCCGCGAAGGCCCTGTCCTCCAGGGCTCCCTTCACGAGCTGGTCGAGGTTCACGAACTGGACCGGCACCTTCTCGAAGAATGTCCTCGCGAACGGGAGGGCGTCTCTCGAGACGATGCCCGTCATCGCACCACCCTGGCCATCCTGCCGATGCGCGGCAGGCCCTGGTCCGGGGTCCACGACCAGTAGATGGCGAGGGCCTTGCCCTTGACCAGGTCCATATCCAGGGGACCCCAGATCCTGCTGTCGCTCGAGTGGTCGCGGTTGTCGCCCATCATGAAGATGCAGCCCTCGGGGACGACGTACGCTATCTGGTCGTCGGGGAGCAGGATGCAGTCAGCCGCGAGGCCCTCGAAGTCGAGATCGGCCACCCTTCCCCGCAGGGCGGGGAGGCAGGCGGGCCAGCTGTCGTCGAAGATGCTCGGGCTGGTGCGGTCCTGGAACTGGGTGGCGAACTCGGATGGCTCTCCGTCCACGTAGAGCGTGTCGTGGAGAACCAGCAGGGTGTCGCCCGGGAGGCCGACGACCCTCTTGATGAAATCGCGGTTTCTGTTCACCGGGTACCTGAAGACCAGGATCTCTCCCCTGTGCGGAGACTCCGTGCCGGGCATCAGGGCGCCGTAGGGGCCGTTCCTGAAGCTGCCGAGCGGAGGGGCCGCCCGGTCGGTCCACGGGATGTACTGCCCCTGGACCACCTTCATGACCAGAAGCTGGTCCCCTATCAGGAGGGTGCTCTCCATGCTCTGTGAGGGTATCCTGAAGGCCTCCACCACGAACGGTCGCAGGAACCCGAAGAAGATGATGAGCGCGAGAGCTATCTGGAGAACCCATTCCCTCACCTTGAAACCAGCCAATACAGGAACTCCCGTCTGTTGCTGACACGCTCGAAGAATGAAGCACGTTCATCACCCGCGTCAACAAGCACGGTTCGGTTTACTTGACTCGTTGACAAGGGACCGTGCGAAGGGCATCATGCCGCGGGGTGATGACGGATGCTGAGACAGACGGGCCTGTTGCACGATGTGACGCACTTCCGCATGGCTGGTCTGCCTGCGGGCAGGATAGGTCTCGCCATCCTGGCGATGGCGGTGGCCCTGGGTCTCAGGAAACTGGCATCCTGCGCACTCAGGCGCGTCGGCAACAGGCATCCCGGCTATGGAGGGCACTTCGCGAAGAGGGTTTCCAGACCTCTGGGGATCCTCATCCTCCTCCTGGGCCTGTATGGCGCGGTCAGGCTGCTGCCCCTCTCCGACGATGCGGTGGACGTCGC
>DIAQ01000063.1:0-2280 GCA_002414865.1 candidate division Hyd24-12 bacterium UBA5074 | reverse complement strand
GACGACCAGATGATGCCCGTGCTGAGGAACACGGTTAAGTTCCTCGTCGCGGCCATCGGCATGGTCTTCCTGATACAGGCCCTGGGCTACCCCGTGAGCGGCATCATCACCGGCCTGGGCATCGGAGGGCTGGCGGTGGCGCTGGCGGCCCAGGACACTCTCGCGAGCGTCTTCGCCTCGATCACCATCTTCCTCGACCGGCCCTTCATGGTGGGCAGCTTCGTCGAGGCGTCGGGGGTCCAGGGGACCGTCGAGGACATAGGACTGCGCTCCACGAGGCTCAGGACGGCGGAGAGGACCCTCGTCACGATACCCAACAGGAAACTCGTCGACATGACCATCGACAACCTGTCGGGAAGGACTCTCAGGAGGGCGGTCATCACGTTCCGGCTCGATCCGGCCTCGGGCTCGGGAAAGGTCGCCCTCCTCCTCGAGGACCTGAGGGGGATCGCCTTGGCCCATCCGCGGATCGAGCAGGGCTCGTTCTCCGCCCATGCCCTCCCGGCAGGTGTTTTCGGGATCGACATCGAGTTCTTCTTCTACCTCACGACGGGAGACTATCTGGAATGGCTGTCACTGAGGAGCGAGGTGTTCCTGGCCGCACTCGGGCTCGTGGAGGTCCACGGGCTGAAGCTGGCGCCTCCGCCGGGGCGGGCCCTGCAGGGGCAGGTCACAGGGCAAGGCTGAGGGAGCGCTTCCTCCGCGCCGGGATCAGGGGCTTCGACGACAGGGAAGCCCTCGAGCTGCTGCTGACGTACGCCGTTCCGAGGCAGGACACGAGGGCGCTCAGCGAGAGGCTCCTCGAGAGGTTCGGCTCCCTGCAGGGAATCCTGAGCCAGCCCCCCGACATGCTGCAGACGGTCGCGGGCGTCGGACCTTCGGTCTGCGCGCTGGTGGGGCTGGTGCCGGCCCTGGGTGCCCGGGCGCTGCGCCCTGCCGCGGGCAGGATCCTGGACAGCGCGGGCGTCGTGAGGGAATACCTGAGGAACAGGCTTGCGCTCGAGCGCAAGGAGAAGCTGGTGGCGCTCCTGCTCGACTCCTCGGGCAGGCTCCTGGCCGAGAAGGATCTCGAGTTCGGGACCGTCGACCGCGCCTCCGTGCACCCCAGGAACCTCGTGGAGAAGATCATCTCGGCCAACGCCACCGCGGTCATCCTCGTCCACAACCACCCCGGAGGCAGGGCGGAGCCGAGCAGCGAGGACCTCGCTCTCACATCGAGGCTCCAGGAGCTCGGGAGGACACTCGGATTCAGGGTGCTGGACCATTTCATCGTAACGGGGGAGGGAACGGCGAGCCTGAGGGAGCTCGGCCGGATGTCCGGCTGAGCCCGGGACGCCTCCGGGCATGATACTGGCGATCCTCGCAGCCATACCTTTCGTGGCTACCGATCCGGCGGGAGTCAGGTCGCTGGCGGTCTCCAGCCGCGTGACCCTGGAGGTGATCACCGCGGACACCCTCTACGATGGTCCGGACCTCCATTTCATGTACTCGGTGGATGGGCTGAGGCTGGTCTCGGCGCAGGGGGCCGACACGCTGGCCTGGGCTGCGGACCTGCCGGCGGCTGCTCTGGCGGCGGCCCGGGCGTCCGGAGCGTCTTCGATAACGGAGACGAGACGGCTCAGGATCCTCTCGTGCACCGAGAGCTACGCGGGAGCGGTGATCCGCGTCACGACCTCGAGGGACGGCAGGCCGTCCACGACCTATGCGGCGTACCGGACATGGCTGATACAGGGTGTTCCCCTGGACCTGGACGCGGTCGTCCAGCACGATTCCCTGTTCGTGGCGAGGCTGTCCGCCGCCCTGGATGTGCCGGCCGGGCGGAGCCTCGACGGCTGGCTGTGGCGCAACGGACACTGGCTGGACACACAGAGCTTCCTCATCCTGCCCGGGGAGGACGGCGTCATCCTGAGGATCGGGCTGCCCTCATGGCAGGGGCTGGACAGCATCATGGTGGTCGACCTCGATCCGGGGAGCCTGCACACCGCCTCGTCGGCGATGCTGGACTGAGGGGTCGCCCTCAGACCTCCGTCCATCTCTGACGCCAGCCCGTGTCGAAAGCGTGCTTCAGACCCCTCGGATCGCGTCCCAGCTCGGCGCACCTGCCATAGATGTCGGGGAGGCCTGCCGCCCTGCAGGCCGCCTTGTGCGCAGAGGGATCGAAGGGCGCCCGGATCGAGGAGAACAGCGGGCCCCCCCTGTCGGGTATCTCGACGATCGACGCGGTGCCCGCCGCGGGGAGGGTACCCCCTCCCACGCTCCCCGGGTTCACGATCCAGCCGC
>DIAQ01000079.1 GCA_002414865.1 candidate division Hyd24-12 bacterium UBA5074 | reverse complement strand
GGATGGAGGACGGCGTCTTCTTCGGAGACGACACCTGGGTGCCGCTCGTCCCTGACTCTTCCGAAGGGTTCTCCGCGGGTGAGCGAACCGGCACGGAAGCCATCATGGAAGCCGAGCCCGACGGATGGGCGGAGCTGGATTCCACGCCCGGACTCATGGCGAAGACAGGCGATCTCGTGATCGACGCCGGAGGAGGATCGGGAGAGGGCGAGGGTTTCGTCACCGCGGCCGACCGCGAAGGCGGGCGCTTTCTCTGGATCCTCCATGTGAACAGCGGCGGCAGGATAGCCTCTCTGAGCGTCGAGGCTGGCGTAGTGCGAGCCTCCTCTGAAAGCGGCACAACCGGATCGGGCCTCGAGTGGACCATCCCCGTCTTCAACCCGGCCGCCCTGCAGTGCAGGGGCAGGGCAACACATAAGTAGAGATCCATCGCTGTATCCGCTTCATGGATATGTGTATACAGACTGATGCGAAACCGGGTCCCCCTTGCGGGAAGGTCCGTTTGCGGCGTTTCCGCAGAGACGGGAATCCATGAGATGCAGCGCCATCAGGGAGGTGTCATGAACAGGCATGCCGTCACGAATCGCTTCCAGGCTCCAGCAGCGGCCGCGCTCCTGGCCTCGCTGCTGCTGCCGGCTGCGGATGAAGCCGCGGCCTCCGCGCCGGACGCCTTCCCTCCGGCAGTCATCGTCGCCGCGGAAACAGTTCTGGAAGGACCGGACGGGAATTCGCTCCTGAGGTGGCCGGTGGCCATCGGGAGCGCGGACGACCCGGCTGTCGAGGCGATCAACACCGCTCTTTCATACGAAGCCGTGGCAGGCGAAGCCCTCGGGCAGACGGTGGCCAACTACGCCGGGACAGGGCGCGGTATCATGGCTTCGGACTTCAGGATCGAATGCGACGAGGGGGGCATTCTCTCCCTGACGATATCCACCGAATTCTACGGAGCATACCCCTCTACATCCCTGAGACACATGAATTTCGACCTGGTGACGGGGAATCTGCTGGAACCCGCCGACATCTTCCGCGGGAACCGGCTGCAGCCGCTGGCTTCGATGCTCGACGACAGTCTCCGGACGAGGGTCGAGGAAGCCATCGCATCGAGCCTCTTCGAGGGCGGAGGCATCGATCCGGCGATCTACTCGGGCTGCATCTTCACGTCGGCCGATCTGGCGGAGTTCACCATAACTCCGGACTGCGTGGTTTTCCACTACGACGCAGGCTTCCCCCATGCCATCGAGGCGGCCGAGCCCGACGGCGACATCGCGCTCGGTTATCCGGTGCTGGCCCCGTTCATCATCCCGGGAGGCCCGCTCGAAAACCTCGCGGGCCGCGGGGAGGATATCTGAGCCTGCTTCAGAGGCAGGGGTTGTCCAGGTAGAAGTTCCAGGTTTCCGACCAATCGGTGGTGCCGTCCGGTATCGTCGCGCTGACCCTCCACCAGTACGTTCCGCTCAGACCGGGCTGGTACGTGATCGATGTCGCCGGAGTCGTCAGCTCGGCAGGGTCGGTCATCGCGGAATCGGATGCGATCTGGAGCGTGTATCCAGTGGCGTCGGTGACCGGCTCCCACAGGAAGATGACGTCCTTCCCGCTGATGGTGTCGCCCAGGGAGGGGCTCATCAGGCCGGGCCCGGGAACCGGCTTGCCCGGACCCTCCGGCGAACTGCCGCAGGCACCGAGCATGGCGAGGAACGCAGCCGCGACGAGAATTCTGTGCATTCGATCCCCCTCGGAAAAATCCTCCGTGCCGTTACCCTGCGGCCCTGATCTTCATCCCGTGGAGGCGATCGTCAATGCGGCAGCACACGCCTGGCGATGCCTGGATGGGCTATACGAAGGAAGGGAATGTAAATCATCAACCAGTTTGATATGTTAGCTCTGACGACAGTCAGGAGGTGCGGATGGACAGGCCTGGGGACAAGGGGCTCGGATCCCCGGTCGCGGGCATCAGACGGCTGATCGACAGGGGCGAGTACCTTGAGGCGCTCGACCTGGGCGCCTCCCTTCTCGACGACCCCTCCATCGATCCGCAGGGCATAAGGGCGCTTCAGGCACTCTGCCTGTCCAGGCTCGGAGACCTCGATCAGGCAGTGGGGCTTCTGGATACCGCATCGGGAGGCGAGGCGGGCGGCGATTTCGAGGTGCACGCGCTCCTGGGCAGCCTGTTCAAGCGCATGGCACTCGACCGCTCCGGGCTTCCGAAGGCGAGGAAGAAGGCCCTCCTCGAGAAGTCGCTTCGGAGCTACATGCGCGGCAGGGAGCTCGGCGGAGGATACTGGTGCGCCACGAATGCCTCCACGCTGGCGCTGATGCTGGGGAGAAAAGCCCTCAGCTCGAGCCTTGCCGACGAGGTCATAGCCGGGTGCTGGGAGGAATACTGCCACTCCACCACGGCCAGTCCCTTCTGGATACCCGCATCCCTCGCGGAAGCGTCCCTGGTCAAGGGAGACTTCCAGGCGGCGATGCGATGGTACACGGCCGCCAGGAGCCATGCCGGCGACTCGCTCGGGAGCATGAAGAGCATCAGGGGCAATGCGTCGATCATCCTCGACGCCCTGGGGGCCGACCAGGAGAAGTCACTCCGGGTGATGGAATGCATTCCGAGGCCGAAGATGGTGGTCTTCTGCGGGGCCTGGACGACAGGTCCCGGGAGCGGGCAGGTCAAGCCCGGGGAAAGGGCGCGCGCGGCGCTCATGAAGGCCCTGGCGGGGCTCGCGGCGGACATAGGCATCTCGTCCGCGATCGACATGACCGACATCATCTTCATGGAATGCCTGCAGTCCATGGGCAGGATGACCATCGCCGTGCTCCCGTCTCCCCTCGACCATTCCAGGGAGAAGTTCGCCGAGTCCTGCGGAGCCTCGCAGGCCGCGCGGTTCGACTCGGTGATCGATGGCTCGGTGCGTGTCGAATCCTCCTCGTCGTCCAGGCTGGAGAGCGATCCCCCCGCAGTCTCCGAGTTGTGCACGGACTGCCTTTTCGCACTCGCTTCGGAGCTTCGCGACACCTATGACGCGGAGCTGACGGCCGTCACGGCCTGGGAGGGCAGACCGGGAATCGGAGAAGGCGATCCGGCGTATGCGATCTCGGACCTCGCCCGCCTGGGGCTCGAGCAGGACAGGGTCACGGTCAGGATGCTGCCCGCCCAGACAGCCAGGCCGCACAGGCCGGGTTCCGAAACCCAGAGATTCGACTATGCCAGGATGGGGATTTTCGAGCCCATGCTGAAGCCCATCGTGATACTGAGGGCTGCCGGCTCCCCGGGCTCGGAGGAATCTGCCGCCTCACGCCTCGATGCCATCGCGGGATCCCTGCGCTCGATCTGCGACACGGAGAAGATCGGCGTCCTCTACGGCGGCATCGGGCGGGGGACGATCTCCCTGATACTCCGCTCCCTGGACGACCTGGTCCGCCTCGTCGCGTCGAGGCGGAGGAGCATGCCGGGACCGGAGGTGGCCTCGATGGTATTCCATCTGGGCTTCGTGTTCCGGCTCGAGACGGCGTTGCCCTTCTCGCGCGGGTTCTCCTGCGCGGAGGTGGAGGAGGCGCTCGATCTGGCGGGGAGCCTCTCCACGCCGGCCGACCTCTGCACGATGCAGGCACGCGCGATGCTCAGCCTGCACACTGATCTGGAATGCGGATACAGCTTCAGGGGCCGGCTCGAGACCCGCAGCGGATCCCATCTCACGCTCTACGGGATTTCCTGAACCCCCGCCTCCGCGGAAGACGGACGGTTCCTCACCAGAGCGGCGTGGCGGGCTGCCCCTGTGAGCGCTGCACGCCCCTCTCGTCCCTGCGGAAGCTGAGTCTGCTCGTGAGATAGGTCAGGTTCGGCCTGACCTTCGAGAACATTATCATCTGAGCCTCGACATCGGTGATGCGGCTGAACCACTCCACCATCTCGTCGGGCTGGTCGCTGCCGAACAGAACCATCTCGTGCATCCTGTGGAACCAGTAGGCGCCGCAGGTCGAGCAGCGCATCACCGCCTCAGAGCCGTGACCGGACGAATAAAGGGTCCTCACCGTCTCCAGCACAGTGTCCTCGCAGCAGTCGAGGAACCCGTACGCCTCCGGTCCCATGTCTTCAGCCCTTCCGGGTGTCGAACCAGGTCTCGGTCCTCTCGGGGAATCTGGCAACCATTCCGCGCACGGATGACGCGGCGACGCAGGCTTCCTCCCGCGCGAGGCGGAAGTCGAGGGTGACGGCCTGCTGTCTCGGGTTTATGCGGGGGCGCCATGGCGGCCGGAGATCGTAATCGACCTGGACGGCGACCGCCGCGTCCGCGCTTGTCATGCCCCGGAGTGCGAAACAGATGCAGGGTTCTCGAAAGGCGCAGTGATTATGCTGCTTCATGCCCCGTGACAGGCTTTCCAGCCATCCCGCCAGGTCGGCCAGCTCGCGCGTGGTCATGCAGGGATCCTGGGCGCTCCATTCCCCGACCGAGTCGCGGGCGATTATCCTCACGAGGAGCCAGTTCATGTCGAGATAGCTGAGAGCCAGCTGCTCGGCGTCGGGGTATTGATAGCGCACGACCTCCAGCCTGAAGCTGTGCCCGGCGCCGTTGCGGAAGCTCAGCATCTGCGTCCCGGGTCAGCCCCGGGACCCTCCCTCCGACATCAGCCAGCCTATCGACCTCAGCACCTTCCAGGCAACCGTGTACACGTCCTGCCTCTGCCAGCCCTGGTTCGAGGCCACCTCGCACCTGAGGTCACCGTAGTCGACCTCCGAGGTGATCCGTTCCATGGCGTCGGACATCTCGTCGACAGGAGCGGTCATGCTGTAGCGACAATCCTCCCGCTGGTCATCCTCGATCTCCGATGCGCCCGGCAGATATCCCTCCCGGAGCGCGACCATGTCGGACATCGAGCGGCCGCTCACCTTCAGCCGGTCCTCGCCGGGGTCCCGCGAGATGCTGAAAAAGCCGAGTCTGGAGATGATCCACATCCGGTACGCCCCTTTCGAGCCCGCCGCGAAGGCGGAGTGGCTCCGGGAACAACCCTCTTCTCCTTGATGGTATTAAAGAAATCGACCTGTCACGATTCAAGCTATGAATTACGCATTATCATAGGTATAAATTGCTTGATATTGTACATTAGACACTTTATAGGCGATACTAAGGCTCCGAATATACAGTTGATGCCGGTTATCATCCGCCCCATCGCAGTCGACGCCCTGGCCCCCGGTCAGGCTGCAGGATGCTGCGCCCTTCCACGAAAGGCTCCCCGCCGACCTCGCGGAGGAGCCGGCCTTGTGCATATTGCCTTCCGAGTGGCATTGGCGTCTACGGAGGGGGATGACCTTGCTGTACCGCATCGCGGAGAAGTCGATGATGAAGGATGTGCACGGCGCCCTTGGGACCCTGGTGTTCCTGGGCCTGATGCTGCTTCCCAAGATATTCTACCTGATGACGATGCACCGGGCGCTCACGCGCTCCGATCCCAGATCGCGCAACATGAACCCCGGCCTCGTCTGGCTGAGCATGATCCCGCTGTTCGCCATGGCCTGGGACTTCGTGGTCGTGGTTGCCACGAGCGCCACGATGGAGAAGGAATACACCCGTCGAGGAAGGCCCCTGGTGTCGGCCTATCCGGGGCTGGGGTCGGGGATCACATTCTGCATCCTGTCCCTGGTGCTCTGGATCCCATTCATCAACGTCTTCGTAGCACCCGTGTGCCTGGTGTTCTGGATCGTCTACTGGGTGAAGATCGCAAGGCTGTCAGCGGGGTTGCGCTGACAGGTACGCCTGAGGGTCATCCGTGGGCGTGCGGAGATTCGCGGGCGGGAATCCATGGCTCACGTCTCCAGCGCCGCCAGGATCACCCGGCGGTACTCGTCGAACGCCTTCCTGCCTTCCTCCGTGAGCCTGTACATGGTCCTCGGCTTCCTGTCGACGAACTCCTTCCTCTCCTCGACGTAGCCCGCGCCCGAGAGCCGGCTCATGTGAGAGGAGAGGTTGCCGGCGGTCAGCCCCGTCCTGTTCAGGAGGAAGACGAAGTCGGCGCTCTCCACGACGAAGAGGTTCGCCATGATCGACAGCCGGGCGGGTTCGTGTATCAGCCTGTCGATCCCGGGCAGGCCGGCCTCTTCCTGCGATGCCCCGGAGGTCATCACACCGCCTCGGCTCTCTGCACCGGGTTGCGCCGCACGAATCTCACCAGAAGCGCCATCCCGACGATGAAGATCGGCACGCCTGTGGCCAGGACTGGCCAGGTGTGAGGCTGACCGAAGAGCTGCGCCCCGGCGAAGTTCAGGAGAGCCAGTGCCGCGAATGCGTTGAACCTCGGTGCGGATTTCGCCCATGCGACGGCAGCCATGCTCAGCGCCACGAACAGGCCGAGCACAAGCGTCATGTGGGTCGAAATGACTCCCGTCCAGGTGGATGGCCTGCCCGCATAGAACAGGGCCAGCCCGAGGGGGATCGGCAGAAGGGCCAGCAGCGCTATCAGAAGGAGGCCTCTGCGCTCGCGGGCCCTGCGGCCCGCAGCGAAGCGGACCCTTCCGACCCTCGGGGTCACGACGAGCTTCTGCAGCAGCACCGCCAGCAGCAGGCAATAGGTGGGGACGAGGTAGGCTCCGACGTTCGCGAGAAGGCCATATCCCAGCAGACCGGCGCCGATCACGATGTCGAGAACCCCGCTTTCGCTCCGGGTGCCATAGGCGCTGCTCTCGATCTCCTTCAGGTCCAGAGGGTCCATTCTCATACCTCCACAGAGTAGTTTGTGATGCAAACTGATCTGCGAGAGTATAGCTCACCGTCTGGGCAGGTCAAGGACCTGCGCGGAGCGGTCGAATCCCGCTCCCGTCCTCCGCGGGGTGGACCTCGGCCGGAGACGATCTGCCGCTCCGGAGGCCGGACTGCGGGGCCGAAGTCACGGGGACAACGCAGGAATGTGCTGCCGACCCGGTCCGCCTGCTAGTCCGGCCTCATGAGCACGAGGTTGTCGTGGAAGACGCGCCCCCAGGAACTGGAGCGGTTCCCCAGGACGACCGACATCTCGCCCCGTCCTTCCGGGATCCGGGCGGTCGTCCTGTGAATGAGCATGGTGTCCACGTAAAAGGAAACCGTCATGTCCTGCTCGATTACTATCCTGTATCTGTGCCAGGAATCGAGGCAGTCGTTGAAGTGGATGTACTCCCTGCTGTCGAGCGTCATGTCGGGCAACACCAGCGCGGCCTGGAGCTGCCCCTGGAGGTGGGGGCATGACCAGTTGGCCTCCCCGCAGTAGTCATAGGTCAGGTTCATGTCGATGATGTCCATGCCATCCTGCCCGTAGACTGCGGTTTCAGCGACGACCAGGCCCAGCTCCCCCGATATCCATGCCCCTCTCTCGTTGGAGGTCACGTACATGTCACACTCCAGGACGAGCCCTTCCGAGTAGTCCCAGGAGCCCCTCGAGATCGCCCCGCTGTCGTACATCGGGTCGCCGTTGTTGTCGAAGCTCGGCGCCGGCTGGCCCATGGAGTCGCAGACGATGGGCAGGGGATCCCCGAACAGGATCCAGTTGCGCCTCAGGGGCTGTGAGAAGTCATCCTCGAGCAGCACCTCGGCGGAGACGCCCGGGATGCCTCCCGCGAGTACGGCAGCGGCCGCCGCGACGGCGATGACGGGGAAGCTCCGCAGGGGCATCACCATCTCCTCATGAAGAGCCGGACATCATCCAGTTTGTGGGGCGAGGAGTCAGAGTTGCCGTTGAGGCATATCCTCAGCGAGTCGATACCCTCCCAGGAGACGGGCGCCTCTGCAAGGAGGCTGTCCCCGATCCAGTATCGGACCGAGGCCCGGCAGAGCTCGATCATAAGTCTCTGCGGAGCCCCTCTCACGGTCCATGCGCTGTCAGGCTCCAGCGTCGAGAAGAGCGAGTCGCCCAGGGTGCACGAGGCCTGCACGGAGCGGCTCTGCCCGTTGATGCCCGCCGTGTACGTCCAACGCAGAGTGGCCGATGCGGCGTCAGCCGGGTCGCGGTCGTAACCCTCCAGGCTCGCCGAAGTCAGCCCGATCTCGACGCTGTTCGACCCGAAGGCAGCCGGCATGTCGCTGATCAGCACATCGGCGGAGAGGCACAGGCCCTGGGCGGGCACGAAGGCGTCTCGGGAAGCCATCGGGACGCAGTTCAGGTCTAGCGCCACATTCCCGGTCGCCGAATCGATCAGTATCGAGGGCGAGTAGTTCCGGTTCTGCCCCATCTGCCACACGGTCTGGTTCACGAACCCCGTCTGCCAGTCCTCCGACATCAGATCGAGCCCGAGCCGCTGCTGCGCGGGATACGACCCGTCACGGCGGATGGCGGTCATCCATGCGTCGGGCTGGCCGAGTTCCGTGGTGGTTCCTGCCGCGAGCAGGCTGCCACGCTCCGTCTCGGCGATGGAGTAGATGTCCTCGTCTCCGCCCAGATCGATGACGGCCTGGTCCCTGAGCTCTCCGTCCCCGTCCAGGAACAGGACCCAGCCGTCGCTGGAGCCGTCGCCGAAGGACATCGTGCTCCCGGCCAGGGCCAGACTCCCGTCGTTAAGCTGGATCGCACACCCTGCGCCGTCCCACAGGTCGCCGCCGAATTCCTCCTGCCACCGGAGAGTGAGGTCCGGTGTGAACTCCATCACGAGCAGATCGCCGTTCCCGGCGCCGTAGCCATCGCTGGTCACGCAGACCACGAGGTTGCCGTCAGAGGTCAGGACCGCGGTGCCCGGCTGCATCCTCTGGTCTCCCAGGACTATCCTGGCCAGCAGGACGCCGGCGGGCGAGTAGTGCTCTATTCCGGTCGCACGGGTCTCCGAGTCGCGGAAGACGTTGAAGAAGCCGCCCGACGAATCGGGCAGATACGCGCACGACTCCTTGCACCCCGGTATGGTGTCCCAGGCCATCGCCCCGTCATCCGGGTCGACCGTCACGAGATGGACGGCATCGCAGGGGCTGTTTCCCCTCGTGCGAAGGGTGAATGCGAGGTGGATCATCCCGTCCGGCCCCTTCTCCATGCTCCCGAAGATCGGCTGTGCGGCTCCCGGCCACTCTATCCTGACCGTATCGCGCCAGACCTGGCCGCCCAGTGAGTCGAGACGGACCGCTTCGACTGAATAGCCTGTGTGCCCGAAGTCGGCATACTGCCCGTAGGCTGCTATCACGCCTCCGTCTCCTGACGGGACGATCATCGGCCTGCATTCGCCGGCCATGGAGTCGGACCAGGACCAGGAGAGGGACCCTGCCGAGTCGAATCCTGCGACCCATGCCTCGGCCTCGAAGCCCCAGTCCCAGACTCCCGAGGCGAAGAAGCCCCCGCCGGAGCGGATGCAGATGTCGGTGGCGAAGTCCCAGGAGTCCGTGCCCCCGGCGAGGAGGCCGGCAGTCTCGGCGGCCTGCGCAGGCCTTCCCATGCGGGAAAGGAATATCGTGGCCGGAACCGCGATGGCGAATGCCGCCACGGCCAGCAGCCAGGGTGACAGGATCCTCCGACGCCAGGCCTCCCTCACGGCCGGGGACCTCTCGTCATCGCCCGCCCTGACCCGCAGAACGGCTCCCAGGATGCCGTCCAGCAGGGCATCCATGCTCTTGTCACGCTTCTCGAGCCACTGGTGGGAGTTGGTGAAGTACCGCAGGCCCTTCGCGACTTCGGCGTCGTCGAGGCGCACGGGGATGATCGGGATCCTCAGGTTGGTGGCGATGTCCAGCTCGTTGCGGACCTGCCAGGAATCGTTCGAGTTGTCCGTGAAGAAGAGGATCATCGCGGAACTGGATGCTATGGCATTGTAGATCGTCTCGGCCCAGTCGGAGCCGGGCGGGATATCGCGGGAGGAGATCCAGCAGTCGACACCGTTGGCCTCGAGGTATTTCAGCGCCTCGCCGGCTGTTCCCGAGTCCTTGCTGGAGTGGCTCAGGAAGACGTGTCCGCTCAAGTGGCCACCTTCGCCAGGTTCATGTTCCGGTTTACGGCCACCGCACCCTCACCATCCGGTCACCCTCCCTTCCATGGCAGGATGACTTGATACATACAAATACAAAACCGCCGACCTGGAGAACAGGCCGCCCCGCAAAGCGCCTTTGTGCGT
Organism: candidate division Hyd24-12 bacterium UBA5074; assembly: GCA_002414865.1. Lineage (GTDB taxonomy): Bacteria > Fermentibacterota > Fermentibacteria > Fermentibacterales > Fermentibacteraceae > UBA5938. The sequence goes on along the minus strand of DIAQ01000079.1, from coordinate 2,513 downwards.
CTGCCGGGGTGATGCCCTCAGCTCCTCCCGGAACCTTGTTGACACGCCATCCGGCTCCCATTTAGCTTGCCCCTCGAACCCACCAGGAAAGGAGTCTCCATGTCCTTCTTCGGCAAGATCAAGCAGGGTCTCGGCATCGGAACGGCAAGCCTCGAGATCGTCATGCCCGTGCAGATCGACAAGGCAGCCGGCCAGGTCACGGGCAGACTCGCCCTCACCGGCAAGAGCGATCAGACTGTGAAGTCGGTCAACATCAAGCTGGTCGAGCTCTACACCCACGGCCAGGGCGAGGAGAAGCGGACGAAGGAGTTCGTGCTGGGTGAACTCCCGGTGTACAAGGGTGAGCCATTCAGCCTGAAGGCGGACGAGCGCAAGGAGATGGATTTCGTCCTGCCATTCTCGCTGAAGCTCTCCGGCTCGCAGTCCCTTGCCCAGAAGGACGGAGTGCTGGGCGCGCTCGGCAAGGCGGCCGTGTTCGCATCATCCGAGAAGTCCGACTTCCAGATCCGCGCAACTGCCGATCTGGACGGCGTCGCGCTCGATCCGGCCGACACGAAGGTCATAAAGCTCATATAGCCGGGGGGAACTCCGGACAGGCAAGGGGCCGTGACAGACGGCCCCTGACCTTTTCCGGCGACTGTCCCTCCGAGGCGCGGGGACGAGCCTGCCGTCTGCTCTCCCCTGCTGCGGCCTCTTCCACCGAGGCTGCCGGCAGAGAAACGCCGCACACGGCCCGGATCGCCCCCGGCATCTCCGTTTGACGCCCGGGCTAGGCGCTTCCGTTCGACATGTGAAACACCCCGTCCTTCATCAGGGCGGTGCCGAAGTTGAGGATCAGGCCCGCCTTCATCCCCGAGAGCTTCAGGAATGTCCTCAGCTGTTTGTGATGCGCAAGGGAGAGGACTTCGACCGACTTCAACATCACGAGCACGCAATCCTCGACCATGAGGTCGACTGTGAAGCCGGGTTCGATGACCTCGCCTGCGAATCGCATGGGCATCGAGACCTGTGTCCTGGATTCGAGGCCTCTCCTGTGCAGCTCCCGGACCAGGAGCTTCTCGTATGCGTACTCGAGGAGGCCGGGACCGATCGCCCTGTGGATCCGGAAGGCAGCATCGACGACCTCGCTCGCCACTTCGTCTTCCCTTGTGCAACAGGTGTTCGTCATTCGGCACCTCCTCCCGTAAGTGTATTCCATGGAGCATGTAAGTTCAAGGGGAATTGCCGGCGCGGTCATCGGGAGGTATTGAAACCGCGGTACAACGGAAGGAGCGTGGCGTGAAGGGCCCCTTCGAGTGCGACGATGTCTTCGACTCCTGTTCCACCTCCATGGAGGCGATGCTCCCCCGCTGAGTCGGCCACCTCCTCCCGAGGGTCCCTCGGGAACGGCTGGCGGATTTCGTCGAGAAGCTGTTCGGCATGATGCTCGGAGAGTGCTGCTCCGGTATGTCGCAATCCGACTATGACTCGATGACGGTGAAGTTCGAGGGGTTGATGGCAGGTTGCCGGCCCGCTGGGACGCGGACAGCCGAAGATGCCTGCCGGGAGGTCCCGGGAGGCTGTTGAGGCGGCGGAAAGGGCTGAGTTCAGCCCGGCAGACTCGACGCTTCCATGTTCTCGAGTGTCTTCGCTGCCTGCATCCCACGGTTCGTGCGGGGACTATCCCCGATCTGCGCCTCGGAATCCCCCATTACCCCTTGACCAATTCTGATAAAGGCGTGATCATCTCTGCGGAGGTGAATTATGGTAAAAACTCTTTCCATCCTTTTCATCTCATCTATCACTGCCGCAGCCGCAACATTCCAGGTGGCCTTTCCGACGGGCGCACCCGTCGGCGTTGTCGAGGTCTCCGGAGGATATGTCGTCGCCTCCTCGCAGGACGGCGTCTGCACGCTGCGCAAGCTCGATCTCAACGGGAGCACGCTTTGGACCTCGACTCTCGCCTTCACGGGTGGAGACGCGGAGGACATGGCCCTTCTCTCGGACGGCGGTTTCCTCCTCGCGGGTTATTCGGTGCCTTCCATGGTCAGGGCGGGCCGGGTCGTCAGGACCGACAGCCAGGGCCAGCAGGTGTGGGCCTCGACGATCTCGTTCCCGGACTCGGCGCACGCCCTGGGCTGCGCCCAGTCGTCCACGGGGATGATCGCAGTCTGCGGCACCGCATACAGCAGCGCCATCCCCGACGGCGAAGGCTTCCTCTCGACATTCACATCAGGTGGCACGCCGGCCGGCACCAGCGTGTGGAACCCGGACACCGGCCACTCCGCACTCGTCTCCGTGGCGGCGCAGCCTGACGGCGGCTATTCCCTCTGCGGCATCAGCCACGGCGACATCTTCAGCTGGGCGATGAGGACCGCGTCCGACAGGTCGGTCCTCTGGACGCGGAGCTGGATGGAGGGCTTCACCTACTCTCAGCCGGCCAGGTGCATCGCCGGCGACTCCTACGGAATGGTGATGTGCGGAACGGCATCGATCGACAACTGGTACACCGGCGGTTATGCCGATCTTCTCGG
>DIAQ01000023.1:35068-35399 GCA_002414865.1 candidate division Hyd24-12 bacterium UBA5074 | reverse complement strand
GAGCCGCCACGGCCCGCGATTCCGCAGCACTCTGCGCTCTGGGAGCCATCGCCGTCGCCCTCGACTATTCCAGCGCCGCTCTCCGGCTGGCCTCCAGGGCCATCGAGGGAAGCGGGGTTGTTCTGGTGTGCGGAGATGCCTTCCATCTGCCCTTCAGGGAGGGGACCTTCGACCTCGTGTTCTCCCAGGGAGTCCTCGAGCACTTCAGGGATCCCGCGCCGCTCCTCCTCGAGAGCGTGCGAGTCCTCAGGCCGGGAGCCTCTATTCTTGTGGATGTCCCGCAGACCTTCCACATCTACACTCTGGTCAAGAAGACCATGATCGCCCTCGG
>DIAQ01000023.1:32694-34834 GCA_002414865.1 candidate division Hyd24-12 bacterium UBA5074 | reverse complement strand
TCGTGGTTCGCGGGGTGGGAGACCCAGTTCACCACCCGCTCGCTCTCCCGGCTGCTTTCGGATGCCGGCACGGAGCCGTTCTCGTCCTACGGACGGTTCTTCAGCCCGTCCCTCCTCTACAGGATCGCCCGCGAAGTGTTCCTCGGAGTCGGGCTGCGCCTTCCGATGTACCCCGTGCTGGTGCCGCCGGTTTCGAATCTTCGGCGCGCCGTCAGGACCAGGATCGAGCACACCCCTGTCGGCACCTCCCTGGGCTCGGTGATCGGCGTGTTCGCGAGGAAGCCGCTGTGAAGCTGCTCGTGCTCAACTGGCGCGATCCGCGCAACCCTGAGGCGGGAGGCGCGGAGGTCCACCTCCACGAAATCCTCAGGCGGGCGGCATCCGCAGGCCACGAGGTCACGCAGGTCTCCGCCCGGCCCGCCGGGCTTCCGGCGGAGGAGATCGTCGACGGCGTCAGGATCCTGAGACGTGGCGGCAGATACACCTTCCATCTTGGCCTGGAGGGCTTCTGCAGGCACCTCGGTCTGGACGGGTTCGACCTGATCGTGGAAGATCTCTGCAAGCTGCCTTTCAACTCGCCTCGCTGGTCGGACACGCCCGTCCTGGTGATCGTCCCGCACCTCTTCGGCACGACCGCCTATCGCGAGGTCGCGCTCCCGCTGGCCATGTACGTCAACCTCCTCGAGAGCTCGATACCCCGGGTGTATGCGCACTGTCCCTTCGTCGCCATATCGGACAGCACGAAGGCCGACCTCGTGCGGCGGGGGATCAGCCCCGGCTCGATCGACGTCATCCCCTGCGGAATCGACACGACGCACTACTCCCCCTCGCCGGAAGTCTCCGCGGAGCCAGGCCTCGTCCTGTATATCGGAAGAGTCAAGAAGTACAAGGGGATACAGCATCTCATCTCCGCCGTCGCGCGGCTCCGCGCGGATGGAGTCGAAGCCAGGCTGCGGGTGGTGGGCACCGGTGACTACCTGGGAGCCCTGCGGTCGCTGGCCTCAGGGCTGGGCCTGAGGGACGCCGTGGAGTTCACAGGCTTCGTGCAGGAAGACAGGAAGCTCCTCGAGTTGCGCAGGGCATGGGTTGCGGCGCTCCCCTCGGAGAAGGAGGGATGGGGTCTCACCGTGATCGAGGCCAACGCCTGCGGGACCCCCGTCGTAGCAAGCGACAGCGATGGCCTTCGCGACTCGGTGAAGCCGGGAGAGACAGGGCTGCTCGTCCCCCATGCCGATCCCCCGGCTCTGGCCGATGCTCTCCGCAAGATCCTCGCCGCTCCTGAACTCAGGGCGCGGCTCTCGGAGGGAGGGCTGGCCTGGGCGCGGACCTTCACATGGGAGAGGACCGCCCGGGAGACCATTTCTGCGATGGAACGCGCTGCATCGGGGATCGAGGACCGGCGCAGCTGACAGGCCCGGGGAGGCTCAGGCCGCCGACCCGCCGATTCCTACCGCCCCTCGTACAGCCGTCGCCAGAGGTTCTGGGGAAGGCCCGCGGCTCGGATGGCCGCGGCCGTTTCGTCGATGTCGTACTCGACCCTGACGTGCCGGAAGCTCCAGTCCGAGGTGTCGATCATGAGATAGGCGGCCCGCGGGTCGCCGTCCCTGGGCTGCCCCACGCTGCCGACGTTGAGGATGCAGCCGGTCGAGAGGATGCCGGAGGCCGTGTCGTGCCACTTTCCGACACTGTCCCACAGCACGGGGACATGAGTGTGGCCCACGAGCATCCGCCAGTCGGGGAATGCCCTGGTGCACCCTGCCGCGTCGCGCGAGGAAAGGATGTAACGCCAGCCGCCGGGGTCGGGGGGATAGGCATGGCAAAGCAGGAGGCCATCCATCTGCTGGATCAGCGGCAGCGTGCCGAGCCAGTCGAGCTGAGCCCTGCCGAGGACCGAGGCAGTGTATCCGATCGCCGAGGCGCCGTCCGGGTTGAACCAGTCCCTGTCGGTTTTTCCCGTGGCTCCCGAGTCGTGGTTGCCCTGGATCACATCGGAACAGACGGGGCGCATCATTCTCAGACATTCGGACGGACGCGCTCCGTATCCGACGATGTCACCGAGGCATGCCGTGCGCTCGGCCGACTGCCCCTCGGGGTCCCCGAGCACCGCGCGCAGCGCCGCCTCGTTGCCATGGATGTCCGA
>DIAQ01000023.1:13373-32346 GCA_002414865.1 candidate division Hyd24-12 bacterium UBA5074 | reverse complement strand
GAGCACCCTGTCCAGCACTCCGTTCACGAAGTGCGCCGATTCGTCTCCCTCGAACTCCTTGGCCAGCTCGATGGCTTCGTCGATGGCCACGGCAGGCGGGATGCCCAGAAAGGATGCCTCGGCGACGGCCTGCTCCAGTATGAGCCGGGTTATCATGGTGAGCCTCTCGAGAGCCCAGTTCTCGAGGGCAGGCGTGAGGCGCGAGTCGATCTCCTCCCTGCTGCGTCCCAGGGCTTCGGAGAAATCCCTTATCCACTTCTTCTCATCGGGGCCGAAGCGCTCGGAGAGCCCCAGCAAATCGAGGTTCTCGTTCAGCGATCCGCCGTTGCAGTCGGCGGCGTATCTCGCCTGCAGAAGGAACTTCCTGGCGCGGTTCCGAACGCCCAATCACTGCTCCTTCTCGGCGGGTTCCTCTTCCTCGGTCTCCTCTTCGGCTGCCTCGTCGATCTCCTCGTAGAGGCCGACCATCTCGAGAGCTGCCATGGCGGCGTCGAAGCCCTTGTTGCCGGACTTGGCGCCCGCCCTGTCGATGGCCTGGTCCAGGGTGTCGGCGGTCACGATGCCGTAGATGACCGGGATGTCGCACTTCATGGCCGTCTTGGCCACGCCCATGGCGCTCTCGGCCGCAACGTACTCGAAGTGCGGGGTCTCGCCGCGGATGACAGCGCCGAGGCATACCACGGCATCCCAGCTCCCGAGATCCGCTATGCGGCGGGCCGAGGCAGGGATCTCCCAGGCCCCGGGGACCCAGAAGACGTCCACATTGTCCGTCTCCACTCCGTGACGCTCGAGGCAGTCCAGCGCCCCGTCGAGCAGCCTCTCGGTGACGACGCTGTTGAAACGCCCCACGACGACGGCGACGCGCAGGCCGCAGCCGTCGAACGAACCCTCATGTATCCACGCCATCGCCAACTCCCTCGAGAAGATGCCCCAGCTTTTCCTTCTTCGTGCGCAGATAGCGCAGATTGTCCTCGCCGGGGCTGACCTCAAGCCTGACCCTCTCCGTTACTTCCAACCCGTAACCACTGAGACCCACGATCTTGCGCGGGTTGTTGGTGAGCAGCCTGATGCTGGTGAGCCCCAGGTCGCTGAGTATCTGCGCGCCGATCCCGTAGTCGCGGAGATCGGCTTCGAATCCGAGCTTCTCGTTCGCCTCCACCGTGTCGAATCCATGATCCTGGAGCGTATAGGCGTGAATCTTGTCCACGATCCCGATTCCGCGGCCTTCCTGCGACATGTACAGCAGCACGCCCGACCCCTCCTTTTCGATGAGCTCCATGGCGGCATGGAGCTGGGGACCGCAGTCGCACCTGCTGGAGCCGAATACGTCGCCCGTGAGGCACTGGGAATGGACGCGCACGAGCACGTTCCTCCCGCCCGACACATCCCCCTTGACCAGGGCCACGTGCAGCTCGTGATCGAGCAGGTTCTCGTAGATGCTGAGATGGAACCTGCCCCACTCCGTCGGGAGGCTGGTCTCCGCCACCTTCATGACGAGCCTTTCCGTCTTCCGGCGGTAGCGCACGAGCTCCTCCACCGAGGAGAGCAGAAGGCCGTGCCGCTCCGCAAAGATCCTGAGATCGGGAAGACGCGCCATCGAGCCGTCGTCGTTCATCACCTCGCAGATGACTCCCGAGGGATGCAGGCCGGCCAGCCGTGCCAGGTCGACCGCCGCTTCGGTGTGGCCCGTCCTCCGGAGGACACCTCCCTCCCGTGCGCAGAGGGGGAAGATGTGACCCGGCCGCGCGAGGTCGGAGGGCTTCGATCCCTGTGAGATCGCGATTGCGATGGTCCGCGCCCTGTCCGCCGCCGAGATCCCGGTCGTGACGCCCGAGGAGGCATCAATGGAGACCATGAAGGCCGTATTGTGCAGAGCCGTGTTGTTCTGCACCATCTCGTCTATCTCCAGCCGGGCCAGGTCGGCGGGGGTCATCGCGAGGCAGATCAGGCCCCGGGCCTCCCTCGCCATGAAGTTGATGATCGCGGGAGTGCACTTCTCGGCCGCGATGAGGAGGTCGCCCTCGTTCTCGCGGTTCTCGTCGTCGACGATGATGACCGTCTCGCCACGGCCGACGGCCTCTATGGCCTGCTCAGCGGGCGCCATCCCCTCGTTTCTCAAGGTACTCCTTCAGACGGGCTCCGCGCTCGTCCTCCTCGAGGCGACGCAGCACGTACTTCCCGAGGATGTCGAATTCCAGGTTGACCCTCGTCCCCGGCCTCCATGAACCGGCGGTCGTCCTCTTCAGCGTTTCCGGGATCAGGGCCACGGTGAAGCTGCCAGGGCCGAGGCGGGCGATCGTCAGGCTGATGCCGCTCACCGCGACGGACCCCTTCTCGACCAGGAATCTGCCCCGGCCCTCGGGGATCGCGATCTCGGTCTCGGAGCCTGCCCGAAGGACCTCCGCCGTGCAGTCCACATGGCCTGTGACGAAGTGACCGTGCAGCCGTCCATTGGCTTCCAGAGGCCTCTCCAGGTTGACGATGCAGCCCCGTGCATAGGATCCGGCCAGCGAGGCCAGTACGGTTTCCTTCGCCAGGTCGAACCTCGGACCGGCCTGGGTCAGACACGCCACCGTGAGGCAGGCGCCATCGACCGCCAGGCTCATGCCCGGGACGCAGTCGATTCCTCCGGTGTCCACGACGAGACCGGGACCCGGGGCGGCGATCCTGCCCAATCCCTCAACGAGACCGGTAAACAACGCTTCCCTCCACGAGAACGTCCGGGCCCAGAGGAGTGTGCCTCACTTCGGACAGGCGCAGCGCGCCCCCTATCGAGGAGATGCCGAGCGCGTCCAGAGATGCCCTGCCTTCTCCTCCCAGTATGGCGGAAGCCACGAAAAACGCAACCCGGGCTGCCAGCCCCTCCCTGACAAGCGATGTCGCGAGACTCGCTCCGCCTTCGCAGAGCACGCTCCCCAACCCCTCTGCAGCCGTCATCCTCAGGAGGGCGCCGAGATCCAGACCTCCAGGCCCGGCGGGAATGTGCCAGACCGCAGCTCCGTTATCCTCGAAGACCGCCTCTGCGCTCCCGGGCAGCCCGTCGGGCACGGCGACCACCGTGGGAGCGGACCCGTCGAAGACTGAGGAGTTCGGAGCCAGTCTGCCCGATCGCGTGACGACTATCCTCACGGGCGGAGTCGTATCGCCGGACCCGGACGGGTCGGTCGGCAGACCCAGCGCCGGGTTGTCGAGGCGGACGGTATTGGCGCCGACCAGCACCGCCTGGCTGGAAGCACGCATCCTCGCAACCTCCGCCCTCGAGGCTTCTCCCGATATCCACCGGCTCGAACCGTCCGGCGCGGCGATCCTGCCGTCCAGGGTGACCGCCATCTTCAGGACCAGGAGGCTCCTCCCGGTCTCGAGATAGCAGAGATAGGCCTGGTTGAGCCTGGCGGCTTCGGAGCCCATCATCCCGCAGGAAGCCTCGACGCCTGCCTCCCGCAGAGCGCGAAGTCCGCCCCCGTCGACCCTGGGATCGGGATCCTCCATGGCCGCGACCACTTTCGAGATGCCGGCCGCGACTATCTCCGCGACGCAGGGTCCGGTCCTGCCGGTGTGGCAGCAGGGCTCGAGAGTCACTACCAGAGTGCCGCCCCTTGCCTCTCCACCCGCTTCGCGAAGCGCGAGCACCTCGGCATGCGGTCCGCCGCAGCAGGAATGGTATCCCTCGCCCACTATCCTGCCGTCCTTCAGCACGACGGCGCCGACCATGGGATTGGGAAAGGTCCTCCTGCCGAGGGCGGCAAGCTCCAGTGCGCGCAGCATGGCCCCGCTCTCCGAGGACGGGGCGCCCTGCCGGCTCACCTGGGAACGTCCTCCTCCTGAACGGCTTCCGCAACCACCTCGGATATCCTCAGCCTTCCCATCACGGAGGTTATCACGTACTGCGACTCCAGGTTGCCCTCGGCGAGGATGATGTGCGTGGGATCTGCGATATCGTTCCCGAAGGTCGGGTCCATGGGCACCCATTCACCGACCCAGACCAGAGGCCACGCATGATAGCCGAACGCACCGTCGAGGTAGACAACGCCTGCACAAGTCCTGGCCGGTATCCCGGCCGCCCTTGCGAGTGCCACGAAGAGAACCGTGTGCTCGTTGCAGTCCCCCCTCCTGCTGTCGAGGACCTCCACCGCCGACGGCAGGGATACGGTGGGCGTGTTCTCGACCGCCCTGTCCACGAAGCCCGAGATGTTCCGCGCGGCGTCCCACGCGGTCCGGCACCCGGTCGTGAGGCTGTCGGCCAGCTTGACGATCGCCGGGTCGTCGGACTGGACCATGGGCTCGGATGCGAGGTAGATGGCGAAAGTGCTGTCGACTTCGACGGGGAACGGCACGGATGTCTGTGGAACATGCGTCGAGACCGTCACCCGGGAGCCTTCGGCGATCTGCACGGGGGGATAGTCGAGCTGGAAGGCCGACCAGTCGATGTCGCCCTCCAGCATGTAGGTTCTCGAGCCGGGACCTCGCGGATCGGCGATGGTGGTGGATTGTACGGCGAACGCCTCGTACAGGTCCCTGTCGCTTGTAACCTCGCCGGCCTGTCCGGGAGGAACCCTCGTCATCTCCATGTTCATCCCGGAGTCCAGCTCCCGGATCACCTGGCCGTTCCAGACCCAGGCCTGCGTGGTTGTCCCCATGTTGCGGATCTCGAGGCGGGCGGCCTGAACTGTGTCCCCCAGCAGATCAGCGGGCTCGATGGCGACGCAGGTGGCGACGGCCTCGGCAAGAGTCCCGGTGGCGGGGTCGAACGCGGGGAAGGTCCTCTCCTGCCCCACATCCCATGGAAGCAGGGCGCATGCCAGGTCGATGGCGGCCGGCATGTACTCGCCCTCGAACGAGGAGGTCGTCTCGATTTCCCTGCCGGAGGAGCCCACCGTCGTGACGAGGGTGTTGCCCTCGCGCATCGTCGACGACGAGATGACGGCCGAGCCGTCGGTCAGATGGAAATCCAGGCTCCCCATGTTCAGCGTGGAGTCGCAGACGGCTGTGAACTCCATCACGACATGCCTCCTGCTGCCCATCAGCACGAGGTCCCAGACGGTCTCCTCCGTCAGCTTCAGCGAGTCGCCCGCCGCCGGCTCGATCCGGATCTCCATGTATCCGATCGGCTCGTCCTGCAGATAGACGGCGAACCTCTGCAGATCCGCGCCTGCGGCGCTCGTCACGGGAAGGCTGCCCGCGCCGCAGGAGGCGGAGACGAGGCAGGCCGAGGCTGCTGCGGCTTTCATCTTCATCAGGTGCACTTCAGAAAACCTCCAATGGCATCAGCGATCCTGGCCCCGGCCCTGCCGTCCCACAGAGGGATTTGCGGAGGCGTCGCGGGGCGCCTTCCGATCTGGCGCTCCACCATGTCCGGCAGGTCGAGGGGATCGGGACAGAGGGCGTTGGTCCCCAGCTCCAGCGTCACCGGGCGCTCGGTGTTCGGCCTCACGGTCACGCAGGGCACGCCCAGCACGGAGGTCTCCTCCTGCACGCCGCCCGAGTCGGTGATGACCACGGCGGCGCGGTCCTCCCTGGCCGTGAATTCCAGATAGGGCATGGGATCGGTCAGGACTACGTTCGAAGGCACGGAGGGCTCGAGCCCCCAGGAAGAGATGTTCCTCCGCGTCCTGGGGTGGACGGGGAAGACGAAACGCATCCCGTTCATCCGGCCCAGCGAGTCGAGTATCGAGCGGAGCCGACCGGGAGTGTCCACATTCGAGGGCCGATGGAGAGTCACCAGGCCGGCGCCCTGCCCCGGAGGGTCCAGCGCCAGGGCCCTGGCTGCGGGCATGAGCCTCATCAGCGTGTCTATCATCGGATTCCCCACCATGACCATCGCCTCGCCCGGCCGCCCCTCGCGGAGCAGGTTCCTGCGCGCCTCGGAGCTGGTGAGCAGGAGCAGGTCGGTGATCTGGTCCGTGAGCAGCCTGTTTATCTCCTCGGGCATGGTCCTGTCGCCGCTGCGGAGCCCTGCCTCGACATGGGCGACCGGTATCCCGTGGCGCACCGCCACGAGGGCGCACGCCAGCGTGGAGTTGACGTCCCCCACCACCACGACCAGGTCGGGCAGCGGATCGGTCAGGCTCTCCTCGTAGCGCTGCATCACCATTGCGGTCTGCACGGTGATCGAGGCGGAGCCGACCTCCAGATTCACGTCGGGCCTCGGGAGGCCGAGGTCGTCGAAGAAGGACTGTGACATCGCATGGTCGTAATGCTGACCGGTGTGCACCAGGCGGGCCGCGATCCTGCCGCCGAGCCCTCTCAGGACCGGATCGACCTTCATGAAGTTCGGCCGTGCGCCGCAGACCAGGTCGATCATGCGCCCGCCGTCTCCCCTTCTCCTTCCGGGTCGATCTTCCGGACCCGCCTCAGGTGCCTGCCCCCGTCGAACGGCTCCGCGAGGAAGACGGCGGTCGTCTCGAGCGCGAGGAAGCCGGCGGTATATCCTGCTGCAAGGACCAGAACATTCGCGTCATTGTGATGCCTGGCGTAATGGGCCATTGTGGGGAACATGCAGAGGGCGGCCCTGATGCCTCGATGCCTGTTCGCGGCGACGCTCATGCCGATGCCGGAGTTGCAGACTAGCAGCCCGCGGTCCGCCTTCCCCGAGAGCACGGCCTCGCAGACCTTCCCGGAGAAGTCGGGGTAGTCGACGGGATCGGCGGATGAAGGGCCGCAGTCCGAAACCTCGTGCCCGCCCGCGACGAGCCAGTCGCAGACGGCCTTCTTCAGGGCGAATCCGGCATGATCGCTGCCAGCGGCTATCCTCACTTCAGCCCGCCCTGGGCGAGATGACCCGCCACCACTCCGGCGAGGGCGAGGGAGCAGAGCTTGGACTCGGCCGAGTCCGCCCGGGAGGTGAGCACCACGGGGCACTTGGCGCCCATGATCACGGCGCCCAGCTCACCGGCTGCGAGGAAGATCAGAGTCTTGTAGAGGATGTTCCCGGCCTCGATGTCGGGGGTCACGATGATGTCCACGTCGCCGGCTACATCGCTCTTCACCTTCTTGATGCGGACCGATTCCGGCGAGACGGCGAGGTCCATCGCCAGGGGGCCGTCGAAGATGCAGTCGCCGAGCTGGCCCTGGAGCCACATCTCCTTCATGCGCGCGCCCTCGAGGGTGCATGGCATCTTCTCGTACGGCACCTCCTTGGCGCAGACGAGTGTGGACTTGGGCTTGTCGATTCCGAGAGCCTTCGCGACCGTGATGGCATTCCTCAGAAGCTCGATCTTCTGCTCGAAGTTCGGCGCGATGACCATGGCGGCGTCGGTGACGATTATGAGCTTGGGATAGGTGGGCACCTCGAAGGCGGCCACATGGCTGAGGAGCTCTCCTGCGCGGATGCCGTGCTCGCGGTCGACGATCGGGTGGAGATACTCGCTGGTCGCGACGAGACCTTTCATCAGGGCATCCGCACGGCCCTGGTGCACCAGCTCGACACCCTTCAAGGCGGAGGACCTGTCGTCGGGGGCTTCGATGATCTCGACTCCGTTCAGGTCGAAGGCAGCCTCCTCCGCACAGGCCCTTATCTCCTTCTCGGGGCCTATCAGGACGGCCTCGACCATGTCGGCACGGACTGCCTCGCCGATGGCCAGAAGGGTCTCGACTTCATCAGCCCTGACCACCGCAACCCTGCGCGAAGGGAGCTCCTTCGCGATCCGCTTCAGCTCGCCGAGAGTCCTGACGGGATTCATATGCTTCTCCCCTGCGAAAATGCGTTCGGGAAAGCCCTCTGTATCATGCCCGACATCCACTTGCACAACATGCATCTAAGGGCTTTCAATATACCCGTGGGTGACGGCGCCGGGCAACCGTGGAGCGCTCCGGCAGGATTCTCAGCCATCAGTGGCTCTGGCGACGGAGGGGACGACGACGAAGGCTGCGGTGCAGCCCTGGAATCCTTCCCTGCGCGATCCTGGCGTCCTGGAGTGGGGCTTCGCATTCTGCGCCCCGCATCCCTGCGGCGGATGCCGCCATGCTGCGAGGCCTGTGTTGACAGCAACGGCAGGCACCCGAGAGATTAGGGGGCTGTATCAGAATATGTTAAATGCACTTACTAATCGAATTGGCCTGTTAGCTACATTTGGCAAAGGAAGGTGAATCATGAAAAGGATACCGGCCGGAGCGGTCAAGGAGACCATCGGCAGACACATGCTCGCGGACGGGTTCGACATCGTGCTCGACCTCAGGAAGAGCAGGGGGTGCTGGATCCACGATTCTCTCGGAGGGAAGGACTATCTCGACCTCTTCAGCTTCTTCGCCTCCGCGCCCCTCGGCACCAATCCTGCGGGCCTGACCACCCCCGAATTCATGAAGCACCTGTCCGAGGTCGCGGTCAACAAGCCCTCGAACTCCGACTTCTACACGGAGGAGATGGCCCTCTTCGTCGACACCTTCGCCTCCACGGTCATCCCCGAGAGCCACCCCTACCTGTTCTTCGTCGACGGAGGAGCCCTGGGCGTCGAGAACGCGCTCAAGGCATCCTTCGACTGGAAGGTGCGCAAGAACATCGCGGCCGGCAGGGGCGAGATGGGCTCGAAGGTCATCCACTTCCAGCATGCCTTCCACGGCCGCACCGGATACACGCTCTCCCTCACGAACACGGCCGATCCCCGCAAGTACATGTATTTCCCGAGGTTCGACTGGCCGCGCGTGAGCAGCCCGGCAGTCGTCTTCCCGATCGAGGAGCATCTCCCCGAAACAGAAGCCGCCGAGGCGGCATCGCTCGGGCAGATCGACGAGGCCATAGCACGGCACGGGCATGACATCGCATGCCTCATCGTCGAGCCCATCCAGGGCGAGGGCGGGGACAGGCACCTCCGGCCCGAGTTCCTTCGCCAGCTCCGTCGCAGGGCCGACGAGCACGAGTTCATGCTCATCTTCGACGAGGTGCAGTCGGGCATGGGGCTCACAGGCAACTGGTGGGCCTGGCAGTCGCTCGGAGTCGAGCCCGACATGTTCGCGTTCGGAAAGAAGTCGCAGATCTGCGGGTTCGCCTGCAACCGCCGCATCGACGACGTGCCGAACAACGTCTTCCACGAGTCGAGCAGACTGAATTCGACATGGGGAGGCAACCTCACCGACATGGTGAGGTGCACGCGCTACCTCGAGATAATGAAGCAGGACAACATTCTCGAAAACGTGAACAGGCAGGGCTCCCGGCTCATGGCCGGACTCCATGCGATGGCCTCGAGGCACCCCTCGATGAGCGGTGTCCGCGGTCGGGGCCTGATGTGCGCCATAGACTTCCCCGATGGCCCCAGGCGCGACAGGATGGTGTCCACGATCTTCGAGAAGGGCGCCATCATCCTGCCGTGCGGCTGCAACAGCATCCGCTTCAGGCCTCCTCTGAACATCACATCGGAGGAGCTCGATCTGGGGCTGAAGATCATCGACGAAGCCCTCACAGAGGTCTTCGAGTCCTGATGAGAGGAATGGCTTGACCGCAGGCGATTCCGGCGGTCCCGATCCCGCCTTCCGGGCGGCCGGGGCCGCCGTCGCCTCGGTGGCGGCTCATCTCGCGGCGCGCGGCTGGGCCGAGGCCAGCGCCGGGAACATCTCGTTCTCCTTCGATCGCCTCTCCGATCCGGGGCCCCGTACCGAGGAGCACGCGCTGCAGTTCCCTGTCCCCGACCTGGAGGGGCGCCGGGTTGCGATCACCGCGAGCGGTTCACGGATGCGCCAGACGGGTCAGGGCGGAGGCCGGGGACTGCTCGATGCGGTGACCGGCACGGGCGGGCGCAGCCTCCTCACACTTCCCGGCGTCAGGCCCACCTCGGAGGCTTCGTCCCACATGCTCGGCCATCTGTCTGCTGCCCGGAGGGGCATGGCGACTTCTGCGGTCGTCCATGCGCACACTCCTGCGCTGCTGGTTCTGGCGTCCTGCAGGGCCGCTCCGGGCACGATCGTGCATGACCTCCGGAAGGCCCACCCCGAGGTGGACCTCCTGCTCGGCGGAGCGGTGGAGTGGCTGGAACCCAGGGAACCCGGCTCGCCGGCGCTGGCGGAAGCCACCGGAGGGGCGTTCGCAGGGGGAGCCCGCTGCGTCGTCTGGCGCGGGCACGGCGTGCTGGGGCTTGGAGCCTGTCCGGATGAGGCCTGCGATGCGGTCGAGATAGTCGAGACCGCCGCGAGGCTGCTCATCGAGAGGGCTTCGGTATTCGGCGGACACGGGTGCTGCGGCTCCCCTGCCCGCGACAGGCGGAGGACCTGAGATGCACCGAGTCGATCCTTCTCTTTCCAGGATACCTGTCCCGTCGGAAGAGCTGGCCGCTCTGCCGGATGGAACCGCGGTGGAGCTCCACGGAATGGTCCAGCGCATCAGGAGGCTGTCCTGGGGAGCCTTCGTGGTCCTGCGAAGGCACGACGGCCTCGTGCAGTGCGTGGTCCCGGCCGAAGCGGCCGGAGATGCCATGTCCAGGCTGCGTGAGGAGCAGTCCGTCCTCTTCAGGGGCACACTCAGGAAGGCGGGCATCAAGGACGTCTCCATCAGGCTCAGGACGGCCGAGCTCCAGGTGGAGGGCGTCGAGTTCCTCTGCACGCCTGACGAGCCGCCTTCGGTCGACCTCACCAAGAAGGTGCTCGAGCTCAATCTCGACACCAGTCTCGACCTGCGGCCGGTAAGCCTGCGGCATCCGGTCGAGAGGGCGAGGCTCAGGATCGCAGATGCTCTCTGCCATGGATTCCGCCAGTACCTTCGCTCGGCGGGCTTCACCGAGATCCACACGCCGAAGATCTGCTTCGCGGGAGCCGAGGGGGGGGCCAACATCTTCAAGGTCCAGTACTTCGACAGACAGGCGTTCCTCGCGCAGTCCCCGCAGTTCTACAAGCAGATGGCAGTGGCCTTCTTCGAGAGGGTGTTCGAGACCGGCCCCGTCTTCAGGGCCGAGCCTCATCAGACCTCAAGGCATATCAACGAGTACACCTCGCTCGACCTCGAGATGGGGTTCATCGGAGGCTTCGCGGACATCATGGCCACCGAGACCGCACTCCTGGCCTCCATGATGGAGCACCTCCGGGGTGCATGCTCGTACGAGATCGATCTGCTGGGCGCCCGTCTGCCCGCCGTCCCTCCGTCCATACCAGCCGTGACTCTGGCCGAGGCGCATTCCATTGCAGGCGCCGCATCGGGGCGGGACTATTCCGCGGAACCCGACCTGGAGCCCGAGGAGGAGCGCCTCGTCTGCGAACACGCATCCCGCGAGTGGGAGAGCGAGTTCGTCTTCGTGACGCATTTCCCCACCTCCAAGCGGCCCTTCTACACGATGGACGACCCGGACAACCCCGGAACCACTCTCGGCTTCGACCTCCTCTTCAGGGGTCTCGAGGTCACGACCGGAGGGCAGAGGATCCACGAATACGGCATGCAGGTCGAGAAGCTCAAGTCCTTCGGACTCGATCCCGCCGACTTCGACAGCTACCTGATGGCCCACAGGGCCGGCCTGCCGCCTCACGGAGGGCTGGCCATTGGCCTGGAGCGGCTGACGGCCCGGATCCTCGACATCGAGAACATCCGCCTTGCGACGATGTTCCCGAGGGACGCGAAGCGGCTTACCCCATAATCCTGCAGAGCCATCCGGCCCGGCAGCGGGTCCATGATCGTCTGCCTCCCCCGGCTGCCTCCTGCATGGAGAACGGTGTCCGGAGCCGGGCTGGAGGAGCGTCGACGGAATGATCCTCGCTGCGCTGTCGGTCTTCCTGATCGCCGGGCTCCAGGGAGGGTCCCGGTGGATTCCCTGCGACGCCTGCTGCGGAACGGGGGTCTGCAGCCTCGAGGCGGCCTGCCCGTGCTGCGACGCGACCGGGCTCGTCAGCCAGGCATGCTCCAACTGCTCAGGCACCGGCTGCGTGACGGCAGACTGCCCCGACTGCACTGATGGAACCATCATCTGCGACACGTGCTGGGCGGATGGGAGCTGTGACGACGCCACCTGCCCCGCATGCAACGCCTCCGGCAGGATCGACTGCCATTGCTGCGGGGGGGAGGACTTGATCAGCGTGACCTGCCTGTTCTGCGACGGGGACGGATGTGTGGACGCAGTGTGTCAGGCCTGCTCCGGGCGGGGGGAGGTCGCCATCCCGGAGACCTGCCCGGGGTGCAGCGGCGAGGGCGGCCGGTGGGCGGAGGACTGATCCCCTGCCGCGACGCCGGTGGTCCGGCCTTCTCCGTCACCCTGTCCCGGGCTGCCGAGGGAGAGCGGGTCGAGGAGAATCGCAGCCGCTTCGCGGCCTTCGGCGGCCCCTGCCGGGATGAGTCCTCGATAGCCCCCCTGGTCTCATCGCTCGTCTCGGTTCACAGGCTTGGCAAGGCGACCCAGGTCAGCTGGGCTGCAAGGTACAGGACTCCGGAGGGACGGCTCGCAGAGAGCAGGCACGATGGCGGGGAGGCAGGCGCGGGCAGGACGATCCTGGAGGCGATGCAGCTCATCGGGGCCGGCGACTGCCTCGTCCTGGTCGCCCGGTGGTACGGGGGAAGGCACCTCGGCGGCGCGAGATTCAGGATCTACAGCCGGCTCACCGTGGATCTGTTGAAAGGTTCCCCCGCAGGAGGATGAACCGGGTCCGGCACCGGGATCCTCAGCCGTCCCCCGCACCCTCCTCCGACTCCGGAGGACCTCCATCATCTTCTGTTTCCATCGTCTCGCGCGCTCCGCAGCCCGGACACACGAGCATCGTGAATCCCGCGTCGGTCATGAGGTGGCTTCCGCACGCAGGACATGGGATGGGCGGATCGGTCAGGCGCAGGCCATCTGCATCGGCGTCGTCCCCGGGCGCGGGCGGGGCCTGTGCGAGCCTGCCCGGTGCGAGCTCGACCACGACCGACGAGTTTCGCAGCAGCCGGTGGGGGGTTCCGATGAATCTCGCGGTGAGTTCGTCGATCTTCCTCAGTATCTCCCGGGAGGCCGCATCGCCTTCGTCCTGCCACTCCTCTCCCGGCACGAGCATCGCGGTTATCCGCACGACCTCCGAGCGCAGCCCGGCGACAAGAGGCTGGTAATGCGTCCTGCTCCTCTCGCGGAATCCCTGGAGCGCCCGGGGCGATCCGTCGGTCAGAACCTCGTCCTTTTCCAGCCTGAAGCTCTCCTCCAGACGGAGGCACGCCCGGCGTTGCTGTTCGAGCTCGGCCAGAAGAGAGAGGTTGTCCCTGCGCATGATCCCTCCAGTTGCTTGCCGCAGTGCATCGGGGCTCTTAGAATCCGAAGGTTCGGTAAATCTGCCGGAAAGAGGAGGAAGATGAAGGAAACCTTCAGGATTCTCGCGGTCAACCCGGGCTCGACCTCCACGAAAATATCCGTTTTCGAGAACGAGAGAGAGGTCTGGAACTGCAAGCTCTCCCACTCGGCGGAGGATATTGCCCCCTACGACAAGATAGTTGACCAGTACGAGTTCCGGCGGAAGGTCATCGTCACCGAACTGGAGAAGGCAGGTTACCTGGTGTCCTCCTTCGATGCGGTCGTGGGGCGCGGAGGCGTCCTCTATCCCGTCGAGGGGGGCACATATGCGGTCAACGAGATCATGCTCAGGCACGTTCATGAAGGGGTCCAGGGCGAGCATCCGTCCAACCTGGGTGCGCTCATAGCCGACTCCTTCTCGAGGGAATGCGGCTGCCCGGCCTTCATAGCGGACCCAGTCGTGGTCGACGAGATGCACGCCCTTGCCAGATACAGCGGTCTTCCCGAGCTGCCGAGGCGCTCGATCCTCCATGCCCTCAATCAGAAGGCCACGGCTCGGAA
Organism: candidate division Hyd24-12 bacterium UBA5074; assembly: GCA_002414865.1. Lineage (GTDB taxonomy): Bacteria > Fermentibacterota > Fermentibacteria > Fermentibacterales > Fermentibacteraceae > UBA5938. Next base: position 18,628 of record DIAQ01000023.1, on the reverse strand, counting down.
GGCCTGCCGGGACAAGGGCTGGGACTACGAGAAGGCACGCCTGATCGTCGTTCACCTCGGAGGCGGGATCTCGGTGGGCGCCCACCTCGACGGGCGGATCGTCGACGTCAACAACGCCCTCAACGGCGATGGGCCCTTCTCGCCCGAGCGCACGGGAACGCTGCCTGTTGGCGATCTCATAGCCCTCTGCTACAGCGGTAAATACACCCTTGCTCAACTCAAGAAGCTCAACAAGGGATCCGGGGGCATAGTCTCGTACCTCGGCACGAACGACATGAGGGACGTCGAGAAGCGGATCTCCGAAGGCGACGCGCATGCTGCCGAGGTCTACGAGGCCATGGCGTACCAGGTCGCGAAGGAGATAGGCTTCCTCGGCCCTGTTTTCGAGGGCCGTGTCGATGCGATCATCCTCACGGGAGGAATCGCCTACGACGAGAAGTTCATCAACTGGATAAAGATGAGGGTCTCCTACCTGGCCCCCGTACTCGTCTACCCGGGCGAGCACGAGATGGAAGCTCTGGCGCTCGCCGGACTCCGGGTCCTGAGGGGCATCGAGCAGGCGAAGACCTACAATCCCGCAATCTCCTGAGGAGGCTTTCCCACAGATGTCAGGCAGGATCGAGGAACAGAGGAAGCGCTGGGAGGAGCAGACCCTCGCACCGGTGCTGGGCAGGTCGCCCGAACAGAAGAAGGACTTCCGGACCGGCTCGGGCATACCTGTGGAACGGGTTTATCTACCGGGATGCGACTGCGGGGACTACGAAGGCGCTCTGGGGTTCCCGGGCGAGTTCCCCTTCACCCGTGGCGTGCAGCCCACCATGTATCGGGGACGCTACTGGACGATGCGGCAGTACGCCGGATTCGGCACGGCCGAGGAGTCCAACAGGCGTTACCGCTATCTTCTCGAGCAGGGCCAGACAGGCCTTTCCGTGGCCTTCGACCTGCCCACGCAGATCGGTCTCGATTCAGACGATCCCATGTGCGCCGGCGAGGTCGGCAAGGTCGGAGTGGCGATCGACAGCCTCGCCGACATGGAGATCCTCTTCGAGGGCATCCCGCTCGACAAGGTATCCACCTCGCTGACCATCAACGCGCCTGCGGCGGTGCTGCTCGCCATGTACATCTGCGTCGGAGAGAAGCAGGGAGTCGCGCAGGAGGCGCTTCGAGGAACCATCCAGAACGACATCCTGAAGGAGTACATGGCCAGGGGCACCTACATCTTCCCGCCATCCCAGTCCATGAGGCTCATAACGGACACTTTCGAATACTGCGGCCGGTGCGTGCCGAAGTGGAACACCATCAGCATCTCCGGATATCACATCAGGGAGGCGGGGTGCACCGCTCCGCAGGAGGTGGGCTTCACTCTGGCCGACGGAATAGCCTATGTGGAGGCCGCCGTGAAGGCCGGCCTCGACGTGGACGACTTCGCCCCGAGGCTGAGCTTCTTCTTCAATGCGCACAACGATCTCCTCGAGGAGGTCGCCAAGTTCCGGGCGGCGAGGCGGCTGTGGGCGCGCATCATGAAGGAGCGCTTCGGCGCCGGGAAGCCCGAGAGCCTGATGCTGCGCTTCCACACCCAGACCGGCGGGTCCACGCTCACCGCTCAGCAGCCCGACAACAACATCATCAGAGTCACTCTCCAGACGCTCGCAGCTGTTCTCGGGGGCACTCAGAGCCTCCACACGAACAGCCGGGACGAAGCCCTGGCCCTGCCTTCAGAGGACTCGGTCAGGATCGCTCTCCGCACACAGCAGATCGTCGCCAGCGAGAGCGGAGTGACCGCCACGGTCGACCCCCTGGCCGGGAGCTGGTTCGTCGAGAGCCTCACCGACCGCATTGAGGGGCTCGCCAGCGACTACATCACCCATATCGACAGCCTCGGGGGCATGGTCCGCGCGATCGAGGAGGGCTATCCGCAGAGGCAGATCCAGGAGGCGGCCTACTCCTGCCAGCGCGAGATCGAATCCGGCGAGCGGGTCGTCGTCGGGGTGAACAGGTACAAGATCGAGGAGCCCTCCCCCTCCGGTCTGCTGAGGGTCGATCCCTCGGTGGAAGCCTCGCAGAAAGGCAAGCTGGCCGGTGTGAGGGGCGGAAGGGAGTCAGCCGCGGTCACAGGAAGCCTGGATGCCCTCCGCGAAGCCGCACGAGGCGAAGAGAACCTGATGCCCCCCATCATCGAGTGCGTCAGGCGCTACGCCACTCTGGGAGAGATATGCGGCGTGCTCAGAGGCGAGTTCGGCGAGTACAGACCCAGGGTCATCCTCTGAGGGGGATCGTGTGACATCAACGCGACTCATCTGCTGCGCCGCCCTGGTCCTGGCCTGTGCCTCCTGCGGCCACACCGGGAAGGACACGTGGCTCCTCAGATCCGATGGAAGCACCATGACGGTCGGGGAGGCCGGGGAGGCCTGGCTCGCCCTCGAACTCCGTGCGCAGGAGGAGTTCAGCGCCAGCGGCAATCCCCTGGGTGACTTCGTGGTGGCCCTCGGGCGGAAGATGCTGGTCGAGCAGGAGATGAGAGACCTGGGTTATCTCGAAAGGCCCGATATCAGGACACTCGCGATCGCCAGCGCCCGGACCTCGATGTTCAGGGCCATGCAGGACTCCATCATGGCCAGGAGCTCCCGGGAGGTCACCCGGGAGGAAATCGACTCCTTCCTGCACGACATGTCCTGGACGGTCTGGTTCACCGAGACTTCCAGGACCGGGGTGCAGACATCCTTCGGCCCCTCCTACCTTTCGCTTCTGGGCCCGGAGGCGGCCGGCATCCTCGCGGACCTCTCCCCCGGCGAGTCGGCGACCGGACCCGTCGGCACCGTCCTGAGGCTCGACTCCATCGCTCCCACGGACCCGGTCTTCCTCGCTGACATCATGGCCGATACCGAAGCGGTCGAGACATATGCCCGCGAAAAGCTCGCGCAGCTCAGAGCTGTCGAGGTCCTCCGCGGATACCAGGAGGAGGCCCTCACCCTGTTCGACGGCACCTACGACGCCGGGGCGGTCTCGGCCTACGCCCGGAGCAGGACCGGCATCCCGGCGGAGATATCCCCGGACGTCGTGATGAGCATCCGCGGCGAAGGATGGGATGCGGCCCGCCTCTCGGCGGAGATCGTGTTCGAGTCCACGCTCAGGATGACCAGTCCGTCCGACACCACCTGGCTCCACGATCTGGGGAGGGCGATCGTCTATCGCTCACTCATGGCCGAGGAGTTCCGCAGGATGTCCCCGGCAGTAGCCGATTCGCTTGAGGAACAGGCGCGGCTGTTCATGATGGCGGCTGCGGCGGACAGCCTCTACAACGACTTCGTGAACGATTCCATCGAAGTGACCACGGCCCTGCTCGACTCCGCCTATGCCGCGGATCCCCCGTCCATCCCCGAGAGGCGCTCGGTGGAGTGCATCATCCTCAGGAACGAAGTGGATCTGGCGGCCTTCCGGAGAGCGATCGTCCACGGAGAAGCGTCGGACCTGGCACGTCAGTCCGAGGTCTGCCCGGGCCTTGCGCCCGAGGGGGAGAGAATCTCCTGGCCGCGGACGGTGGATGAGATGCCGACGGTCTTAGGCGAGACGATCTTCGCCCTCCAGCCCGCCGACACCAATACATGGTCCGACCCCGCGCCCTGGTTCGGGGAGAACGACGGCGAGTGCTTCGTATCCGCCCGCCTCGCAGGAGTCGTGCCCGCCCACACCGCATCCAGGGAAGAGGCAGCACCCATCCTCGAGCCCCAGGTGAGAGCCTCCCTGGCCGAGGCCAGGCTGACTGCGTGGCTGCTCGAGCTCGAGCGCAGGCACGATCTGGAGATCAACGAGAAGGCTCTTGGCGAGCTTCCGGACGATCCCGCCCTCTGGGTCACGCTGTAGGGAGAAGGGTTCCGCGGGCCGGCCCTTCCCCGCGCGCCTCAGATATGGAGCAGTGTGAACCTGGCGGATGCCGTGCCCGCTGATGGCGAGCGCAGCACCGCGGTGTAGACTCCGGCAGGCAGCCCGTCCAAATCCAGCGCCAGATCGCCTGCGGCCGCCTGGATCGACAGAACCGCTCTGCCGCTGATATCCAGGATCATCAGATCCCCCGCCGACCTCACAGTCAGCAGGACGCTCCCCGCGCACGGATTTGCCGCCACGCTCAGTGCGGACGCCTCTCCGGCTTCAGGTGCGCCGGGAAGGCCTGCCAGCTCGGCAGCCGGCCTCAGAGTCGGGTCGCCGATCAGCACCATGCCGAGATGCCAGGACATCTCGTAGGGCGTGAATCCGCCGGAAGTGATGAACTCGAACCAGTCGCTGTAGGCCTCGCCCAGCATCGCTCCCTCGCCCAGGGGCTGGTAGAAGTAGTCGAAATCCAGCATCGAGCCGCTTTTCGTGCTCCCCACGGCCGCCAGGCCCGAGGAGGTGGCGAAGGTGTAGAGCGAGCCCATGTTGCGTGGCGTCGTGAACCTCGCGTTGGAGCAGGCGAAGAGATTGTAGAAGCGGGCTGGAGGATCGATGGAGAGGATCTCGCTCCACAACGTCTCCGGTCCCGGGTTCCACTGGTGCACGGTCGGGCCGGAGTGGACGAACGGGCTTATCCACACATAGGGAACCGGAAGCCTGTTCTCCTCGTAATCGGTCCCGCAGGTCTGCTCCAGGTCGTTGATCATCTCGGTGTCAGGATACAGGAGCTTCATCGACCTGGCGAAGTCCTCCCCCCATGTGGCCCAGTCGTTGTCCACGTAGCACAGGGCCTGATGAGGACCCGGGTCGCCGTAGATGCGCCACTGGTGAACACGGTCGAGATAATCCTGTATGAGCCCCGCCTCGGTGCCCACCGTGAGGTTGGAGGTCTTGATCCTGGCACAGAAGATCTCCGGTCCGAGGCTCCCCTGCTCCCAGGTGTCGTACTTGCCGTCCTGCCCTGGATCGCCGGCCGAGGGATAGCCCATCCAGTTGTCCTGCCAGACCCCGTCCAGATCCATGTAGAAGTAATCGGCCGGGAACATCTCCGAGGACCTGGAGAAGGCGTCGTCGAGAGCCACCCAGGCCGTAGGGAGGTCGCCCACGAGGACGGCTCCCTCGAGCCCGAGGGCATGCTGTGCAAAGAGCCATGCGCGAAGCGATTCCGGGGCGGAATAGGACATCTCCGCCACCAGGACCTCGCCCGTCCAGGGCTCCATGTCGGCAGCCCACTGCTCCAGGGTGCCCTCCTCCAGGCTGTCCGAGAGACCCTCTTCGAGCAGTATGACGAAGCGGGGGGACTCCCTGCCTGGAGTGCTGAAGAGGGT
>DIAQ01000023.1:8848-13046 GCA_002414865.1 candidate division Hyd24-12 bacterium UBA5074 | reverse complement strand
TCGGCGCCGGTGAGGTCCCTGGTCACCGCCACGCAGGAGGCGTCGGGACCGGGCTGCGCCGCCAGGAGCAGCAGGAGGAGCATCATGAGGAACCCCTTTCGAGCAGGGTGCGAATCCCTAGCGGAGGCCCAGCGCCCCCACCGCAAACCGTTCAGCGGCTGTGAAGAGGCCGGAGAAGAACCCGAGATACAGCAGCCCGAAAGTGATGAACATGCCGAACGGCTCCAGCCTCATGTAGTTATAGAGGATCCTGCCCCTGAGGAAGCCGGCGACGATCCGGCTGCCGTCGAGGGGGGGGATCGGCACGAGGTTGAACACCATCAGGATGATGTTGATGAGAGACGACACGGCCAGGCCCTGGAGCGCCCATGGGGGCAGGAGCGTCCTCCCCAGGTGGAACACCAGGGCGAGGACGAGCGCCAGAGCCAGGTTCGTGCCGGGGCCGGAGGCGGCGACGAGCATCATCCCCTTCCTCGGGTCGCGGAAGTACCTGGGGTCCACCGGGACAGGTTTTGCCCAGGCGAACAGGTACGCGCTCCCGAGGAGACGGAGCATCACGGGGAGGATTATCGTACCGAAGATATCGATGTGCGGCAGCGGATTCAGAGTCAGCCTCCCCGCCCTCCAGGCGGTGGGATCGCCCAGCTTCCACGCCACGAGCCCGTGGGCGAGCTCGTGGCAGACGACGCTGAAGAAGACCAGGAGGAGGATCAGAGGGGTGGAGAGGTCCACTATCTCCGTCTCCCCAGGAGGATGAGCCGGATCATGTTCGCGAGAGATGCGAGGGCGGCGGCGACGTAGGTCATCGCGGCTGCTCTCAGGACCTTCTTGACCCCGCCCAGATCCTCGCTTGTCAGGCTGCCCGTGCCTTCGAGGTATTTCACCGCCCTGCTGCTGGCGTCGAACTCTACGGGCAGCGTGACGAGGTGGAAGGCCAGGGCGCCTGCGTAGAGGACGGCGCCGATGAGGAACAGGTTGAACGCCTGGAAGGCGAAGCCCGCGAACATCAGCGGGAGCAGGAGCTGCGAGCCGAGGTTGGCGACGGGCACGAGCGCTCCACGGATCTGTGCGGGCTTGTATTTGAAGGCGTGCTGGACTGCGTGACCGGCCTCGTGGGAGGCCACTCCGATGGCCGCGACGGATCTGCTGCCGAATACCTCTCCCGAGAGCCTAAGAACGCCGCTCCTCGGATCGAAGTGATCGGTCAGCCTGCCCTGGACCTGCTCGATCTCGATGTTCGTGAGGCCGTAGTTGTCGAGGATCTTGCGGGCGGTCTGCGCCCCGGTGAGCCCCAGGTGAGCATCGATCCTGCTGTAGCGGGTGAAGGTTCTCTGCACGGCTGCGCTGGCGATGAGGCCCAGTATCATCGCCAGGATCACGAGCAGGAATCCGGGATCTCCTACATACATGACGGCAATGCCCTCTCTCCGGCCCCAGGCCGGCTACCTCACCCTGTCTCCCGGCACGGCTGATACGGCGGGCTCCACGAGGAGCACGCCGTTCACACCATCCGAAGCCAGTAACATACCATTGCTGTCGACTCCCCGCAGCTTCGCGGGTTCCAGGTTGCACACCACCACGACCCGCCGTCCGGGCAGCGACGACAGGTCGTAGTGCTTCCTGATCCCGGCCACGACCTGCCGAGGAGCGGGGTCGCCGGTGTCGACCATGAGCTTGAGAAGCTTGTCGGCTCCCTCGACCGGCTCTGCGGAAAGGATCACGCCGGCTCTCAGATCGAGCTTCATGAAGTAGTCGAAGGAGACCAGGCCTTCGGGGCGCTCCGGAGCCTTCGCCTTCGGAGGAGCGGATGCCTTCCCGTCCGGTGCCGCCTTCTCGAACACCCTCTCGAAGCCTTCGTCGAGCTTCTCGAACAGGATCGCAGTCTTCCCGAGCCTCGTGCCGGCCGCGACTGTCTCCGTGCCCATCGATTCCATGTCATCCGCGCTCGAGGGGACCATCTCCCTGATCCTCGCCGCGGAGAAGGGCAGGAACGGCGTGAAGGCGAGCCTGAGCCAGTCGACCATCTGGAGGCACATGGCCATCGTGCCGGCACACTTCGCTCTGTCAGTCCTGGCGGTCTTCCACGGCTCCGAGGAGTCGAAGTACCTGTTGGCTTCCCTCGCGAGCGACATCGCCGACATGAGAGCGGCCTTGATCCTGAACTGCGAGATGAGCGTGTCGATCTCCACCGCCGTCTCCCGCGCCCTGGCGGACAGCGCCGCCTCCGCGTCGCCCGGGCTCCCGGACGAAGGGATCGTCCCCTCGAACTCGCGCGCGGCGAAGCTCACCGTTCTGTTGACGAAGTTGCCGAGCACGTCTGCGAGTTCGTTGTTGCGAATGCGGAACTCGCCCCAGGTGAACTCGGTGTCCCTCCCCTCGGGCGCGTTGATGGTGAGTGCGTAGCGCATGGGATCGGCCGGGAAGCGGCCGAGGTAGTCGCGCATCCAGACCGCGGTGCCCCTGCTCGTCGACTGCTTCTGCCCGCCGATGTTCAGGAACTCGTTGGCGGGGATGTTCCAGGGCAGGATGTAGTCGCCGAGGCCATGGAGGATGGCGGGTTCGATGATGGCATGGAAGACGATGTTGTCCTTGCCGATGAAATGGACGAGTCTGCAATCCGGGTTCTTCCAGTAATCGGTCCAGGCTGCGCCCGATCCCCTTTTCTCGAGGCACTCCCTCGTGCTGCTCACGTATCCGAGCAGGGCCTCGAACCACACGTAGAGGACCTTGCCCTCGGCCCCGGGCAGAGGGACCGGCACCCCCCACTCGATGTCGCGGGTGATGGCCCTCTCCTGCAGCCCCTCGTCGAGCCAGCCGCGGCAGTAGTTGAGGACGTTGTCGCGCCAGCCCTCCCTGCTCGAGAGCCAGCCCCTCAGCCAGTCCTGGAACATGTCCAGCTTCAGGAACCAGTGACGGGTCTCCCTCGGCCCGGGGGTGGCTCCGCAGATGGCGCATATCGGCTGCTGGAGCTCCAGGGCCTCGAGCCAGCTCCCGCAGGACTCGCACTGATCCCCCCTGGCGCCGGGCTTTCCGCATCTGGGGCATGTGCCCTGGACGTACCTGTCGGGCAGGAAACGGTTGCAGCTCGGGCAGTGGAGCTGCGAGAGGGGTCTCTCCACGATGTATCCGGCCGCGAGCAGGTCGAGGAAGACCTTCTGGGCGAATTCGTGGTGACAGGGTCTCGAGGTCCTCGAGAAATTGTCGAAGGAGATGCCGAACGCCTCGAAGTCGCGGCGTATCATCTCGTGGTACTCGTCCACGACTTCACGGGGGGTGCGCCCCTGCTTCTCGGCGGTGAGGGTTATGGGCACTCCGTGCTCGTCGGTGCCGCAGACGTAGAGAACGTCCTCGCCCTTCATCCTCAGGAAGCGCACGAAGATGTCCGCAGGGAGATATGCGCCCGCGAGGTGCCCGAGATGGAGCGGGCCGTTTGCGTAGGGCAGTGCGCTCGTAACGAGGTACCTGGCCATCATCGCTCCGTTCAGGGGTGCTTCGGCTTGTCGCCCGGCTCCCGGGGCGGGTCGGACGACTCCGGCTGCCCGGGATGATCCTGTTCCTGCTGGGGTCCGCGGAAGCGGCCGCCCTTCCTCTTCCTGTGGAACTCCTCGATGTCGAGCACCTCTTCGGTGCCCTCCTCGAAGGTCATCGTGACCTTCTCGGCGAAGATGTCGGTGGACAGCACGGTGCCCGTCCTGGAGCCGATCCTGTGGACAGTGCCGTTGGCGGGATAGATGCGGGCGGCCCTCCTGTAGAACTCGGTCTCGTACGCGAGGCAGCACATCAGGCGGCTGCAGGCGCCTGAGACCTTGGAGGGATTCGGCGCCAGGTTCTGCTCCCGCACCGATTTCAGAGTGACGGAGCTGAACTCGCGGAGGAAGGAGGCGCAGCAGAGCCTCTGGCCGCAGATGCCCACTCCGTCCCTGTGCCGGGCGTCATCGCGGACACCGATCTGCCTCATCTCGATGCGTGTGCGGAACTCGGCCGCAAGGTCGCGCACGAGTGCCCGGAAATCGGTCCGCTGCTCGGCGGTGAAGTAGATCCTCACCCTTCGGCGGTCGAGCTGCGATTCGCAGCCGGTGAGCTTCATGTCCAGCCTTCGGGTCCTTATGCGCTCGGCGCAGTACTCGAGGACCTTCTTCTCGAACTCGGCGTTCGCCTGCGCTTTCTCGAGGTCTGCGGGCAGAGCCTTCCTCGCATA
>DIAQ01000023.1:0-8504 GCA_002414865.1 candidate division Hyd24-12 bacterium UBA5074 | reverse complement strand
GATACGACCACGGTCGAGCCCATCTCCACCGGCAATCCCGTCGAATTGGAGAAGACCGCCAGCCTCCTGGCCCGGAAGGCCACCTCGATGAACTCGAAGATCCCGGAGGGCTGAACCTCCTGAATGTCGTTCACTTGGTCTCCTTCCGCCCCAGCAGAGCTGCGGCTCCGGTCATCGCAGCCGTCAGGGCGGCCTGCGGCAGAACTCCCGCCCTCAACCGGGTCTCGCAAACTGCAAACAGCCGGGTTGCCTCGTCCAGTGCCGCAGCCTCCCGCCCTCCGCCGCAGAGGACCTCTCCCGGGAGGCTGAACAGGGGGGGCAGCCCTTCGAGCGCGCGCCTGGAATCGTGCAGGAAGGACCGTATCCTCGCGCACAACGATGCGCTCGATGCAGTCCCGTACTTCTTGGCAGCGCCTGCCGCGAACTCCACCGCCGCCGAGTCATCGCCTTCGTACATCAATCCGAGGGCCGACAGGGCATCGTCCCTGGAATCGTCGCCCGCCGCAGAGGACTCCAGCGCGTTACCCACGCTCCCGTCGCTTGCGGCAGCCATCTCCGCGGCCTTCGCCGGATCCATGCCCGTCCTCTCCCGGAGGACGTCCGCAACTGCATCCGCATCGAGACGGGCGAACCGCACGGTCTGCACCCTCGACCGGACGGTGGGCAGGATGGCCGATGCCCTGACTGCCGTCAGCACGAGCAGGGTCGCCGGAGGGGGCTCCTCCAGCGTCTTGAGCAGGGCGTTGGCCGCCTCCTGCCGCATCTTGTCGGCATCGACCAGTATCTCGACGCGCCCCCGCCCCTCGAAGGGCGCGAGTGCGAGCCTCCCCTGGATCTCCCTCACAGCATCTATCGGGACGGTGCAGTTGCCGGGCAGGCGGAACGGAGTCGTCCCGTCCGCCGCCCGCGCCGTGAACAGGGCAGCGATGTCCTCGGGCTGCGTGGTGCCCAGCGAGGGTATGGTCAGACGGACATCGGGGTGCTGGAGGGACATGACCCGCCTGCAGTGCCGGCACTCCCCGCACCAGATCCCTCCTCTTTCACACATCCAGGATGCAGCCGCAGCCAGCGCTGCGGACAGCTTGCCCACGCCGGACGGCCCGGCGAAGAGGTAGGCATGGGGCACCCGTCCCGAGAGGAACGCGCCGTCGAGCAGAGCTCCTGCGCGCTCCTGGCCTCTGAGCTCCCTGAGGACGCCTCCGCTCACTGCAGGTACTCCCTCGGATCGACGGGCTGGCCGCCTCTCCTGATCTCGAAGTAGTAGCCGCTCGTCCCTCCGGGCAGGGAGCCCGTGGTGCCGATCTGCCCGCCTTCCGGGACCTCGTCGCCCACCTCCACGACCATGCTGCCGAGGTGTCCGTAGACGCTGTAGAAGCCGTCACAGTGGTCCACGACGACAAGCCTTCCCATGCTGAGGAACTCCTGGGCGTACATCACCGTGCCGGGGCCCACGGCGAACACGGGAACGCCCTGGAGCGTGGTCACGCTTATCCCGTCGCTCGTGGTCTCCGTGCCGTACACGGGATGCACCTCGAGGCCGAAGTCCCTCTGGATGCGCCCGTCGGCAGGCCACGGCACATCTCCCCTGTGCACCTCGAGGAAGCTGCTCGAGGAGGGCTCTGGAAGAGGAATGCCGGCCTGCGGAGGCGCCGAGGAGACTCTCAGGCCGGCCACGAGGGCGGACATGCGCCGCCTCTCGTCCTCGATGGTCCTCGCGGAGTCGCGTGCGATAGAGATCTCGCTCGTCAGCTCGAGTCTTAGCATGGCCTGGCGGGACTCCTCGTCCACGATGCGGCTCTCGATGTCCTGCATCTGCCCCCTGAGCCTCGCAGCGTCGTCCTGCAGGATTCCGAGCGAGTCGCGGAAATGCGCCAGGGAGTCTGTCGCCGTGCGGAGAAGGAAGACCTCGTCCGCCGCGCCTCGCGCAAGATAATCCAGGTACGACTCGCGCCTGACGACCCTTGCCAGGCCTCCGGGAGCGAAGATGGCCTCCGGGCCTATCATGGTCCTGTGCGAGTAGACATAGACCAGATAGGAGGAGACGGCCTCGGCATAGCCTGCGCGCACCGAGTCGAGCGTCGAGAACCGGGCGTCGATCCTGGCGATCGCCGCCTGGAGGCCGGACTCTTCGGCCGAAAGGCGCGTGTAGTACTCGCGGGCCACCGCGAGGTGGTCCTGGATGGCGACGAGGATCTCCCCTGCCTGCGCCTGTCTGGCTTCGAGCTCGACTATCCTCGCCTGAGTCGAGGCGAGCTGCGCGTCCAGGCTGTCGGGATCTCCTGACGCCGCAGCAGACAGGAGCAGCAGCGCGAGATGGACCAGCATCGGCACCTCGTTCCGCCTTGCGGCTGCGGCCGGCGGTCCCTCAGCCGATCTCGAGGGCGGAGGCTATCTCGCCGGCCCTGTCCGTCTTCTCCCAGGAGAAGGAGCCGTCTTCGCCGGGCCGCCTGCCGAAATGACCGAAGGTGGCGGTCTTCCTGAATATGGGCCTGCGGAGCCCCAGATAGTCGATTATCCCATAGGGGTGCAGAGGGAAGATCTCGCGGACGAGCTTCTCCACCTTCCGCAGGTCGGCCACCTTCTCCGTGCCGAAGGTGTCCAGCCTCACCGAAACCGGCTCGGGCTCTCCGATGGCGTACGCGAGCTGGATCTCGCACCTGTCCGCGACGCCGGCCGCCACGAGGTTCTTGGCGATGTGGCGCGCCATGTACGCCGCTGAGCGGTCCACCTTCGTGGCGTCCTTGCCGGAGAAGCAGCCGCCGCCGTGCCTGCCCGCGCCGCCGTACGTGTCGACGATGATCTTCCGGCCCGTGAGGCCCGTGTCCCCGTGCGGTCCGCCGATAGCGAACCTGCCCGAGGGGTTGTAGAGGAACTTCCCGCTCCAGTCGATCGAGGAGCTCATCTCTCCGAGGACCGGCGTTATGACCGTCTCGAGGACGTCCTTCTTCATGTCGTCGTTGTGGGCGTCGGGCGCGTGGTGGACCGACATCAGGATCTCGACGATGCTGGCCGGCGTGTTGTCCTCGTACTCCACCGTCACCTGGCTCTTTGCGTCCGGGCGGGCCCAGGGGAGTCCGCCGGATCTGCGGACGCAGGAGAACTGCTCGAGAAGCCTGTGCGCGAGCTGGATCGGGAGGGGCATGAGCGCCGCGGTCTCGTTGCAGGCGAAGCCGAACATGAGTCCCTGGTCCCCGGCGCCGCCCTGGTGGCCGGACACTCCCTGGTCGATGTCCGACGACTGGGAGTGGATCAGGATCTGGTACCTGTTTTCCTTCCAGTGGAAGCCGAGGTCGGGGATCTCGTACCCTATCTCTCTTATAACCTCTCCTGCCAGCGCTTCGTAATCCACCTGGGTGGAGCTCTTCACCTCCCCCGCGAGGAGGCAGAAGTTCGTGGTGACAAGGCTTTCGCAGGCCACGTGGGCCATCGGGTCGTCCTTGACGTGGGCGTCGAGAACGGCATCGGATATCTGGTCGCAGACCTTGTCTGGATGGCCTTCCGAAACCGACTCGCTCGTGAACAGCTTGCGCATGGCTATCTCCCGGAAATTAGGGTAACAAAAAACCGCCGCGGACGGCGGTTGAGGCGCGGGCAACGGCTTTTTAGCATTTTTTCTCGTGGTTGCAATACGCCTCAAATGTCTCCACGTGACGAGAGTATAGCTCAATCGACCCTTGCTGTCACCGGACCGGGCGGGGTGGAGGGCGCGTCCTCCGCAGAGGCCCAGAGGAACGACATGCCTGACGCCGGGATCGCTACGGCCGGGCAGCGGACCGGTGCCCGCCCGGTGGTTCCGGTGACCTGGCGGGAGGTCCTGTTTCGATCCATCCACCCCTGGCGCCCCGGGTGCCGCCGGGTCGAATGCCGTTTCCCGGGCCGATGCCGACTCCCGCCTTCAGATCGCCTTCATCCCGAGGAAGAACCTGCTGCATTCGACCGGAGCTCCTGAGTCGGGGGTCACGACGATGGTGCTGATCCTCTCCACCAGCGACCCGGGCATCGGGAAAACGACGAGCGTCCCGCCGCCCCAGTCGCCGTGGAGCACGAACGGCTCCCAGGTGGCCCACATGGCCTGGATCTCGTCCTCCCCGAGAAGCCCGTCCGCCCATCGGCGGACAGTTGCGGCAGCGGTCTCGCAGGATTTGTCGTCGAGCACTGCGATGCGCGTCCGATCCATCTCGTCGAGATCGGTGACACTCTCCAGGGTGCAGTCCACGGTGCCGTCGTCGAGATGGCGGAAGACGAGGACCTCTCCCCGGAACAGATCCTCGTCGGGGGCGTCCGCCGGAGCGTATGCAGGAAGCGGTACGGGGAATCCCACATCCGTCAGATCGACCTCGTAGTAGAGAAACCTGTCCCTGAAGCGATCACTCTCCCTGAGTATCCAGAGGGCCTGCGGCGCGCGCCACAGGCCGGTGGCCCAGCCGAAGCCGGGTATCGTGATGTCTGCCATGCCCGCGCGGTCGGCCGCAGGCTCTCCGTCGTCCAACGGCCGTACCGACAGATCCTCCCATCTCGCTGCGGAACCGAGGCCTCCCTGCCCGAGGAGCAGTCCCCCGGCCTGGTCGGGCTCCGGGTACGTGCTGAAGATCTCCCCGAGAGAGCAGACAGCGACGTCGCCTGTGAAGGGGGCTCCGTGGAAGTAGAGCACGGGAGCGTCTGCGCAGATCGCGCCCAGCGGGTCCGCCGCGGGCGAACCCGTGGCCCTTGTCGTGCCGGCCGAATAGACGACCACCCCCCACTCGTGGACGATCACGGGGTCGGTAACCGGGGTCGCAGAGCCGAGAAGCGCCGCAGCCGCGAGACAGGCCAGCATATGATGCCTCCGTGTTCAGAGTGTGCGACAGCCGATGATACAGCCGGCGGGGGTTCGGATTCCATACGGGGATCCTGTGGCTGGCGGCGCTGCGCACTCCTGCGGGGATGCCCGGGAGGAACCGCCGGTCTCCCGGACGACTCCGCGCCGCTGCCGGAGTGCACCCTTCGTCCCGCGTCCGCCGTGTTAGAATAGATCGGGTGGGGATCCGGACACACCGACAACACACGGGAGGATATGAAATGACCCGCAATGAGATACTTGATTTCGTCAGGAAGAACACGACTTCATGGATGGCCACGGTCGAGGATGGCGAGCCCCGCGTGAGGGGCATGGACACGCCGGTCGTCGACGAGAAGGGTCTCACATTCTGCACCGGCACGTCGAAGCCCGTGAGCCGGCAGCTGCTGGCGAACCCCTCGGTGGAGCTGTGCTACTTCGACTCCTCCACCGGCGTCCAGATGCGCCTGCGGGGTCGCATGGAGAAGCTGGATGACGAGCAGCTCAAGCGACACATCGTCGAGACCAGGTTCACCTTCCTCAAGCCTGTCGTCGAGAGCCACGGATGGGAGACGCTGACGCTGTTCCGCCTCCCGGGGGGCAGGGGCTCCCTGTGGTCCGCGAGCGAGCCGGGCGGCGGTTCGCAGGAATTCGAGTTCTAGCCCGGCATCCGCCCCTTCGAGATTGATTGACCCGGCATCAGGCCCGCGCGAGAATACGCCCTGAGGGTTCCTGTTCGCAGACTCGAGAAGGAGGACGCATGAGAGCTGCCTGTCCGGTGGCGCTTCTGGCCGCGTTCGCGGTGGCGGCATCACCGCCGATCTACCAGAGCCCGTCGTTCGTGCTGTCCGACGGCACGGCCATAGATGTCAGCTACTATGGCTCTCCCTGCGTCTACGACTGGGATGGCGACGGTGCCAAGGACCTGATCCTGGGCGAGTTCGACTACGGCAAGATCCGCCTCTATCTCAACGTGTGGAACAATCCCGCCCCTGTCTTCGAGGGCTTTACCTACATGCAGGCCGACGGGGCGGACATCTCGCTGCCCTACGGTTGATGCACCGGCGCCACGAGTCCGCAGGTTGCGGACATGAACGGCGACGGGCTGATGGACCTGATCGTGGGCGACCGCGAGGGTTTCGTGAACTACTACACGAGGAGCTCCGACGGCACGCTGAATACGCAGCCGGACATGCTCGCGGGGGGATCGGTCATCGATGTCGGCGGCAACTCCGCCCCGGTCGTGGTCGACTGGGACGACGACGGTCTGCTCGACCTGGTCCTGGGAAGCGAGGGCACATATCCGGGCGGGAGCCCGATACGGCTCTACCTCAACTCGGGCACCGCCTCCAGCTACCTGTTCACCACGTGGTCCAGCGTCTTCTGCGGTGACACCGACATCCTCTTCTACCGCTGCGTCCCCACGGTGGCCGACCTCGACATGGACGGCATGAAGGACCTGCTCCTGGGAACGGACGCAGGCAACCTGTGGTTCTGCGGGAACGACGGCTCCGATGCCGCGCCTCATTTCAGCGACATGGTCCAGATCCAGACTGCGTCTGGACCCATCCAGGAGTCCTATGGCCTCAGGGCCTGCGTGGACAACTGGGACGAGAGCGGTGCGCCGGACATCCTGACGAGCGACTACGACGGTTTCGTGCGCCTGTACCTGGCCTCGACCACCGGCATCGGCCATTCCGGCGGGGGGGTGCCTGAAGGCGGAGCCCTCCAGGTCTGCGGATCTCCGACGGCGGGCAGCTTCTGGCTATCCTTCACGCTTGGCTTCGATTCATCCGTCGAGGTAGGGATCTTCTCGCAGGACGGCCGCCGGGTGGCCCGTGCCCTGCTGGGAGAGATGGAGCAGGGCTCCCACAGCGTTCCCCTGGACATCTCGGGCAACCCTCCCGGCATCTACCTCCTCCGCTGCTCGACCGACGAAGGCGTGATGATCGGACGGGTGGTGCTGACGGAGTAGCCCGGACCGGGAGAGGACGTGGACGAGCTTCCTCCGGCAGCGAATCCGATTGTCCTGACGAGCCCTCGCAGCACGGCGCTGACAGGGTGGAGGTCATCCGCTGACGGATGGGCGCGCCCGGGGTCTACAGGATGAGAAGCGCGCAGGCCGACACTGCGGAGGGGGTTGCCAGCCTGCCGAAGTACACGCCGGATGGCAGCCGGCCTCCCAGGCCTCCGTTCCCGTCGAATACCAGCTCGTGGGTGCCGGCGTCCATCGGACTGTCGTCGAGCAGAACACGAACCAGCCTGCCTGACGGGTCGAAGACTCCCAGGTCGACCAAGGCGGCTTCCGGCAACTCCAGCCTCAGGATGAAGGCTCCGGCGGACGGGTTCGGAGAGACGGCCAGCACAGGCTGCTGCACGGGCAGGTCCTCGTCCTCTCCGACATAGGTCGGATAGTAGATCATCGTGACGAACTCGGGGTGGTCTATGAAGGGGTTCCTGTTGTCCTGTATCGCGTAGACAGCCTCGTTCCTCTCCAGCTCCTTGGCGCTGACGGGATCCTCGAGATGCCACGAGATCAGCAGGCCCACGGCCCAGTCGAGGAGCTGCGAGCCGTCGGTCATGGGGCTTCCGGGCCAGGCGGCATCCTCCCCGTAATAGCGAGTGGTCATGTAGAAGAAGTTGCGGGCGAGGTCGCCCTTGAAGTCGGGGCGCGGCTCGAAAACCGTGCCCGCATAGCCGGGCCAGGCGCACGGGCCCAGCAGGCTCCCGTTCAGCGAGACCCAGGTGGGGGAGGCGACCTCGCCGTAGGGGAAGTTGCCCCTGCGGTTGTTCACGTAGATGTCCGTAGGGACTATCTGGAACATGTCCGAGTTCATCGGGGGGACTGCTCCGCCGAACCAGCTCTGCGGCCATGTGTGCTCTCGGTTGTAGCCCTCCCCCTCGCCGCTCGCCGAGCCGCCCTGGTCCTCTCCGAGGGTGTATTCGTAGGGCGGAGTCCCGCCGGGGACGTCCGAGTACATGTCCCAGACCATGCCGCCGGGCTTGTCGTCCGTTGTGTAGAAGGCAAGCCACACATCGTCGTAGGAGATGACCGAATGATCATCGATGATGTCATGCAGCGCCGAGCGGAGCGCCTCGCCGGACAGCCCCGCGGCCGGATCGTAGTAGCCTGGAGGTATCCCCGCCATCGCCGCGGAGGCCTGGACGGCGAGCATGGCTGCCAGCAGGACGGAACAGTGCGATCTGTTCATGGGAGGAATATCCGGCGGAGCCGGGGAGGCGTGCCACATCCGCCGCCTTGCTGGCTTGGCCCGCCCGGTATAGACTAGCCGCTGTCCAGGACACTGGAGGTGGGGATGTTCCTTTCCGCTGTCGCCTTCATCGGTGGCCTGCTCCTGCTGTGGGGCAGCAGCGAGCTGATCATCCACAACACCGGCCCGCTCGCGAGGATGTTCGGCGTCAAGGAACTCGTGATCACCATCCTCGGCGTCAGCGTGCTCTCCAGTCTTCCCGAGCTCACCGTCTCGGCGTTCGCCATCGCCAGGGGAGCATCGGACATCTCCGTCGGAAACGTCATCGGATCCAATTTCGTAACCCTCACATTCGTGACAGCGGTCTGCGCATTCGTCAGGCCCATCGACATACACCGCGAGGTCCAGGAGCGCGAGTCCAGCTGGATGATCCTCTCGTCGTCGCTCGTGCTCCTGATGAGCCTGGATGGCCTGCT
>DIAQ01000003.1 GCA_002414865.1 candidate division Hyd24-12 bacterium UBA5074 | reverse complement strand
CGGTATCCGCATTCATGCGCAACTGGATCGGAGACTCATGCATGTGGGTGCGCCGCGCCGCCCTGCTCTGCCAGGTCGGGCACAGGAGGCAGGCGGACGCAGGCATGCTCTTCGAATTCTGCCTCGCCCGCTCCCACGAAAAGGAGTTCTTCATCAGGAAGGCGATCGGATGGGCTCTGCGGGACTATTCGTACGAGTCTCCGGACGCCGTTGCCGGGTTCCTGGAAGCCAACAGGACCAGGCTTTCCGGGCTGAGCTGCAGAGAGGGTGCACGGGCCCTCGTCAGGAAGGGTCTGCTCGAAATACCCGCTGAACCGGCGCGGGGCAGGGAGTGCAGATGAAGCAGGAGCCTCTCGACAAACTCACGGGAGTCCTGACCAGGGAGTCCCTGGAGGATATGGATGCCGCTTTCGCATCGAGAGCCCCGGGAGAGGTCTGGACCGTGCTGATGATCGATATCGACGACTTCAAGATAGTCAACGACATCGCCGGACATCTCACGGGCGACAGGGTGCTGCAGCAGGTGGCCTGGCTGCTCGCGAGGTGCGTCCGGCAGACCGACAGTGTCGTGAGATTCGGCGGTGACGAATTCCTTGTCGTGCTTCCGGCTACAGGAGCCCTGCAGGCTGCAGGTGTGGCGCAGCGATTCGTGGAGGAGATGGGAAGGAGCCACTTCTACGACTCCATCCGGGTGGGGGCGAGCGTTGGGCTGGCGGAGTGCGAAGAAACCGACAGGAAGCTCTCCTCGCTGATAGGCAAGGCCGATCAGGCGCTCTACGAATCGAAGGCCGGCGGCAAGCAACGGCTTTCCTTCTTCAGCGTCAACGGCAAGGAAGAGATCTCCTTCGATCATTTCGTGGACAGGCAGGACCCGCTCAGGCAGCTCAGGTCATGTCTCGATTCGATCTTCACCAGGGGGAGCGCCACAGTCCTGGTCACCGGAGAGGCCGGAGTGGGGAAGACCCGGCTGATCGAAGAGCTTAGGCACTACGCATCCTACAGGGAATGCCGCTTCCTCCGCGCCAAGTACTTCGAGCTCGGGACCACGGGACCGTTCTCGGTCCCCGCCGAGGCGCTCTGCGGAGCCATCGAGGGCATGTCGCTCGAGGAGAGGCACCAGGTGGCCGAGGCTGTCGGCGAAGTCCTGCCCGAGACATCGATTCTCTTCGGGCCCCTTCCCCTCATGCCGGACCGGGAGCCGCCCCCGCCCGACTGGGCCAGGCGGAGGATGTTCTATTCGCAGATCGAGAGGGTGCTCGCGGTCCTGGCCGCGAAGTACCCGCTGGTGTTCTTCGTGGATGATGTGCAATGGGCGCCGGACCAGGATTTCGATCTGCTGGGCTATCTCGTCAGGAACGCAGGGGAGGCCAGGATCCTCTTCATCTTCGCCATGGGCAGTCCGGTCGAGCTGAATCTGCCGACCTGGAAGGGGATGAGGGCGATACTGGGCCTCTCGCGCTCGGAGAGGATCGATCTGCAGCCCCTCGACCGGGACCACTCCGACAGCATGGTGATGCTTGCCCTCCGGGATTCCAGACTGCCCGGACCTCTTCTGGACAGGATACATCAGGAGAGCGGAGGCAACCCGCTTTTCATCCGCGAACTCCTCAAGGCCATGCTCGGAAACGGATCGATCAGCCACGGGGGAGATTCGGGGTGGAATTACGTCCCGGAGACTTGTGTGTCGCTGACCGGTGACATGGCGCTCCTCATCGCCTCGAGGCTGGACCAGCTCGGAGGAGAAGCCAGGATGGCCCTCAGGATGGGCTCCCTGCTCCCGGGAGGATTCTCCCTGCAGGACCTCGCCTTCATGACGGGCGACACGCCGGTGGAGATGGCCCGGATGCTCGACGAGGCCGTGAAGTTCGAGCTTGTGCGCGAAACGCCCGAGGAGGACAGAGGGGAGTTCCTTTTCACCTTCGTCCACGACTGCATTCGCAGCAGGCTGGAGGCCGAGATGCCGGCCACCCTCAGACAGCATCTGTACAACAGGCTCGGAGACTACTTCGAGGAGCGGTACAGGAACGGCAGGAAGGAGCTTCTTCAGAAGACGGCCTTCTGCCACTGCCAGGGCTCGAGACCTGACAAGGGAGCCGAATTCGCACTCCTGGCAGCCAGGGACGCCAGGTCGAGACAGGCTCTGGACTTGCAGGCCTCCTGGCTCGAGACCTTCCTGGACAGGGCCGGCCAGTCGGGAACGGCCACAGGCAGGGAGATGCTGGAGGCCTGGAAGGAGCTCGGCAGGCTCGGAGTGCTGCGCGCAGACTACGCAGGAGCGGAGAACGCGCTTCGCAAGGCGTCGTCATATGCAATCTCCTCCGAGGATCTCGCATCCATCTCGGTGCAGCGTGCGCTGCTCCACATGTCCAGGCTGGAGCCTGCCCTGGCTCTCGAGGAATTCACCAGATCGATATCGACGGGACTGCCGGTGGACGAATCGATAGAGGCCAGGCTGGGCTCTGCCTCCGCGAGGTACATGCTCGGCTACCCCGAGTCCGCCAGGAACGATCTGGAGGAAGCCCGCGACCTGCTCGACGAGGTCGACGACCCGTCCAGGCGCTCGATGCTGGAGGCATCCCTTCTGGGAACGCTGGGCCTCATCTATGCCGAGACAGGCAGCGAGGAGGAGGGCCTTCAGATGTGCAGGAACGCCATCACCCTCTTCGAGGACTGCGGCAGCGACCTGGAGAAGGCCCGTTCGCAGATGAAGCTGTGCTTCATGCTGAGGGCCTTCCCCGCCTGGGAGGAGTGCCTGAGGCTCCTGTCCGATGCGAGGAAGGTATTCCTGTCCGAAGGCGACGTTCTGTCCATAATGAACGCCGACATCGAGTCAGGCCGGATCCTCCTGCACCTCGACAGAAGCGGGGAAGCCCTGACGTGCTTCGAGCGATGCCATTCGGTGGCTGAAGCCACCGGCTCGGAGGACAGCGCGATCGTTGCCCAGTGCGGCATCGGACGGGCGAAGGCGTCGCTGGGGGACGCCGAAGCCGCGGTCAAAGGCCTCGAGAATGCTCTCGAGAGAGCTCGGAAGACCGGACTGACAGCACTCGTGGCCGTAGCTGCCGCCTCTCTGGCGACGGTTCGCTGCCGGTCGGGGGAGTTCGAGAAGGCCCTCGAGGTCATCGAGCTGGCGGGTTCCCGGCAGGAAAGGGAAGGCCTGCCTGTGATCTCCCAGGCCGATCTGCTATTGGCGGAAGGATCTGCGATGTCCCTGCTTCCCGGCTGGAAGAGACAGGAGCGGGCACTGGATCTGCTCACGAGCGCTGCTTCACTGATCTCGAAAACCGACCTGTCGATGCTGCTTGAGATCCGCTTCCGCGAGGCGGGATGTCTCTCGAGCCTGGGCAGGCTCTCCGAGCTGAAGCAGCTCCTCGAAGAGACCGGCTGTCTCCTCGACCTCTCGCTGACGGCGATCGCCGATCCAGACATCAGAAGGAGCTTTTCCGAGCAGGAGCATATCAAGGGGCTCACCGGGATGCTTCTCGAATCAGGACTGGGGGCATCCGACTGCTTCGAGCCCTGAGAAAGGAATATGCCGGTTCGGCGGGATCAGCGGAAAGGGCCGCCCGGAGGCGGCCCTTCGTCACTCAGCCGGAGATCCTCTTCAGTCGATGACAGTGCAGCGGCGGGTTATGACCTCGCCTGAGCTGGTTTCGAGTCTGACGAAATACACGCCGGCAGTTCCGAGAGTCGTCGTCATGGCTTCTGAAGCCGGCAACTCGTCCATCAACCTGCCGTTCATGTCGAAGATCCTGACAAGCCCGGATTCACCCTCGGGGAGTATCGAGCTGATGCTGAAAGGTCCCATGGAGGGGTTGGGGAAGATCTCCAGACCGGCCTGCATGGAGCCGCCCCCGGAGATACCGGTATTGGTGTCGGGAAGGTCGATGAAGCTGGCGTTGAGAACTGCGTGATCGTCGATGTTCTTCTGAACGTATGCGATGCTTTCCAGGCTGCCGAACGCCATGGAGACCGGGTCAAGGGTGTAGCTCCCGGTAACGGTGACCGTCTGCGGATAAGGACCTGTGAATGTGACGGCCTGGCCCGAAGTGCCCACGGGGAATGCTCTGGGCTCCCACATCAGCTCCTGCCCGCTGTAGACGCCGTATTCGGAGGAGGCGATGTCATGACTCTCGACGATGGCTGCCCAGAAAGAGATCTGGGTATCCACCAGATCCTCTTCGGCAGTGATGGAGTAGATCACGGTTCCGCCGTAGGCGTCGCCTGTGAAGCTGGGCACGATGGTCAGATGGCAGGGCTGCGCGAGCTGGCTCTCGATGGCGCTCTGAACGCCTGACTGGTTCCAGCCCAGCACCTGCTGGGCACCGTTGATCTGGAATGTCGGCGTTGCGCTCCAGCCATAGAGCGCATCCCTGGCCGAGGAGTAGGGGGTCGCCGAGGGGCCGTTGTACCAGATGATCTGGGGGGCGATGTCACCGGTGGCGAGGTAACCGTTCACGAGTGTCTTAACAGCTGACCAGCTGCTTCCGCAAGAGCCTCAACCAGTCTGCGTGAACTCCTCGAACAAGACCACCCTGTCGGCGGCGAAGGACGTTGCCGCAAGGACGAGAAGCGCAACCAAAGACATGCTTCTCACGCCTGCTCCTTTCCCGGGCCGGGCCCGCACGAGTGCGAAGTAGATTGACGAACAGAAGATGCGAGTTTACGCCATTATGTCAATATCCGACGAGGCAGAACGAATGAAGCGAAGGCACGGGCATGCAGGGATGAAACAGGGAAGGGCCGCCCGGAGGCGGCCCTTCGTGCTCGGTCCGGGATATCCCTCAGTCGATGACCGTGCAGCGGCGGGTGACGACCTCGCCGGAGCTGGTCTCGAGCCTGACGAAATACACACCGGTCTCGTCGAGATACTCGGTTTCGGGGCCGACTGCGTCGAAGCTGTCGATGATGCGGCCCTGCATGTCATAGACGCTCACGGTTCCGGTCACGCCGTCCGGGAGCAGGGCGCCGATGCTCAGATAGCCGCTCGTGGGATTGGGTCCTACGAGGAGCTGGGCCGAGCCGGATACAGGGGTGGTGCCGTCCTCGTACACGCCGGTGGCTGTGTCGGGGAGGTCCATGTAACTGGCGTTCATGACCTCCTTGGTGCCGATCGTGGACTGGACGTACGTGACGATCCGGAGGTTGTTGAACTGGTGCTCCGCAGGGTCGAGGGTGTAGGGGAAGGAGAACTCGAGGGTCTGCGGATAGGGGCCGGTGAAGCTGATGGCGGTGCCTGTGGCGCCTGCGGGCCACGCCCTGGGCTCCCACATCAGGACCTGACCGCTGTAGAGGCCGTAGGCCGGGCTCGCCACGTCATTGTCCTCGATAATGGCGGAGTAGAGCTTGAGCGATGCCGAGGACAGAGCCTGCTCGGCTGTCACACTGTAGTAGGCAGTACCACCCGAGGAGTTGCCCACCGCATTGACGCTGATGCTCAGGTAGGCAGGAATCTGGAGCCTGTTGTTGATCATGTTCTGGACCTGCGTCGGGGCCCATCCGGCCTGGGAGAGCAGCCCGTCGACCTTGAAGGTCGGGGTGGCGCCGACGCCATAGAAGCTGATGCGTCCGGAGCAGTACGGGCTGGCGGCGGGGCCGTTGAACCAGATGATCTGGGGGGCGATGTCACCGGTTGCGATATAGCCGTTGATCAATGTCTTCACAGCTGACCAGCTGCTTGCGCAGTAGCTTCAACCAGTCGAGGTGAATTCCTCGAACAGCACCGTCCTCTCGGCGGCGAAGGACGCCACCGCGAGCACGAGAAGCGCAATGAACGGAAGGCTTCTCACGCCTGCTCCTTTCCCGGGCAATGCCCGGCAGTTTCGGAAGAAGTGCGTTGACGACCGGAAGATGCGCGTTTGCGCCGCCATGTCAATATCCGATGATGTCAATCGGTTGAATTAGAAGGCGGGAACGGATGGATGAGCGCATGAAAGGGAAGGGCCGCCCGGAGGCGGCCCTTCATGGCTCAGCCCGGGATATCCCTCAGTCGATGACCGTGCAGCGGCGGGTGACGACCTCGCCGGAGCTGGTCTCGAGCCTGACGAAATACACACCGGTCTCGTCGAGATACTCGGTTTCGGGGCCGACTGCGTCGAAGCTGTCGATGATGCGGCCCTGCATGTCATAGATGCTCACTGTGCCGGTCACGCCGTCCGGGAGCAGGGCGCCGATGCTCAGGTAGCCGCTCGTGGGATTGGGTCCTACGAGGAGCTGGGCCGAGCCGGATACGGGTGTGGTCTCGTCCTCGTACACGCCGGTGGCGGTGTCAGGAAGGTCCATGTAATGGGCGTTCATGACTTCCTTGGTGCCGGTGGTGGACTGGACGAACGTGACCACTCTGAGGTTCCCGAACTGGTGCTCCGCAGGATTGAGGGTGTAGGGGAAGGAGAACTCGAGGGTCTGCGGATAGGGGCCGGTGAAGCTGATGGCGGTGCCTGTCGCGCCTGCGGGCCATGCCCTGGGCTCCCACATCATCTCCTGGCCGCTGTAGTAGCCATAGGCGGAGCCGGCGATGTCGTGGTCCTCGATGATGACAGAGTAGAGCTTGAGCGATGCAGAGGACAGAGCCTGCTCGGCTGTCACACTGTAGTAGGCCGTACCGCCCGAGGAGTTGCCCACGGGAGTCACGTTGATGCTCAGATAGGCGGGGACGGCCAGGCGGGCGGTGATGAAGCCCTGGACGGTGCTCTGGGTCCAGCCGATGAGCTGGTTCACGCCATCGACCTGGAAGGTCGGGGTGTAGCCCCAGCTGTAGAAGGACTGCCTGCCCGAATTGTAGCTGCAGGCGGCGGGGCCGTTGTAGAAGAGGTCGGTCGGAGCGATGTCACCTGTCGCGAGGTAGCCGTTCACCATAGTCTTGACAGCAGCCCAGCTGCTTGCGCAGGAGCTTCAACCTGTCTGGACGAATTCCTCGAACAGCACCACCCTCTCCGCGGCAAAGGACGCCACGGCGAGTACGAGAAGCGCCACTAAAGGAAGGCCTCTCATGCTTTCCCCTTTCATGAGCCTCAGGCGGCTCAGCCGGCTGTTTGCCGTCACACCGTCAACAGCACAAAGATGCAGCGGACGCGCCTGATGTCAATGTCCGTCAAGGGTGTCGGGAACAGACACTCCACTTTCGGTAAATGCTTGCAGCAGTTGGCAAGCATTAATTGCCGCTCGTGCTTCCACGCAGGAAGGCATCCGGGGCGGCCCTCCGACAGCCTGGATGCCCGGCCTACTGCCGCGAGCCTCCCGAGGATCCTCCGGAGGTGCCTCCTGACGAGCCCCCCCGGCTGCCGCCGGTTCCACGGCCGGACGTCTCCTGGGACGAGGGCTGGGCGTCAGGAGTTCCCATCGCGGCCAGCGCGGCTTCGAAACGCGCCTTCCTGAGCTCGTAGCCCGTCGTCTGACCGCCGGATGCCGATCCGAGGTCGTCCAGGCGGTCCTCAGGAGAGGGGTGCGTCTGCCAGAAACCGGGACCAGATCTCGTGGTCAGACCGGCCATGCGGTCGAGAACCCTGGTCAACCCTGCCGGATCGTAGCCGGCGGCTGCGGCGATGATCACCGCAAGGCTGTCGGCGGAGGTTTCGGATTCCCTCGAGTAGCCTTTCGTGATCAGGGACTCCGTGATGTCCGTGACGACATCGCCATAGCTGTCCGCAGCCTGCTGAAGCTCACCGGAGCCCCAGCGCTCGGCGCCTTCCATGCCTGCGAGAGAAAAGGCCTGAACCCAGCGCGACTGCTGGACGGAGCCCACTCCGTGCCTGAGCGTCACATGGGCGACTTCGTGCGCCAGGACGCAGGCGAGCTCGTCCTCGTCCCTCACCTGTGCAAGCAGTCCTGTGGTGATGAAGATCAGTCCCCCGGGGCAGGCGAATGCGTTCAGCTCGCTGCTCTGGAGGAGCTGGAAGTGCCATCCGCCATAGGTGCAGGGCACTGGCGAGCAGGTTCCCACCCAGGTGCCCACGGAGTTGAGATAGGTGGAGAAGGCGGTGTTGCCCGCCGGGGAGTACAGCGAGAAGACGTTGGCGGCGACTGCGCGCCCGAGATAGTACTCCTCGCTGTCCGAGAGGCCTCTTCCCGCCTGATAGAATGCGCCGGCCACATCGGTCGCTGTCTGGAAGTCGTCGCTCTCCACGATGTCGGTGATGTCGCCCAGGCCGAATCCGACAATCGCGGGCAACAGCAGAGAAAGAACTGTCATCTCGAGTTCCCTCCCCTCGAAGACGGAGAGCCGGACTCCGAGGTGGAGCCTGCGGTGCCGCCCTCGCCTGCCGAGGAGCCCTCGATCATCCCGCCCTGGACGAGGAACTGCTCGAGCTGGCTCGAAGTGATCTCGAGGGCTTCCATGGCATCGACCTTCGCGAAGTCGAGCTGGGGATTGTCAGTCGAATACCGGGCCTCGACATCGGAGTTGAAGCCCCTGCCGGCCAGGGTGACCTCGTCGGAGGTCACGCCTCCCGAGCCCGATCCCACGGTGCCCGAGCCCGAGGAAGCTGCTGCGAGCGCAGTGGAGTGGACCCAGCCTGATGTGCTGGTGGTGGCGGAGACCCTGTACCAGGAGCTTCCCACTTCCAGCACCGTGAGCACCTGGCCCAGCGTGAGCTCGAGCAGTGGCTGGGCGTAGAACGCTGGTGTCGGGTACAGGTACTGCCTCATCACTTTCACGGCAGCCTGATCGCCGACATCGAAGCCTGTCGAGACCAGGACCGCGAGAAGGAGCGCCATCATGCCTCACCTCATTTCGAAGTCATGTCGAAAACGCCATCCCATTTATCAGCAGCGAGATTCTTCTCCAGGACCAGGCATCTCGCAGCCATCGAGCGCGAAGGGGGATCGTCCGCAATCGCCCCGAAGGCGGAGGCCGCCTCGGCAAACCTGCCGGACCGGTAGAGGGCGAGAGCCTTGCCATAGGCCTCCACCCTTGCGGCCATCTCGTCCTGCACCTCGCCGTCCCTGCCCAGCAACTCGAATATGATCACTGGAGTGCGCTGCCCCACAACCCTTATCGTGTCGAGCTCCCTGAAGGCGAAGCCGGGACCCGCGGCGTCCCTGGTTGCCCCGGAGACCATGATGTAGGTGCCATAGGCCTTGTTCACTCCCTCCAGGCGGGACGCGAGGTTCACGGCGCTGCCCATCATCGTGTAGTCGAAGCGTCGGGACGAGCCCATGTTGCCCACGGTCATCAGGCCGGTGTTGAGCCCGGTCCTCGGCTTGAGCTTCGGGAGGCCCTCCTTCTCCAGCTCCCCGTTGAGGCCGGCGATGGACGTGCGCATCTCGAGGACTGCTTCGCAGGCCCGCCTGGCATGGTCCTCGCAGGGGAGAGGGGCATTCCAGAACGCCACTATGGCGTCGCCGATGTACTTGTCCAGCGTGCCCGCGTTCTCGAGGATCGTATCCGTCGTGATCGTCAGGTAGCGGTTCAGGAGGTGCACCAGATCGGACGGCGTGAGCTTCTCGGAGAAGGAGGTGAACCCCTCCAGGTCCGAGAAATGGGCGGTCATGGTTCGCTGCTCGCCGCCCAGCCTGAGCTGCTCGGGATGCTTCGAGAGCTGTTCCACCACGGCCGGGGAGAGGTATTGCGAGAAGGCCGTCCTGATCTGCTTCCTCTGCCTGTTGGCGTTGCCGTACGAGAGCACGGTGCCCCCGAGGATCGCCGCAAGCCCCGAGGAGGAGGGGTAGAGCATCTCGAGCCAGACGTTGCTCTCGAACACGGCAAAACATGTCCAGACGTATGCGGCGAGGATGGCAAGGCCGAGGACGGCCTTGAGCATGACCGGCTTGATCGCCAGGAGCGCGGCGCAGCAGAGCAGCGCCAGAGCCACCGCGATGACGAAGACGACCCCGTCGCGGGGTCTGCTGATAGCCGTGCCCGACAGGAGGTTGTCCACGGTGGTGGCGTGGATCTCGACTCCTGGGTACACAGCCGAGTAGGGCGTGGGCTTGAGGTCGTAGAGGCCGGACGCCGTATAGCCGACGAAGACGATCGCGTCACGGAAGATCGACGAATCGACAACTGCTGGACCTCCGGCCGCCATGTTCTGGAGCGATTCGAGCAGGTCCGCGATCGGCACATATGTGTAGCTGCGGGCGGGACCCCTGAACCTGAGCCACATCCCGGATTCGCCGTCGAGAGGGAGCCGTCTGTCACCGAAGTGGAGGCTGCCGGGGTCCAGGGAGATACCCGGCTTTCCATCGTAGAGCCAGGCTGCGGCGACCGCGAGGCTGGGGACGGCTCCGGCGGGAGTGGATGTGAAGAGGGGCACCCTCCGGTAGGTGCCGTCGGCGTCAGGAGGTATCGACACGTTTCCCAGACCCGCCGCGCCCTGGAGTATCGTTTCGAACGGGGGCGAGCAGGACCAGGCGGAGTCGAGCCCCGAGACATCTCCCGAAACCGGGATGACGGCCGCCGGGGGAATCTCCAGGCCCTCCCTGTCGAGAAGCGTGAGGGCGAAGACAGTGCTGCCCGAGGCTGCAGCGCTCGCTCCCAGGATGGAGTCGTCAGCAGCTCCGTAGAGAGACGGGAGATCCCATACGACATCGAAGGCGATCACCTTCGCGCCCCATCTGTCGAGGAGGCCGACGCAGTCTCCGTACAGCTGCCTGGGCCATGGCCAGCTCAGCCACGGCAGCCGCTCGAGCGAGCCTCCGTCGACCGCCACGATGACGATCCTCGGATCGGCCGGGGTAGGCTGGGCCCTGAACCTCATGTCGAGCGTCCGGTTCTCCAGAGACTGGAAGAACTCCAGCCTGCTGACCGGGAACAGAAGAACAGCCGCGGCCGCCGCGAGGGCGACCGTTCTCGCCTGGAGGGATTTCGTCAGGCCGCTCAGAGTCATCTGGCATCCTCCTCGTTGCCGTCACGCCCCCGCATTATGGCAAGGCTCCGATCCAAGTCAACAATCATCAGGCGCAGGCGGCCCGCGAAGGCCGGGGCTTTGTTGACCACCCGCCCTGTCCGGGCTATCGTGCCCTCCGTGTCTGACCTCCGGGAGAGGGAGCCCTCGTGCAGACCGTATCGCATGGAATTCCCGCGGATGAGGGGGGCGGGCCGAGGCTCGCGTCGCTCCTCAGGATAACCAGGGCCATAAACCAGGTCAGGGAGCTCAGGCCGCTCCTCGCGCTCCTGGCCTCGGAGGCCAGCGCAGCGATAGGAGCAGAGCGCTCGACGGTCTTCCTTTACGACGTATCGCGCAGGGAACTCTGGTCGTTCGTGGCCGAGGGGCTCGAGAGGCAGATCTGGTTCGACGCCGGCTCGGGCATAGCCGGCCGTGTATTCAGGACGCGCACTACTTCCATCGTGAACGATACCCGGAGCGATCCGAGCTTCAACCCCGAGATCGACCGCAGGACGGGCTTCTCGACGCGGAGCGCTCTCACGGTTCCCATCATCGACACCATGGGTAAGGCCACCGGAGTGTTCCAGGCCGTCAACAAGATGTCCGGCGACTTCGACGGGGACGATGCCGAGTTCCTCGAAGCGGTGGCTGGAGAGGCGGCCGTCACGATCGAGAACGTACGGCAGTACGAGAAGCGGCGCAGGATGTTCGAGAGCTTCGTCAGCGTGCTGGCCGATTCCATCGAGGCCCGTGATCCGCTGACGGCAGGCCACAGCCTGAATGTGATGCGGTACTCCTCGGGAATCGCTGCGAACCTGGGCATGGGGACCGACGAGAGGCGCGCCGTCGAATACGCGGCGCTGCTTCACGACTACGGCAAGATAGGTGTTCCGGACGATGTCCTCCGGAAGCCTGGACCCCTCGACCAGGCGGAGGCCGAGCTCATGCGGAGCCATGTGGAGCGCACCGCCAGTATTCTCGCAGCCGTGGAGTTCGAAGAGGAACTCGCATTGGTGCCGATATTTGCGGCAGAGCACCACGAGAGGCTCGACGGGAGCGGATATCCGCGAGGGTTGTCAGGGGACCGGATCAGCAGGGGCGGCCGCATCATCGCTGTCGCGGACGTCTTCGAGGCGCTCACCTCGGTCAGGCACTACCGGGACCCCATGTCCCATTCGGAGGCATTCGAGGCGATAGCGTCGCAGTGCGGCCGGATCTTCGACCGTGAAGCCGTAGCAGCTCTCGGGACCTACCTGGTGGCGGAGAAATTGCTTCAGGAGGACTTTGTCTCGCTCTCGATGTCCTCGTCCGGATCGGATGTCCCGGCCGGCAGCGGCAATCTCCCCCGGCCGAGCAGCAGGTAGTAGCTGACCGCCGACAACAGATACAGAACGATCGTCAGATAGAAGGAATAGGCGAACGAGAACTTCTCGATGATCGCCCCGCCGAGAGCCGCGCTCAGTGTCCAGGAGCCGTTCCACGAAATCGACGATATCGCGTTGGTGAAGGGCCTGTCGGCCTCGGGCACGAGCTCCATCTCGAAATTGGAGCTGATGGGGAGGCTCAGGTTCATGAGCGTCCCCCTGAGGATGAAGGCTGCGACTGCGAGCGGCAGATCCCGTGTGAGGGCGAGGATGAGCATGAAGGGGACCGAGAGCAGCTCCGTGATGACGATGCTGTTGACCATGCCGAATCGCTTCATGAGGATGGGCGCTCCGAGCATCCCCAGGAAGAGGCCGATCTGCATCATCGAGAAGAACACCCCGATCCTGCCGGAGTCGAGGCCGAATTCGTTCCTGAAGTAGAGGTTCATGAACGGGATGACCAGCCCTGCCCCCAGGCCGACGAATATCTTCGGCGCTATGAGGCGCCAGATGACAGGCCAGTTGTAGCTCTTCAGCCTGTG
>DIAQ01000014.1 GCA_002414865.1 candidate division Hyd24-12 bacterium UBA5074 | reverse complement strand
GCCCGAGAGGGTCCTCCAGCCTCCTCCCACGAAGCAGAGCTTCACTGAGAGGCCAGCTCCGCGAGGCACCCGGCAAATGCCCTGCCGGCGCTGGAGGCCTCGAAGCCGCTCCTCACGCCCGCCGCGCCCCAGGGCCGGTCATCCCCCCGGGAGGCGCGGAGCCATTCGAGCAGGGACGAGAGCGAGGCCGCGGTCGCGGAAGGAGCACCATGCGGCGAGGTCCAGCCTCCGAGCGACTCCACGACCCTCCTGGCGGCTCCCCGGCCACAGACGGCCAGGACGGGCCTCCCGGCCCCGATGTAATCCACCAGCTTCGAGGGCAGGAACACGCCCGATCCGGGGTCGGAGGGCTCGATGAGGAGAAGGGCGTCGGCCGCCCTCATCGCGGCCAGGCTCTGCAGATAGGGCATCCCCCCCAGGGATGTCACGAGGCCCTTCGGAAGGCCTCCAGACAGAGATTCGACGATATCGGACCCCGGCCCCGCGAACTCCACGCGCACGCCATCCAGGAGCGAGGGGCTCCTCACCGCGAGGATGCCGAGGGCCTGCAGCAGGTCCCCGGGCGAGCGCGAGCCGTACAGGCTGCCGGCGTGGAGCAGCCTCAGGCCTTCGTCGCGCGGACGCTGACCGGCCGGGTAGAGCCCCTCCTCCCATCCGTGCGTGACAATCCTCGCGTCCTTCGCCTTCAGGGGATATGGGGCGAGCACGGAGTCGGCCATCTCCTGGCATGGGAACAGCAGCAGGTCGGCCGCGGACACGACGGCGTCCTCCAGGCGCAGGTTGCGGCGTGCGTCGAAGCCGCGCCTGCGGGCCATCGGATTGCGGGCCCAGGGGTCTCCGAAGTAGGCGGCCCAGCGGAGGCCGGGAAAGCGCTTCCTGAGTTCCAGCCCCACCAGATGGTCGCTCATGGGCGAGGCGAAGGTCACCAGCAGGCGACCCGCCCCGGAGGAGCCGATGAGGTCGGAGGATGCCTGCACCGCCCCGCGGATCCATGGACGGTACGCATCGGGGCTGTCGGAGAGCCAGGACAGCCCTGCCCTGGCCAGAAGCCTTCTCGCGAGTGCAGCGGACGGGCTCCTTCGGAGAGGCACGCGCACGAGCCGGGAGACGCACTCCCCCTCCCGGCCCGAAAGAGACGGATCGTCCGGGAGGTCCTCGCTCCCCGACACGACCGCCCAGGAGGCTCCGGAATGGCGCAACAGCCGCCAGGCGAGCACCGACATCGCGTACATCGCCGGCGGGTAGGCGAAGGAGACTGCCAGAGGCTCCTGCATCTGCTTCCTTCCGTACGGCGGGGCGCCGTCCGCGGGAACATAGCGCCTGCCGGGCGCCGCGGCGTCCGGACCCGAACGGTGACAACGAAGGCGCTTTTCGTCATTCTACAAAGGTTTCCGGAAAAGATGGAGGGCGGATGAAGGTCCTTGTCCTGGGCGGCGGTGGCATGCTCGGCCACAGGATGCTGCAGGTCCTGTCGGAGAGGTTCGATACCTGGGCCACTTTCCGCGGCTCCGGAGCTCCCGTGCCGCGGGGGTTCTTCGACGGTTTCAGATCCGACAGGCTCATCGGCGGTGTGG
This sequence comes from candidate division Hyd24-12 bacterium UBA5074, assembly GCA_002414865.1. Taxonomy (GTDB): domain Bacteria; phylum Fermentibacterota; class Fermentibacteria; order Fermentibacterales; family Fermentibacteraceae; genus UBA5938. Next base: position 13,013 of record DIAQ01000014.1, on the reverse strand, counting down.
ATGCCTCGAGGATGGACACGGTCGAGGAGGCCATCAGGGCATGCAGGCCCCAGGCGGTGGTGAACTGCATCGGCCTGATCAGGCAGCTCCCCGGAGGCTCGGATCCCGTGGCGGCCATCGAGCTCAACTCCATCTTCCCGCACCGGGCGGCGCGCCTGGCCAGAGGGGTCGGCGCCCGCTTCATCCACATCAGCACCGATTGTGTGTTCAGCGGCCGGAAGGGCATGTACCGGGAGGAGGACCTGACCGACGCCGCAGACGTCTACGGCAGGTCGAAGGCCCTCGGGGAGCCTTCCGGAGAGGGCGTACTAACGCTGAGGACCTCGATAATCGGCCGCGAGCTCGTCCGCACGACGGGCCTCCTGGAGTGGTTCCTCTCGAATCGCGGCTCCAGCGTGAAGGGGTACTCGAAGGCCATCTGGAGCGGTTTGACGACCGAGGCCCTCTCCCGCACGGTGGGAGACATCCTCGAGACGCGGATGCCTCCGGAGGGCCTCTTCCACATCTCCTCGCGCCCGGTCTCGAAATACGAGCTCCTGTTCATGATCAGCGACAGGCTCTCCCTGGGGATCGGCGTGAGCCCGTCCGAATCCCCTGTGGAGGACCGGAGCCTCGATTCGCGCGCGTTCCATGCGGCGACGAGGCTGAGGCGGCATTCTCTTGAGGAGATGATCGATTCCCTCGGAAAGGACATCGATGCATACGACGGATGGAGGGGCCGGCACGGCTCCGCTTGAGGGCAGGAGGCTCCTCGTCACCGGAGGCACTGGATCGCTAGGACAGGTCCTCGTGCGCAGGCTGCTGTCCGGCGAGATGGGGATGCCCTCCAAGGTCATCGTCTTCTCGCGCGACGAGGCCAAGCAGCACTACATGAGGGTGGAGTACGCCAACCGCATCGCGGCGACGGACGAGATAATCTTCGACAACTTCCGCCGGCTCCTGGAGTTCAGGATCGGCGACGTGAGGGACTTCCATTCGGTCTCATCCGTGCTGCAGGACTGCGACACGGTCTTCAACGCCGCCGCCCTCAAGCAGGTGCCGACCTGTGAGTACTTCCCCTTCGAGGCCGTGCTCACCAACATCGCCGGCCCCGAGAACATCGTCAGGTCCATCCAGGAGCACCGGCTCCCGATCGAGACGGTTGTGGGCATCTCGACGGACAAGGCATGCAAGCCCGTCAACGTCATGGGCATGACGAAGGCCATACAGGAGCGGGTGCTGCTCCAGGGCAACATGAGATGCAGGGAGACCCGGTTCATCGCCGTCCGCTACGGCAACGTCCTCGCATCCAGGGGCTCCGTCATCCCCCTCTTCCTGGAGCAGATCAGGGCCGGCGGCCCGGTCACGATCACGACTCCGGAGATGACGCGCTTCCTGCTCAGCCTGGACGACGCGGTGGACACCATCTTCGCGGCGGTGCGCGGAGCCTCCCCGGGCGACACCTACATCCCGAGGGTGCCCTCGGCCCGGATGACCGACCTGGCGGGCGTGCTCATCGGCGATCGTCCCATCGAGACCGTCATCACAGGAATCCGCCCGGGGGAGAAGGTACACGAGATCCTGATCTCGGAGGAGGAGGCCTTCAGGACCGTGGAGCGGAGCGAGCGCTTCTACGCCATCCGGTCCATCCTGCCCGAGGTCGCCTCGGGCGAACAGCCCCCGGCAGCCATCCCCGAGTACAGCTCGGCCCGGTCGCTCATCGGAGAGGATGAGCTGAAACGCCTCCTCTCGAAGCACGGCCTTCTGCCGGACCAGGCGGCGGCGACCCGCGGGGAGCTCCTGAGATGAAGATCCTGACGGTTCTCGGAACCCGCCCGGAGATCATCCGCCTCTCGCTGGTGATCCCCCTGCTGGACCGGCTCTGCGACCATGTGCTCGTCCACACGGGGCAGAACTCCGACCCCCTGCTGAGCGACGTGTTCTTCGAGGAGCTGGGTGTGCGGAGGCCCGACATCTCGCTCGGCGTGGACACATCGTCTCCGGGCAGGCAGGTGGGACAGATCCTGGAGAGGTGCGAGGAGGTCTTCCGCAGCACACGCCCGGACAGGCTCCTGGTCCTCGGGGATACGAACAGCGCCCTCTGCACGTTCATCGCCAGGAGGATGGGCATCCCGGTCTATCACATGGAGGCGGGCAACCGCTGCTACGACAACAGGGTGCCGGAGGAGGTCAACCGGCGCGTGGTCGATGCCTGCAGTGACGTCCTGCTGCCTTACACCGAGCGCAGCCGACAGAACCTCCTCAGGGAGGGCATCCCGGGCGAGAGGGTGCTGGTGACCGGCAATCCGATCTTCGAGGTGCTGGAGTCCCACAGCGCGATGATCTCGGCGTCGACTGCCCTGACGCGCATGGGTCTCGAGCCCGGGGGCTACTTCCTCGTCACGGCCCACAGGGCCGAGAACGTGGATCCCGGCGAGAGGCTCCGCTGTATCGCCGCATCCCTCGATTGCGTGGCGGCCGAGTTCGGACTGCCCGTGATAGTCAGCACGCATCCGCGCACCAGGGCGCGCATCGCAGCGCTCGACGGGCTGCAGCGCCATCCCGCCGTGAGGTTCCTCGATCCCTTCGGGCTCTTCGACTTCGTCAGGCTCGAGACATCTGCCAGGTGCGTGCTGACCGACAGCGGGACCGTGCAGGAGGAGTGCTGCATCTACCGCGTTCCCAACGTGACGATGCGGGATGTCACGGAGCGTCCCGAGACCGTCGAGTGCGGCAGCAACATCATCTCGGGCGTCGATCCCCGCCGGGTCCTCTCCTGCGTCAGGACGGCCCTCGACCGTGCGCCGTCCTGGACGCCCCCTGCCGAGTACCTCGCTCCGGCGGTATCCGAGACTGTCGCGCGCATCCTGCTCTCGTTCCGGGAGCCCGCGCCCGGAGGGGCTCCCCTGACCGGCGCCGGATGACCTCTGCCTTCCTCAGCCTCTTCACGGCCTTCGTCCTCCTGGTGACGCTCGCCTCCTTCGCTTCCGCCAAGGCGAGGAGGATACTCCTTTACACGCTGGTCTTCATGACCATGGCCGGCATCCAGGTGCAGGTTCCCCTGGTGGGCTCGGGCATGCGATCCTACCTGGCGTTCCTGCTCCTCATCCTCTCCAGGGGAACCGTCGCCTCGGGCATGTCGAAGCTCGACAGGATCGGAGTTCTCCGGCCGCTGGCGATCCTCTGCGGATACCTCGTCCTCTCGCACATCTTCCTGTCCCAGACGCCCACTTTCAAGACGGCCTTCGAGCACGCCGGCAACTTCGTGTTCTTCGTCCTTACCGCCTCGTTCCTCGGCTCATCGTCCGAGAGGGAGGTGAGCAGGATGATGCTCGCCACGGGTCTGGGGCTGTTCGCCAACGTGGTCCAGTACATGCCGGCCTGGATCCCGTTCCTGAGCGGCTACGAGCTCCTCGGCCCGGTGCCGCACTACCAGGAGCCGGCGAGCAGCGGGCTCCTGCTCCTCCCGATACTGCTCTCGGTCCTCCACGCCACCAGGGGGCGCTTCCGCAGGTTCCTCACCCTCTGCGGAGTGGCATTCCTCAGCGCTGCGACCTTCATCACCGGCGCGAGAGCCCCGTCGGGCGTCTTCGTGGTCATCCTCGCCCTCTACCGGCGGAGCATCTGGTGGGCTCTCCTCGTGCTCGGAGCCGGAGCCGCGGTCTTCGCCTCGCTGCCCCAGACCACTCAGACGGAGAGGATGATCTCCAGGATGGAGCAGCTCACCCAGGCTGCCAGGACGGGGACGCTGGCCGAGAACCCCGATGCCGGCATGAGACTCGGCAATGTCCGCATAGCGTTCCAGGGATTCGAGCAGCGGCCGATCTTCGGATGGGGGGTCGGCAGCTGGTTCGGCTACAGGCAGCAGCGCACGGGGCTCCTCGGCTACAGCCTCTCGGTACACAACGGCTGGGCGCTGCTGTTCTTCGAGACGGGTCTCTTCGGGGTCCTCACCTATCTGTTCCTGGTGTGGAAGTGCATCAGGGGCGTCCCGCTGCGCTTCACCCGCGACTTCGCCGACAACCTGGGCTATGTGGGAGTGCTCGGCACGGTCGCCGTGCTCCTGATAAGCCTCGGGGGCGATGCCCTGCTGGTCAGGGCCTCGTTCTGCTTCTTCTCCTTCGCGGCGGCGTGGAGGATGCGGAGGCGGTTCCCGCCCGCGCCCCCAGCCGGGGCCGCTGCATGAGAGGGGGCTCCCCGGTTCTCCGATGGGCGCTCCCGGCGGCGGCGCTCCTCCTCAGGCTCGTCCTCTTGCAGACCGTCGGCAGGCCGTCGGACGGCGCACGGTGGAACGCCTGGACGAGGGAGCCCGATTCCTACAGCTACATGGAGATGGCGCGGGACCTGTCGGACGGGAGCCAGGACAGCGTGTCGGGCAGGACTCCGGGGTATCCGCTGCTCCTGATCGCGACCGGAGGCCAGGCGGAGCCTGCAGGAGCCGGCATCGTGCTGATCCAGCAGCTCGCGGACTTCGCGACCGCCATCCTGATCGGAATCGTCTCATCGCGCCTCGGCTGCAGCAGGCCGGAGATACCTTCGACGCTCTACATGCTCCTTCCGGCCGTGGCGGCCACCTCCTCCCGCATCCTGCCCGACTCCTTCGTCGCACTCCTGGCAGCCGCCTCTGGATGGATATGGATGGAGGCCGCTGTCGCCGCAGGACCCAGGAGGGCAGTCGCGCTGCACGGTCTGATCGGGCTGATCCTCGCAGCCGGCGCCGCCGTCAAGCCTGTCCTGCTCTTCGGCGCGGTGCCCTACATCCTCCTCCTGCCCTTCGTCTCCCGCAGGCTGGGAACCGTTCCTGCCGCGCTCTGCGCACTCGTCCTCACGGTCTCGGCCGCCAGCGTCCCGATGGCGATGAGGATCGCGAACCTGAGGTCGTTCGGCCTCGACGCCGTGTCGTCGCAGGACGGGTTCGAGCAGATGGGGCGGATCGTCGTGATGACCGGCAGGGCCACGCAGGTCGAGGTGTTCACGAGCTTCCGCGACAGCCTCGACGCCTGCGCCATGGTCGACGGGGAGCTCGATTTCGGGAAGAGGGACAGCATCTACAGGATGGTCGCGCTGTCCGAGGCGAAGGCCCACCCGCTGGAGGTCATCCTGCCACACCTGCTGTCATGGCCGCGGTTCTTCTCCACCGGAACCGGGAACACGCTCCGCTACCTGGGGCTGCGTATCGCGGAGGGCTCGGCGGGCGCGAAGGCGATCAAGCTTGCTACCGCCGTGCTGATGCTGGTCCCGCCCTTCGGCCTGCTGGCCGGCCTGCTGTCCCGCAGGGTGCGCAGGGCGGCGGGGAAGGGCCTCGCCCTGGCGCTCGCCTGGGCCGCCCCCATGGCTCTGGTCATCGGACCTCTCGCGGGACCCCGCTACGCGCTCCCGTTCCTCTGGGCGGTGGTGGCCGCGGGGATCGCCTCCCTCTGCCTGCTCCTGCAGAGTCGGAACAGCTCGATCACGAAGGGCGCGAGCGACCAGTAGAAGATCTGCCCGTACCTGTACGAGGCTATCGGCCCGTATACGAGGGCGGCATAGACGAACCATGCGACTCCCAGCCCGAACAGGGGTCCCAGGCGCCGGCGCAGAGCGGCGGAGGATATGGCCGCGAACAGGGCGATCCCCGCAGGAAGCTGCATCAGGCTGGTGAGAACGGTCCACCAGACGGGTTTCCTGTTGATGGGCGTCAGACCCAGGTAGGGCTGGTGGCCGTCGAGGTTGATGAAGAACTTGGGCCATTTCGTGAGCTCGAAAACCGCCAGCCCCAGCGGATTCGACAGCACTGCGTCCATGGCGACCTCCCTGAACAGGCTGTCGCGCGCCTCGAAGTCGAGGCGGCCGCCGGTGGTGGCCAGCGCCGACAGGCTGTCCCTGAAAAGCCAGAACCTGTCACCGCCCTCGCGCATGCCGTGGTAGTCGGCTCCCATCACGGCCCTTCCCATGGGTTCGAAAGCGTCCTGGGTCGAGAGGGCGTCGAGACCGAAGGCAGCCCTGTTGAACGACCTCAGGATGAGGGGTCCGGTCTGAGAGGCGAGCGCCATGACTGCCACGGCGGTCAGCCTGGCCCCGAGGCCGGCCCGGCGGGGCAGGAACGAGAGGGCGAGATAGACTGAAGGGGCGTACAGCAGCACGGGCTTCAGCATCGTGCCGGCGGACAGGACGAGGCCCGCGGTACCCGCCAGCGACAGCCTCCGCGCCATCCCGACCTTCTCCGAGCGGAGCCAGAGGAGGGCGGACAGGCAGGCTGCGAGGCCGATCCAGCAGTCGGGTATCAGCCTGGTGGAGAAGATCACGCCGGAGGGCAGGGCCAGGAGGAGCCCTGCCGCAGCCAGAGAGGCCCCGGGTCCGATGAACGGGGCGGCCGCCGCCGCCATCGCCAGCGCGGTCGCCAGATCTGCGGCCTGCTGGAGCAGGACGAGGGAGAGGCAGTCGTCCCCTTCGGTGGCGAGGATGAGCAGCGGATAGCCGGGGACCCTGTAGGAGGCCTCATCCTGCCTGCCGTCTGCGAGATCTTCCGCGGCGATCTGATAGCTGCCTGTGTCCGAGAAGGAGATCCTGGAGATCCAGCCCGGGCTGCCCGGGCGTCCGACCAGGAGGATGCCCGCGATCCTCAGGACCATCAGGGCGGCTGTCGCCGCCGCGCCCGCCCTCCTGCTCACGCCCCGGCTCCGGCCGCGCATCCCGCCAGCAGGTCCGCCACGGCCTTCCTCGCGTCGAGGACGCAATGGTCCATGTTCAGGTACTCGAACCTCCCCAGCCTGCCGAAGGGGATGATGCCGGGGTGGCCGGAGAGGCTTTCGAGGGCGGCCGCCACGCTCTCCCGGTAGCCGACGAGCCTGAGGGGATAGGTGTTCTCCCAGTCGATGACGCGCCACTCCCCGGCCTCGGAGGGCCGGAGGAGGCCGTAGCCGGCCAGACCGGACACGGTCCAGTCCAGGAGTTCCTCTCCCGAGGCACGCCTGACGCGGTCGTCGCCCGCGGTCGTGAACTCCACGCACAGGGAGGTCGCGCCTGGAGGGGACATGAGGGGGCTCATGCTGCGCGGTTCGGAGATCCTGTTGAAAAGCGTCCGGTCGTCGGAGAAATAGATCCAGGGAGTCGTTCCGAAAACGCTCTCCCGCGAGACTTTCAGAAGGAGGAACCTGGTGGAGATGCAGCGGAGGCCGGGATCCGGGAGGCGCAGCATCCGAAGGAGGTCCATGACGGGAATGCTGGAGAGGCACCGGTCGGCCCCGAAAACCTTCCCGCCGGCCGAGACCGCATAACCACCGCCATCCCTTTCTATGGAATCCACCTCGGACGAGAGGTGGAGGCCGAACCGCGGATCGGCCAGGCAGGGATCCAGCAGGGCGGAGATGACGGATCCGCTGCCATGGTCGGGATAGATGGTCCTCTGGTTCAGGAAGGGATCCTCCTCGCCGGTGATGGCCGCCTTCGGCTTCATGCCGAGAACCGTCCTCTTGAAGAGGTCCCACAACGTGAATATCCCCACCCTCTGCCGCCCCAGGTCCGCCGACAGCAGCCTGCCGGGGACGCCCCAGGTCTTCTCGGTGAAGGGGCCGAAGAAGACTTCGTACATCCTCCTGCCGAACCGGTTCACGATGAAGCGCTCGAAGTCCTCGTCCTCCCATTCCCTGAAGAGGGATTCCACGCGGCTCCAGAGGAAGCTCCCGGCGCATGCGAGGGAGGTGTGCAGCGGGATGCCCCTGAGGACATCGATCCCCTCCATGGGGTAAGGAACGAACTTGTTGCGGAATACAACCTTCGCCTTGTAGGAGCGACTGCGGTACTGCTCTCCCAGCAGCTCGCGCATGAGGGCGTCGAACCATGCATCCGTCGAGTGGATGTTGTGGGGTCCCAGGTCGAAGCGGAAGTCTCCCATCGAGACCGTCGTGCACAGACCGCCTGCGAACCCCCTCTTCTCGAGCAGGTCCACCCTGAGGTCCGGGGCATCGCTTTCCCGCAGCAGCAGGTGCGCCGCCGCGATGCCCGAGATCCCTCCTCCGAGGATGACGACTCTCATCGGACATCCTCCCGGAGATCCGGGCGGACCATCTTGAACTTGGCCAGTGACGCCCGCCAGTCGTTCGCGACCAGGTAGCTGAGGCCGGCCGTGAGGCCGATGACCGTCTGGGGGATCAGCTGGAGAACATGGATCAGCAGGGGGGCGAGGGGGTTGTCGACGAGGCGGTAGCCCATGACGGCCATGCTGCCGGCCACCGCGGCGTGATAGGTGCCGACGAATCCCGGCGCAGACGGCACGATGACCGAGAGATACACGAAGAGGATGCTCGCGAGGGCGCCCTCGGGCGAGACAGAGGGCAGGCACATCCTGAGCCCGCAGTAGGAGGTGACGAAGGCATGGGCCCAGATTACCGGGGTCCACCTCAGAGCTGCCCGCCCGCTGCGGCCGGAGAACATGGCGGAGACATGCCTCGCCGTTCCCGCGAGGAACGACCCGACCCGCCCGCGCCCGCTGCCCTCCGGCCTTCCGGCCCATCTCCCGAGCACCAGGACTCCGGAGACTATGCCCGCGGCACCCGCCGCGCAGACCGCCAGGACGGGCACCCGCCCCTCCAGCGAGAGGGCCGCGAAGCACAGTCCCAGGAGGCAGAGCACGAAGAGGTCGATCGCCAGTTCAGCCACGAGGGACGCCGCGGATCTGGAGTACGGGACGGCGAGCCGGTCGCGGGCGTATTGCGCTCTGATGGCGTCTCCGGCCCTGAGAGGGAGAAGGTTGTTGGTCGCCTTGGCGATGTACAGGGCCCTGATCGAGCCCTTCCGGTCGGCCGCGCCGGTGAGGTCGTTCCACCTCAATCCCCTCGGCACGGGCTCGACCGCCGACAGCACGACGAAGGCGACGGCCCACGGGATGTCCACCGAGGAAACCGCGGCGGAGGTCGAGTTCCACGAGACTCCCCTGTACAGGAGGACGAGGATGCCCGCCGAGACCGCTGCTGGGAGAAGCCACGAAAGCAGTGCGGAGCGTCCCTTCCCGGGACTTCCGTCCGCCTTCGGAGGGTCTCCTCCCAGGATGGGCCGGGAGCGCTGCACTCTGCGCGGACTCCTAGAGGCCGCCGGCGATGGTCAGGACCGATCCGTTCACGTAGTCCGCGGCGGAGAGGAAGAGCACTGCCTCTGCGAGGTTCCCGGGATCTCCGTACCTGCCTGCCGGGATGCCCGCGAGGATGGTCTCCCTCACGCCTTCCGGTATGGTGTAGGTGAGGCCTGCGTCCATGTAGCCCAGCTCCAGGCAGTTGACCGTGATCCCCCTGGAGGCGTTCTCGGCTGCAACCGCCCTGGTCAGCCCCTTCAGGCCCTCCTTGGCTGCGGAGTAGGCGCTGGTGCCGGGGACGCTCCTCCTGCCCACGACCGAGCCCGCATATGCGATCCTGCCCCACCCGGCCGAGCGCATGGCGGGCAGGAAGGCGCGTGTGGCCAGGAAGGCCCCGGTCAGGCAGACGGAGACCACGGCTTCCCAGTCGGACGGCTCCAGCTTGTGCGCGTACGCGCTCTTCGAGAGCCCGGCGAGGTAGACGAGCGACACGCGATCGCACCTCCGGAAACATTCCGCGGCGAATTCGTCCAGGGCGCCGGCCTTCGTCGCATCGCACCGCATCGTGAGGCAGGCCCCGGGTATCGGGTCGCCTTCGCTCCTGCGCGTGGCCGCCACCGTGAGGCCGCGCGAAAAAAGATCGGCCGACAGCCGCCTCCCCAGGGCGGAGGAAGCTCCGACAACGGCGTAGAGGGTCTCCATGCTGCTCACCACCTCAGCAGGGCGGCGCCCCAGGTCCAGCCGGCGCCCACGGCGACAAGGGCCACGAGATCTCCCCTGCTTATCCTGCCGGAGCGCCACATCTCGTCGAGGAGGATCGGGATCGTCCCGCTGGAGGTGTTCGCATAACGGTCCATGTTGGTCCCGAACCGGGAGAACGGGATGCCCAGACGCCTGGCGCTCTCCTCGAGGATCCTGATGCCCGGCTGGTGGGGCACGACGTGATCGATGTCCTCCACCGAGAGGCCGGATTCCTCGAGGACGCTCCTCAGCGCTGAGGGGATCACCTCGACGGCTGTGTCATAGACGCTGCGCCCGTTCATCCTGAAGGTGTGGAGTCCCTCCGCCACCGTGGCCGCGGTGGCCGGGGCTTCCGAGCCGCCCGCGGGGACGGTGAACGACTCGTATCCCCTGCCGTCGGCATACAGCCTCATGCACATGAAGCCGCTGTCGTCATCGCTCGACGATATGACCGCCGCGCCTGCGCCGTCGCCGAAGAAGACGCAGTCGCGCCGGGTCCAGTCCGTTATCCTGGAGAAGGTGTCCGCGCCGATGACCAGAACCGTGGAAGACGCTCCAGTGCCGACGAACTGCGCACCGACCGTCAGGCCGTAGATGAAGCCTGCACAGACGGCGTTGATATCGAAGGCGGCCGCGGAGGCGGCCCCCAGGGCGGCCTGGACTCTAGGGGCGGTGGCCGGCGCCTGCCGGTCGGGCGTCGCAGTCGCGACGAGGATCATGTCGATGGCCGAGGCCGGTATCCCCGAGTTCTCGAGAGCCCGCCGCCCTGCTTCCACGGCGAGTGTGGAGGTGCACTGCCCGGGCGCTGCGATGCGCCTCTCGGCGATGCCCAGGTTGGCCCTTATCCAGGCGTCCGAAGTGGGGACGGAAGCCTCCAGTTCGGCGTTGGAGATCACCCTCTCGGGCACGTAGCTGCCCGTTCCTACGATCCTGACCCTTCTGACCTTCACGAGTTGCGCCATGCCACCACGATCTGCATCCGGCTCCCCTCGCTCGGAGGGGACCCGTCATCCCCCGAGTTCGGCCCTGAATTCCCTCTCGAGGTCGAGGAGCTTCCTGCTCCTCTGCCTTATCATCCTTGCAGGTATCCCGGCGTGTATCTCTCCGGACGGCACGTCGCGAACCACGAGCGACATGGCTCCCACCGCGCTGCACTCCCCCAGGGTCACGCCATAGAGGATCGTGGTCCCCGCCCCCACGACAGCGTGCCTGCCCAGCACGACGGGGGCGGCATTGCACCTTCGGTACCTGGCCGGGATGCACGGGTTGGTCAGGAAGTCGCCGCCGTAGTCGTCGCTCCCGCCGAAGATCCTGCACCCCGAGGAGATGCCCGAGAAGTCCTCGAGCCTCACCTCGAGCGGCGCGATCACCAGGCAGTGCGTCGAGATGTGGACGTATCCGCCGATGTCCACCCGGCCCTCCCCGCCGCACGAGATGACCGTGAAGTCGTCGATCCTGGAGAAGTCACCCACGGAGATGCGGGACGCCCCGTACAGCGAGGTCTTCCGGCTTATCTTCACTTCCCTGCCATACGAAGCCAGGCCGAGGCCCGGCAGCTCTTCGGGCGTGTAGAACGAGTCCAGCCTAGCTCCTCGGTCCGATCACGGCCGAGACGATCCGGGCTATCTGCTTCATGTCCTCGGGGCCGCACCTGGAGTCGACGGGCAGAGCCAGGAAATCCTTTCCGTGATCGTCCGCAGCCTCCGGCAGGTCGGGCCAGTACAGGGCCGTCGAGACGCCGCGGTCCGCGAGCTCCCTCCGAAGCGCTGCGAAGCGCTCGGGTTCCACCCGCAGCGGGAAACAGAGGGGCGCCGAGGACCCTCTCGGAGGCGTGTCGGCGAACGCCTCGCGCAGCGTGTCGTAGTTGAGGCACCTCGCCGCAGCCGCCGAATCGAAGTCGAAGGAGTCGAACAGCAGGGATGCCAGGTCGGACATGCGGAGCGGCCCTGTGGGCATGTCCTTCTCGAGCCTGCGCCAGAGATCCTGCGCCTCGCCGTGGGGGTACTCGCCCCTCCTCGCCAGGCAGGCGGCATGGTCGCCGAAGATCGCCTCGTCGACCTTGAGCAGTGGCAGCGCGGGCTCCCGGAGCCTGCTGCCGCGGCCGGTCACCATGATGCCCCCGTCGGGGATGCCCATGAACTTGCGCGGCGAGTAGACCGCGGCGAAACGGTCCGGGCACCTGTAGTAGAGCGCCTGCGCGCAGTCGAGCATCACCTTGCAGCCAGTGATGTCGATCAGCTCCTCGAGCGCCTCGAGGTCGGGCTCGAAGACGCCGAAGTAGTTGCAGACTATCAGAAGACCGCCGCGCTTCGCCAGCACGCCGAGCTGGTCGTAGTCGGGCCTGAGGTCGGCGGAGAGCTTGTAGGTCCTCCAGGTGGAGCCGGACATCTCGATGGAGCGGTAGACGGCGGGACAGATGTAGCCAGGCATGATCACTTCGACGATGCCGTTCGACCTGAGGAGCTCCGCGATGGCGCTGCGGGCGTCATAGAAGCGTCTGCCCTCTGCGAGATGGGCCATGGATCCGGCTCTCGCACCCTCCGCTCGGGGTATCTCCAGGGGGAAGAAGCCCCCGTATGCCCTGCCGGCCGCTGCGGTCTCAGCCATCCCTCCCGCCCTCCAGCCTGGCGGCGATCTCCCTGGAATCCCCGGAGAGCGCCGAAGCGATGATCCCCGCAACCGAGCGGATGGCTCCGGCGTCCACGGACTCGCCGGTCGGAAGCGCGATGAGCTGCTCCGACACGCGCTCGGTGACGGGAAGGCTGCGACCCTTCGACGGGAAGTTGTCGCAGTAGGGTTTCATCCGGTGGCAGCCGGGGTAGAAATATCTGCGGGCCAGCACGTTCTCGGCCTCGAGGACGGCGACGAGCTGGTCCCTGGTGAGGGCCGCTCCGGAGATCTCGACGATGACGTACTGCATGTTGCCCGAGGTCAGCCGGGGCGAGGGCTCGAGAAGCTCGATCCCCGGCAGGCCCGTGAGGCATGCCCTGTAGTCCTCGAAGTTGCGCCTGTTGACCTCGCGCAGCTCCTCCACGCGGTCGAGCATCGCTATGCCCATCGCCGCGCAGATCTCGGTCATCTTGCCGTTGGTCCCGATGTAGTCAACCGAGTCCTTGACGCGGCCGGCGAAGCCGAAGTTCATCATCAGCCTCAGCTTCTCGTACAGGTCGTCGTCATCGGTGACGATGGCACCGCCCTCGAACGTGGAGAAGAACTTGGTGGCATGGAAGCTCAGCACCGAAACCGG
>DIAQ01000123.1:6827-9210 GCA_002414865.1 candidate division Hyd24-12 bacterium UBA5074 | reverse complement strand
CCTGTCCCGCTGTCGTCGTCGGAGAGAACGGAGCCTCCGGCCGTGCGCAGCTCGATGTAGGAGTCAATGTCCTCGCTCGACGCCTCGAAGACATAGCTGCTGTCGGCCTCGATGTTCACGAAGAAATACGCCAGCCTGTTCCTGTCCGAGAGTGTGATCGTGAAGGCAGTGTCCGGTTCCAGGAACGCTATCTCCGGCTGCAGGATCTCCCAGACGAACCTGACTTCGCCGTATTCGTAGCCGCCCAGGTCGTTCACTATGGCGAGATAGTCACCTGCAGAAACAGCTTCGATGATGGAGGGGTCCCTCCCCAGAGAGCCGTCGTCGTTGAACCTCAGGAAGGTGAGACTGCCGTCGGAGTTCCTGCGGAGCAGGCTCATCACGAGGTCGTTCGGTGCGGAAGCCTGGAGCTGGATGAGCGAATGCGACCCCGCCGTGGAGAATGCGAAGGCGGCCGCAGGATTGTAGTCGTTGACCCAGGCCACGCTGTCCGGCAGGTCCGTCATCACCCTCGGCCAGATGGTTTCTATCGTGTTCTCGCCCTCGGCGATGACCGCCGTATAGATGGAATCGGGCATCGGCGCCGGTGTGAACACCGCTCCGCGCTCTTCGGGCGTTGCGCCGGCCAGCTTCCTCTGCTCGGAGTAGTGACTGATCGCGGGGATGGCTATGCCGAGGAGGATGGGCAGGATGGCCGCTACCACGATCACCGCGATGAGTCCCTTCACGCCGCAACCGACGGACTTCGGGGCCGTGGTGGTGATCGTCGTGGAAGAGATGGTGCTCCCGCTGCCGGTCGTTATCTCGAATGAGCCGTTTCCTTCGCCGGCCTTCTCCTCGGGGATCGGGTCGACAGGCGCGCCGCAGTTGGGGCATGAGTCCTGACCCGGCTTGATCCTGGTCCTGCAGAACTCGCATCTGCCGGGCTCCGACCTCAGTCTGGCCCCGCAGCTCGGGCATGTCGACGGGCTCCCGTCGTACGGCTGTGAACAGGTCGGACAGCGGGAAGGCATGTCTTGCACCTCCGGAACTCCGGTCGATACCGCCGGAAACACCCCGGCAGTCACACAGGCTCTGCGGGATTCTTGTACACGGGAAAGTCGTTGGCAAGAGAAGGGCGGGCCGCCTATGTTTCCGCGCCGGGCAAAGGACCCGCTATTCCGGGCGGGCGAAGGGTTCTGTCCGCGAGCACCCGATCCGGTGCGCAGAGAGGTGTTGAAGCCCCATGCTCAGGAAACTGCTCCCCCGGGAGGTCTCCTTCTTCGAGTTCTTCGAAGGGCTTGCTGACAGGATCGAACAGATCTGCGCCTCCTTCCGGAAGGTGGCTGCCGGAGAGCTCGGCGCGGCGGAAGGTGCGGCGGTCGCGAAGGACATCGAGCACGCAGCCGATGCGATCACCCACGAGTGCGTAGAGGAGCTGCACCTCACCTTCATCACGCCCATCGACAGGTCCGACATCCTCGCCCTGGTGATCCACATGGATGACATCGTCGACCTGGTCGAGGCCGCCTCGGTGCGGATCGAGCTGTACGGCATCGAGGACCGGAGGTCCGAGGCGCTCGAGCTGGCCGAGATGCTCGTGGAGGCTTCGGGGGTGATCAAGAGCACGGTGCACGAGTTGAGAAAGCTCGGGCGTACACCCGGAATCCCTGCGCTCTGCAGGGAGATACACTCCATCGAGAACAGGGCGGACATCACCTATAGAACCGCGATAGCATGCCTGTTCAGGGATCACTCGCAGGAACCCGTCTATATCATGAAATGGAAGGAGATCCTGGAGCTGCTCGAGCAGGCGACCGACCAGTGCGAGGACGTCGCGGACATAGTCCAGGGAATCCTGATAGAAGCCTCCTGAGAATGGATGCTGTCCTCCTGGTCTACCTGACGATCGGCGTCGCCCTTCTCTTCGACGTCATCAACGGATTCCACGATTCGGCCAACTCCATAGCCACGGTCGTGTCCACCAGGGTCCTCTCGCCCAGATATGCCGTGGCATGGGCCGCCTTCTTCAACTTCGTGGCCATGTTCATCTTCAGGACGAAGGTCGCCGACACCATCTCCAAGATCATCCAGATCGACTCGGGAGACCCCGAGTTCGCGTGGGTGATCCTGGCGGGTCTGGGAGGCGCGATCGTCTGGGACCTGATCACGTGGTGGCTCAGGCTGCCGACATCATCGTCCCATGCGCTGATAGGAGGCTTTGCCGGAGCCGGGCTGGCCTTCCGCGGGGCTTCGATCATCAACTGGGATGTAGTTCTGAAGACCCTTCTCTTCATCCCGCTCGCGCCGCTGATCGGGATGGCGCTGGGTTTCGCCGTGATGATCGCGGTGATCTGGACATTTCACAAATGGAAGCCCAGATCCGTCGATCACCTCTTCAGGA
>DIAQ01000123.1:6004-6474 GCA_002414865.1 candidate division Hyd24-12 bacterium UBA5074 | reverse complement strand
GGTGGGGTGATGCAGCCCGGAACCCCCGTGGAGCTGACCACGACAGGGAACATCCTCGACTTCTTCAGGCTCAGGATCGACTGGAGCACCGCATGGATAATCCTGTCGTGCCATGCCGCCATGGCACTGGGCACGGCCCTGGGGGGCTGGAGGATAGTGAAGACCATGGGGATGAAGCTGACGAGGCTGAAACCCGTGGGAGGCTTCTGCGCGGAGACCGCAGGAGCGGCCACTCTCTTCGCGGTCACCAGCCTCGGGATACCGGTTTCGACCACTCACACGATCTCCGGGGCCATCGTTGGGGTGGGTGGCACCGAAAGCGCCTCCAAGATCAAGTGGCAGGTGGTGTCGCGGATCGTACTGTCATGGATCGTGACCATCCCCTGCGCAGCGGCGGCCTCCGCGCTCCTGTTCCTGCTGTTCAGGCTGGTGAATCCACAGATCTGAAGGATGGCGCCCGGGAAGGCGCC
>DIAQ01000123.1:0-5618 GCA_002414865.1 candidate division Hyd24-12 bacterium UBA5074 | reverse complement strand
TCTGCAGTGTCATATCCTGTGCATACAACCACCGGAGTGTCCCAGCCCAGGCGGCGGAGTTCCGAGACAGCCTCCCTGCCGTTCATATGGGGCATCGTGAGATCGAGGAGCAGGCAGTCGACATCGGAGCCCCTCGAGCGCATGACCTCGATGGCGTCGCGCCCGTCCTCGGCCAGGATCACAGTGCAGCCGATGGCCTCGAGCATGGCCTTCTCGAGAGCGCGCACGGTCTCCTCGTCATCGGCCAGCAGCACGGTCCCGGCCAGGGCCTTTTCGCGGGCGTGCTTCTCCGCCTGGGCCTTCCGCGCCGGCTCGGCCCCGCTCGCAGGTGGAAGCAGGACTCTGAACACGGAGCCGCGGCCCTTCTCGCTGGTCACCACCACGGCTCCACGGTGGCTTCGAACGATGCCCAGCACTGCGGCGAGCCCAAGCCCCCGGCCCGAGAACTTGGTCGTGAAGAAGGGGTCGAAGATGCTCGAAAGGGTTTCCGGGTCCATTCCCACGCCGGTATCGGCCACTTCGACGTAGACGTAGAGCCCCGGGGCCAGGTCGGCAGCCGCCCAGGCGTCCGCCAGGGTTGCGGAGTCGGCGGTGACGGCGCCGGTCGAGATGCTGATCACGCCGCTCCTCTCGCCCACGGCCTCCGAGGCGTTGAGAATCAGGTTCATGATGACCTGCCGGAGCTGCGAGGCATCGCCATCCACCGGCGGGATGCCGTCGGCATGACGGACTCTCAGCACAGCCTTCTTCGACACCGAGACCTCGAGCATGTCAGCCATGTCGTCGATGAGGTCGCGCAGCGACACCCGGGTGACGGCGCCGCGGCCCTTCCCGGAGTAGGCGAGCATCTGCCTGCAGAGCTCCGCCGCCCTCTGGGCCGCCCTCTCGATCTCCCGGACGTTCTCCCTCACCGGGGAGAGCGTGGGGAGCTGGCGGGAGGCCAGGTTCGAATGCCCCAGCATGACCATCAGCAGATTGTTGAAGTCGTGCGCGATGCCCCCTGCGAGGACGCCGAGGCACTCGAGCTTCTGTGTCTGCTGTATCTGATTCTCCAGCTTGCGCTTTTCCTCTTCGGCCCTCTTCCTGTCCGTGAGGTCGCGGGCCACGGCCAGCATCACCGGCTCGCCACGGAGCATAAGCTTCTGCGTGCCCAGCTCCACGGGGATCCGAGCCCCGTCGTCCCTCACGAACGCGCCCTCGAAAAAGTCGGCTGACTCGCTCGGAGTGGAGAGCCTCTGTCTTATCCTGTCCAGCAGGTCGGCGGGGAAGAAGTCGGCGACGCTTCCCGAGGTTATCTGCTCCCTCGGCCTTCCGAGGAGCGCAGAGAGGGCTGTGTTAACCTGGATGATCCTGCCCATCTCGTCGGCCAGGAAGATGGAGTCCGGCGCGAGCTCGAAGACCGATCGGAGGTTCTCCTCGCTCTCCCGGAGCGCCCGCTCGGCCTCCCTCCTCTCCGTGATGTCGTATCCGGAGGACTGGAACTCGATGAGGAAGCCGTCCTCGTCGTATACCGGGACGTCGGTCCAGTGCATCCAGCGGGGATGTCCCTCGGGGCCCTGGAGCTGGAGCTCCATCTCCCTCAGACGCGGGTCGGCGCTGAGCTCGTCGTAGAGCGGCTCCATCCTGGCCCGCTCGATCTCGGACAGGCAGTCGAGCCACTTCCTGCCCAGGAGATCCTCGTACTTCATGCCGTAGAAGCGGCAGAAGGCCTGATTGGCGAAAGTGATCGTGGTGTCCGGCATCCATCTGTAGATCAGTTCGCGCTGGGTCTGAACCACGAGGCGGAATCGTTCCTCGCTCTCCCTGAGGGCCTCCTCGGCTTTCCTCCGCTCGGTGATGTCCTCCACCAGGCCGAAGAAGTAGAGCGGGCTTCCATCGGCGTCCCTGACTGTCTGAAGCACGAGGCTGCCCAGGAAGAGGCCTCCGTCGCTCCTTCGGCAGTCGGCCTCGAATGCCGATGGACCAGGTCTTGCGATCACTTCGCCCACCGCGGCCGCCATGCGTTCCTGATCGGCGCAGATATGGTCGAATGCCTCGGCCAGGGAGGAAATCGCCTCTTCCGGAGAGGCGTATCCGAAGATCCTGGCGAAGGCGGAGTTGACCACGAGAGGCCGGTTGTCCAGCGTGCTCTCGAAGATCCCCAGCTCGGCATTCTCGAACAGAGTCCGATATCGCTCCTCGCCCTGGACGGCGGCCTGCTCGGCTGCTCTGCTCCGCGTCACGTCGATGATGTGGGCGAGGTACCCCGCGGGTGAGCCGTCCGAGCCGGTCAACGGGTTGATCCAGATCTCCAGGCTGGCCATCCCGGTCCTGCCCGTGTCCGGGAGGACCACCTTCCTGAGATCTTCGAAGTCCACCCTCGTCTCGAACCGGACAGGAGCCCCGGACTCGAGAGCCTTCCTGGCCTCGGGCTGGAGGGCCGGGCTCTCGAAGATGTCGAATCCGCTGAACTGCTCGGGAGAGGAGATGCCGAAGATCTCCATGCAGGAAGGATTTACCTCCGACGGCCTTCCCTCCCGGTCGTAGGCGACTATCCCGATGGGTGACTGGGTGAAGATGGTCCGATATCGCTCCTCGCTCTCCCTGAGGACCTGCTCGGCCGTCTTCCTCACGGTTTCGTCGCGGAGATGGAGCACATAGCCCTGCAGAGCCCCGTCGGGGGCGATGAGAGGAGCGACCGACAGATCCAGGAAGCCCACTCCGGTCCTGCGTGTCGGGAGCACTCCGATGCCCTTGAGCAGGTCGAAGTCGAAGGCCGACTGCATGTGGACCGTCTCGCCCTTCATCAGCCTTTCCTTCGTGTCGCCGCTTATCGAAGGCACGGCGAAGATGTCCATGCCCATGAAGTCCTCGACGCGGTAGACTCCGAGGAGCCCGAGGCTGGCTTCGTTCGCGTCGAGCAGACGACCTTCGGCATCGAAGACCAGGATGCCTTCCGGCGATTCGCTGAGTATCGCCCTGAGGAGTTCCTCGCCGCCGCGGCGGGCATCCTCCGCCCTCCTCCAGGCCGTCACATCGTCGAAGAGGACTGCCAGCTGGCCGCTCAGGAGGCGGAAGATGGAGTTGGACGCCCAGAACTCGATGCGACCGTCACTGTAGAAGAACTCGCGAAGCCGCTCGGACCTTCCGGTTTCCGCAACCCTCCCCAGGGCTTCGAGGAATCCGGTGTCCGGCAGGGCCGGGAAGAGCTCTCTCAGGGTGCGGCCGATGACCTCGTCAGGCTTGACAGAGAGTATCCGCCCGCCGGCATCGTTCAGCGCCGTGAACCTGAAGTCGTTGAAGTCATGTATCGGCTCGAGGATCGCCGTTCCGTTCGTGGCGCTGGCGAAGATCTCCTCGTATCTCTGATCGATCTGCTCTACGGGTTCAGGGGCAGGGGAGGCCTCGGGGATGGGAGCCGGCCGAGACTCGGCGGGGGCGGGACCCGCCTCGACGACTTCCCCTTCGGACCCGTCGCCCGCTGCGGGTGCCTCCACCGCTTCGGGAGGCTTCTCCTCCGATGCGCGGGAGATCACGAGCATGTTCAACCCCGGAACGACGCCGACGCGCATGAACCAGCGTGCACGCTGGGTTTTCCCGCCGTGCACCCTGATGCCGATCATCCAGAGGCCGTTGCCCCGCTGCAGGCCTGCGGCCCAGTCGGTCCTCAGCCGGCCTTCGTCCTCCGACGCCACGAAGTCCCAGATGTCCATCCTCAGCAGGGATTCCCTCTGCTCCTCCAGCAGGCCGGTCGCGGCAGGGTTCGCTGCCACGAAGCGCCCCGAGTCGTCGCAGAGCAGGATCGCGTCGGTGGCGGAATCGAAGACGGCTCCGAAGAGCGACTCGCTCTGGCGCAGTGCCTTCTGAGCATTCCTCACACCGGTGACATCCCTGCATACGCCCAGAACGGAGGCCACCACGCCGCTGTCGTCGTGCACGGCGGAAAGCCTCGTCTCCTGACGGCGGTTGCCCTGTGGGTAGGCGAAGCTCATCTCCTCGACGACGGGGTCGCCGGTCGCGAACACCTTTTCGATCGAGGCCCACTGCTGCCTGGCTATGTCGGGCGGGAAAAGGTCGGAACGGAGCATGCCCACGATCTTCTCGACGGGCATCCCGATGAATTCGGCGGCTGAGTTGTTGACGTAGAGGACGCGGTCGTCACGCCCGATGAGGAAGACGAGGTCGGGGAGTACTTCGGGAAGGGCCCTGAAATGCGGATCGACTCCGGCCGCAGCCCTTCGCTCGAGGTCCCGGCACTTCCTCCGAAGCGAGCGGAGCTCGTGCGTCAAATCCTCGCTGGTGGGCTTCTTCCCATCCAGGAAGCCTTCATCGGGAGCATGGAAGGTCGTCATTATGCCCGAATATGGAGCATCTAACGGCGATGCGGTAACGGAGCCCGGCCTTGCCCCGCTCGGGGCGTCAAGCCGATACTTCACCCATGGATGAAAGGCAGGATCCCGGAGCCGTCCAGGAAGACGAATACCGCTTTCCCTACCACCATGTCCCGGTGTTCCGGAACGGGTTCCGCCAGCACTTCGTCTGGACATGGGGGATCCAGTACGCCTGCACTCTCGAGATGATCCTCTCCGAATTGCGGGACAGGCCCTTCGACGACTTCGTCGATATCGGATGCGGCGACGGAAGACTTGTTTCGGAGATCTCCTCGATGCGCCCCGGCGCACGGGTGGAGGGATACGACATCTCTGAAAGGGCCATCGCCCTTGCCTCGGCCATGCTCCCCGGGGGAACCTTCCACTGCGAGGACATAACCGGGATTGATCCCCCGGCGAAGCCATACGATGCCGGTTCGCTGATCGAGGTCATCGAGCACCTGCCGCCTGCGGCGGCTCCCGGGTTCATGAAGGCGGTATCCGCCCTCGTCAGGCCGGGTGGCTTCCTGCTGCTCAGCACGCCGTCCGTCAGCCTCCCTCCGCCCCCGAAGCACTTCAGGCATTTCGACACCCGGTCACTGACCGAGCTGGTCGAGCCCTTCTTCGAGATAGAGAAGACCATCTTCCTGGAGCCCGAGCCGGACCTCGAATCGAAGGTGCTCTCGAAGCTCCTCTGCAACAGGCTTTTCGTCCTGAACTGGAAGAGGGCGTCCGACGCGATCTACAGGCGTTTCAGGGAGAGGCATTTCGTCGCCCGCAACGAGAAGAGCTGCAGGAGGCTCTTCATGGTGTTGCGCAGGAGGGGTTCCCCCGGAAGCGGGCGATAACGAGGTTGCGGCGGGTAGTGCCCGCCGCAACTTCCTCGCGTTCAGGCGCTGCCTTCCCGGGCGACGCCCTGGAGATGAGCCGCTGGAGCCGCCAGGAGGGTAGCGGCAGGAGCAGCCATCGCGAGAGTGACATCCATCTCTGGTGTCCTTCCATCTCATATAGCACCGGTGGGATTACCGGGTTCCCGGCGCACCCGGAAGCAGGCCCGAGGGCTGGACAGGATGCAGATCACCGGGTTATCTAACCGGTTAGTTAAACCATACCACGGAGATGGAATATGCCGCAGGGTTCAGCCGAGACCGAAGCCAGGATCTTCGCAGCTGCAGCCGAGGAGTTCGCCGCACACGGATTCGAGGGAGCCAGGGTCGACTCGATCGCCAGGAAGGCCGGCGTCAACAAGGCGCTACTTTATTATTATAT
>DIAQ01000030.1 GCA_002414865.1 candidate division Hyd24-12 bacterium UBA5074 | reverse complement strand
CTCGGAAATGTCTGGAGATTCCCGTACATTGCATATGCAAACGGCGGCGGAGCATTCCTCGTGGCCTACCTCGTCTGCCTGCTGCTCGCTGGAATTCCGCTTCTGATGCTCGAGTTCAGCCTGGGGCACATGAGCCATCAGGCGGCGCCTGGTGCTTTCGCCCGGATCCACCCCCGCCTCCAGGTCTTCGGGTGGTTCGCGGTCGGAGTGGGCTTCGTCATCTGCACCTACTACGCGGTGATCATGGGCTGGTGCATGAACTACACCTGGGAAGCCGCCACTCTCGGATGGGAAGAGCAGGCCGAGGTCTCGCCCGACACCTCGATATCCATCTGCGCAACCACCCTGGATGACCGGCTGGTCCTGACACCCGTGCCGGACAGCCTGATCGGCAGGCCCTTCGTTTCCCCCTCGGGCGAGGAGGGCAGGATAACCGGCGAGCCCACTGCGATTGTTTCCCACGATGGGGCCCTGCTCGCCTTTCCGTCGAGGATGCAGGCCGAGTCCTTCATAAGGCATCCATTTGCCACGACGGTCGTCATCGGCACCGTCCCGGACGGCGGGACGACGATCCTCCCCTCGATTCCGGACAGCCTTGTCGGTAGACCCTACCTCTCGCCCTTCGACTCGCCTTCCCTTCCGCCGTCGAGCTGGATTGTGGGCAGGGTGGGGACTCTCCTCGTCGCCCGGCACGGGAGGCTCTACGCCTTCGACTCGGTGTCGCACGCCTCGACCTATCTGGGCTCACCGGAGGATTTCTTCTACAACAGGTTCCTGGGCCTCACCAGCAGGCCGTGGGCCATGGGCGGCTTCCGATGGCCTATCCTGATAGGCTTTACGCTGTCCTGGATCTGGATCATCGCAAGCATCTGGAAGAGCACCAAGACCGTCGGCAAGGTCGTCTTCTACACCGTCACCATCCCCTGGGCGCTGCTCATAGTGTTCATGATCAGGGGTGTCACCCTGAGCGGCGCAGGAACGGGGCTCAGCTACTACCTCACACCGGACTGGCCCAGGCTGGCCGACCCCCAGATCTGGCTCGCGGCGATCTCCCAGATCTTCTTCAGCCTCAGTGTCGGCTTCGGCATCATGATCGCCTATGGCAGCTTCCTGCCCGGCAAGACCAACATCGCCGCCAACGCCATGATCATCGGCATCGCGGATACGCTCACGGCATTCTGTGGCGGTATAGCGGTGTTCTCGGCCCTGGGGCACCAGGCCCATCTCCTGGGGGTGCCTGTGTCCGAGGTCGTGAGATCCGGTCCGGGGCTGACCTTCATCGCCTATCCGCAGATCATCAGCAACCTGCCGGCTGCCCCGGTCTTCGGAGTGCTCTTCTTCCTTATGCTGCTGACCCTCGCGATCGACTCGGCCTTCAGCCTGGTCGAGGCAGCCACCTCCGCCGTCAGGGACAAGTGGAAGGTCTCGCATCGCCGCTCGAACCTGACCGTGGGGGCGGTCGCGTTCATCCTCGGCCTTCCGATGCTCAGCGGAGCGGGGCTCCACATCCTGGACATCGTGGACCACTTCATGAACTTCTGGGGGCTCACACTCGTCGTTCTCGGAGAGACGATCATCGTCGGCTGGGGCTTCGGCGCAGACCGGATGCGGAAGCATATGAACCTCGATTCGAGGCCGAGGATCGGGGGCTGGTGGGACCTCTGCATCCGCTGGGTGCTGCCGATGAGCATCATCTGGATGCTCTACAGCGAGATAACGGAGAGAGCCGCGGGAGCCTACGGGAGCTTCGGGCTGCGCAGCCAGGAATTCCTGTTCGGGTGGCTGGTCATCATCCTTCTTCCGATTGCAGCGGATGTCTTCTCACAGATGGAGGGCAGGAAGGAAGCCCGGTAGGAAACGGTCCGCGGCCGTCTACTCGTACAGCGGGCAGGTGTCGCAGTCGGTCGGAGCGCACTCGAGCGAGTTCAGCATGAGGAAACTGAACCCGGAGTCCGGCTCCACGCGGAAGCTGTAGCGCTCGAGGAAGCCGGAGATGGCTGATGCCCTGTCCGTGCACCACGGCTCGTACTCGACCGCCATCACCCGGTATCTCCGTGCGAGAAGGCTGTCGGCGAAGGCCTGCTGCCATCCACTCAGCGTCTCACCGGATCTGGGATCCACCCACCACGGGGCGATGACCGCCGAAAGTCGGGGGATGCCTGCCAAGTCGGGCAGGCTTCCCGAATCGGACCGCACAAGCTCGATATGTGGATCCAGCGCCGAGTCGAGCCACCCCGCGAGCTCCGATGAGCGATCTCCTGCGAAACCGTCGAAGCCCAGGACCCAGAGCGTGTCCTCGGCCGCCGGAGTGTAGATGACACCCTCCCCGCCCGCCTGCCCGGCAGCCCCGCCTGCAGCGGTGCCGCCCGACAAGGCCCGGACACCCATCCGGATTCCTGTCACCAGGAAGTACACCGCAACGAAGATCGAGAGGATCCGTGCCACGGTGGTGAACCAGTTCCGCTTCGTGAGGAGCCCGAGGATCGCGAAGGGCAGCATGTAGACGGTGGTCCCTGCGAAGAATCCCACGAACAGGAGCATCCCGCTCATCATCCCGCTCGACTCGAATGCGCCAGTCATGGCGATCAGGAACGCGGGGCAGATCGAGAAGCCGGTGAGTATGCCCAGAAGGAACGGGCTCCGAGTGATGCGCAGGAACTTCGATGTGCCGCATCCGCCTGCGCAGCTCTTGGAGACCCGGATGGTGGAGAGGAGGAGATAAGCCGAGAAGAGGATGTAGCCACCGGCAGCCAGCGGAGCCCTGAATCCGGGAGGGATGACTCCCCCGAGCAGGCCGATGACGGCCCCGAAGGCTGCGTAGGATGCGAAGCGGCCTGCGTTGAGCGAGAGAACCACCCAGAGGGACTTCAGACCGTTTCGCTTCTCTGCGAGAAGGTAGGTGCAGTAGACCGGTCCGCAGGACGCGAGGCAGGCCGTGCCGGTGGCAAGACCGAGCGCCGCGCCCTGCAGAAGGGAATCGAACATCTAGAGGCTCAGGATCGCCGGGACGAATTCCGCTCCCATGGAGAGGCGTCCCCAGCTCTGTATCTCGGACAGCTCGGCCCGCGCGTTCTCGACCCTGGCCCAGACGAGCAGGTTGCGGTCGAAGCGGTACTCCAGGCCCGCTCCGAGGACGGCGCTGCGGCTGCTTGAAGGCGCACCCGTCACGACGCTCGGACCCAGCCTGAGATCGGCCTCGAGCAGGGCTGCAAGGCCGGCGATCACATGCACTCTCGATCGGGCTTCCAGCCTGGATGTCACGAACGAGGATGCCGTGTAACGGCCCCCGAAGGCGAGAGATGTCGGAACGAGCTGGTCGCGGCCGGTGGTCCAGACGAGGCGGGCACCTCCGGCAACTGCCGCAGCGGTCCAGCCGTCTTCACGATTGTCGAAGGCCGCCTGTCCCGCGAGGTTGAACGAGAGGGCGGGGGTGAGCCATCTCACCGTGCGGAGACCGCAGTAGACCCTGTCTCCGAGGTCGTTCCCCAGGTAGTTCTGCCCGTCCCAGGAACTCAGACGCACTTCGCCCAGGATCTGGGTTCGTGCGGGGAGGCTCCGCGGGCTCAGACGCAGGGAGAGGTCGGCGCGGCTCCAATCGCTGTCGTATCCGATGCCGTCAGCTTCGGTCGAACTCATGGCTCCACCTGCCGACACGGTGAGGATGCGGCGCGGGCATGTCCACGCAAGGCTGCCTGACGCGCCGGTGGCGCTCCAGTCCGGAGAAGCGCCTTCTGCGGGGGTGAGGTCACGGGTCAGCATCCATCCCCGCCCCTCGAACCTGAAGCTGTGTGGCAGATCCGCACCAAGTCTCAGGAAAGGCGACGTGAACCCGTCGTAGGACGCGGTGCCGGAAACTGCAGCCGCCTGCGGATAGACGAAGGGCAGCCCGTCGGTGATCTCGGTGTTGAGACGAATCCCTGGCGCAATCTGGAGGGGGCCTGCGCTCACGCGGGCTTCCGTCAGCAGGTCGTTCCTGCCGAGGAAGCCTCGTGGGACGAGACCGCCGCTGTCGGCGTCCACATATCGGTCACGCACGGAGAAATCCACGGGCCCCGCCTCGAGCAGTGCCCTGGCTGTGAGGGTGCGGCGTGACGGGGTGAACCCGAGGCTGTCCGTTGCCATGTCGAAATCCAGCGTTGTCGCAAGGGTGGCGCCTTCAGCTGCCATCAGCAAGCCGGCGGCGAGGAGGGCGAGAATCGTTCTCATCAGTAGATCGCCCCCTTCGGGCACTCTTCGACACACCTCAGGCAGAGGTGGCAGAGTGCGGGATCGATCACGGCATCGCCTTCCACGACTTCGACGGCGCCATAGGGGCAGACTTCCTCGCACCTTCCGCATCCGACGCACAACTCGCTGTCGACCACGAGCTGGGTATCCCCTGCCGGACCCTCGCACGAGCAGAGCGCGAGCACGGCCAGGACGAGCGCTGCGCTAGCGTATCGCATCATGGGTGCACACTCCGATGCACTGCCCGCAGCCTATGCAGAGGTCGGGATCGATGCTGGACGAACCGTTCACCAGCTCGATGGCGCTCACGGGGCAGAGCCTCGTGCAATCCCCGCAGCCTGAGCAGCGGGTGGGATCGACCCTGTACTTGATGCCGGCGAATGCCGCCGCAGCGACAAGCAGGATGACAAGAGGGAGCAGGAGTCGCCTCGCGGTCATTCCAGCACCTCCAGCAGCTGCCTGGTGCTCTCGGCGGAGATGCCCACGAGCGCGAACGAGGATGAGGAGCCAGGGGCGAAGATCGCGGTGACCGGGCAGGTGGATGCGCAAAGACCGCACGCGATGCACTTCGCGGGATCTATGACCGCCTTGCCTTCGACCAGGCTGATCGCGGACACGGGACAGACGGATACACATAACCCGCAACCGATGCAGACCGAGGGATCGACGACGAAGGTGCCCGAGAGCTGGGCGTTCTCGGCGAAGAGGCCCGTCTCCCCATCCGGCTCGATGAGTGCAACCACGGCTCCCTTGCCGCAAGCCGCACTGTCGAAAGGCGTCGTAGCAGCCCTGAGCTCGAGGTATTGCCAGGCGCCTTCGACCGGACCCCAGGAGACGACCGGCTTCCCCGACTCGGTGGAGAAGGTCATGCCGGCAGAAGCCAGACCGGCGCACAGAAGCAGTATCCTGATCACACCAGGCATCATCTCACCCTCCGAATGATTCCGGTGGAATCCGTGGGATGGCATGGAACATGGTGATACACTCCATGATGGATGTGATCACCTCTACGGCTCGGCCTCCACCTTGTGGCTGATGGAGTGCAGACCCCCCGGCTCTTCCTCCCCGTTGAGGTCCCAGCAATGCATGAAGCACTGGCCGCAGTGGATGCACTTGTCGTAGTCGATGTGGATGTACATGTCCTCGTCCCAGAATATGGCATCGACCGGACAGGGCGGAGTGTCGATCACCGCGAAGCACGTGGAGATGCCCGTCTGTGGATCACCGCAATGCGCGCATCTCGCGAGGTCGTTCTCGTAGATCATCCTGTATCTGGTACTCGTGCAGGCCACCGTCTCCGACGGGACGCCTGCGGACGAGAAGGCTCTGACTGCGAAGTAGTAGAAGGCTCCGAAATGGTTGTCCGAAATCGCCTGGACAGGGCAGTTGAGTATGCATTGACCGCATGCCGTACAAAGGTTCGCGTCGATGACGGCGCGCCCGTCCACGAGGGTGATCGCGTCGTGAGGGCAGACGTCGACGCAGATTCCGCAGCCGATGCATGTGTTGTCGAATACATCAGGCTGGAACTCGACCCATGCCGAGTCCTGCCCCGCAGCTATCGTATCGACCACGACGGCGGCGTCCCAGTTGTCAGCGTCGATGCGGTTGGATGAAACTGCGACGAGGAAATAGGAGGCATCCTGGGAAGGATTCCAG
Source organism: candidate division Hyd24-12 bacterium UBA5074 (assembly GCA_002414865.1). Taxonomy (GTDB): domain Bacteria; phylum Fermentibacterota; class Fermentibacteria; order Fermentibacterales; family Fermentibacteraceae; genus UBA5938. The sequence continues at coordinate 15,399 of DIAQ01000030.1, read as the reverse complement.
TGCAGGACGAAAACCGGGAACTCCCCGGCATAATACGGGATCTCGCTGGGAGTGTAGCCGGTTTCCACCGTGAGGCCGTCCTGCATCAGCGGAGCAGGGCCCGACGGCCCGCCGGGGCTGAGGCAAGCCACCAGTCCGAGTCCGGCTATCGTTGTGGCGAGCACAAGGCGTCCAATCATCTCTCTCCCCCCGGAGAATTGGTCCTCTCCCCAGAACTCAGACAGTCCCGCCGAGTTCCGGTTTCCTCTTCCCCGTGAAGATAGCCCTCAGTCCTGTGCATCGCCAATCTGCATGCCTGCAGGCGACCTTCGAGCCCGGCCATTGCACGCGGCTTCTCGCGCAAGGATATTCGGGCCTGCGCGGAGGGGTGCCAGAGCGGTCGATCGGGGCGGTCTCGAAAACCGTTGACTTCCTTTCGGAGGTCCGTGGGTTCGAATCCCACCCCCTCCGCCAGCCCACCGGGGTCAGACATCGCTTTGTCAGGAAATACGGCTATCTTGTTGCTGCGCAATTGTCAGCTATTTATTACCAATAGACATGGGTCAAGGATTATCTGAGTTCGCTATATGCGGTCTCATATAACCAATTGCATGGATTTTCTAGCAAAACGAACTTTGACCCCTGCGGATCCAGGAGAGGAGGATGGCGCCGGCGGAGGCGGCGTTGAAGGATTCTACGCCGTTGCTGAGAGGGATGGAGACCCGGAGGCGGCAGGCTTCCAGCATCCCGGGGGAGAGCCCGGCGGCTTCCGAGCCGAGAACGATGGCCACCCTGGGCGGGACCTCAACCTCCTGGTAGGCGGTTCCCCCGGCATCCGCACCCATCAGCTCGAATCCGCACCGCACGAGCACATTCTGCAGCACATCCGGTGGAACCCTCTGAAACAGGGGTATCAGAAGACTTGTCCCGGCCGCAGCCCTGGTGGCCTTGGCCGAGAACATCTCGCAGGTGGGATGGATGGTGAAAACCGCGAGGCATCCGAGCCCTGCAGCGGTCCGGATCAGCGTACCTGCGTTGCCCGGGTCCTGCAGCCCGTCGAGGATCAGGACCGCGCCCGGCCCAGGTGCTGGGCGGAACCCCGCCGGATCCGGCTCCGGCCTTCTGCAGACTGCGATCACGCCCTGCGAATGCTCGGTGGTCGAGATCGTCGAGAAGACGCGCGGAGAAGCGACGAGCACCGGGACCGGGAATCCCTCCGTGAACGCACAGGCTGACGGCGCGTCTTCATCGATGATCACTTCGGCGATGGCCCCGGGATCTCTGCGAAGGGCGTCCGACACGAAGCGGGGCCCCTCCAGCAGGAAGAGCCCCGTCTCTTTCACCGTTCTGGCGGAGAGCAGCGAGCGCGCCCTCTTGATCGAGGCGTTTTCAGCGCTGGCCGCGTATCTGGCGCGGCTGCCCGTCATCACACCGCGGGGGCGGAGCCGAGGATCCGGTCGAGAATCTCTCCGATCCCCGCTGTGGGCGCCATTCCGGTGAGCGCCAGGAGGCGCGTCACATCCGGCACCCGCCGCTGCATGTCCTCGAAGTCCTTGGGATACGCCTCGTCGTAGGGGACGAGCGTGACCCTGGAGGTGGAGCCTGTCTTCTCGATCACCCTCGCCGCGAGGTCGAGAATGGAGATCTCCTCGGTCGAGCCGATGTTTACCGCCATGCCCACCGATGCGTCCGTCTCCAGCAGAGCCAGGACGCAGGCCACCACTTCGTTCACGAGGCTGAAGCACCGGGTCTGCGTTCCGTCGCCATAAACCGTCAGCGGTCTGCCTGCGAGAGCCTGCGCCACGAAGCGGGGCAGCACCATGCCGTACCTGCCCGACTGCCTGGGGCCTACGGTGTTGAAGAGCCTGCCGACGGTCACGGGCAGACCCCTGGCCTTCGCATAGGCAAGGGCCAGGAATTCGTCGATGGCCTTCGAGCAGGCATAGCTCCAGCGGCTCCTGCTCGTGGCCCCGAGGACCAGGTCGCCCTCCTCCTGGAAGGGGACGCAATTGCCCTTGCCATAGACCTCCGAGGTGGATGCTATGAAGGTGCGCCTCAGCTTCTTGCTGGCCGAGCGAAGCACGTTCTCCGTGCCCCTGACGTTGATCTCGATGGTCTCGACGGGCTGCCGGATGATGTTCTCCACCCCTACGGCCGCCGCCAGGTGGATGATGATGCCGCAGAGGTCGACCGCCTCGGAGACGAGAGATTCGTCGCACACGGAGCCGACCGCATAGCTGAATCCGCTGTTCTCGACGCATCTCTCGAGGTTGGCAAGGCTTCCCGTCGAGAGGTCGTCGATCACGAGGACGCTCCTGCCTCTCGACAGGAGTTCCTCGCATACGTGCGAGCCGATGAACCCGGCCCCGCCTGTGACCAGGTAGTCATAGCTCCTGATACGAAGGCCTGGCATCAGCCCCCGATCTTCATGATGAGAGCGTTTTCCAGTACGTTCTCGCCTTCCCTCACCGGGATCTCGCTCACCACGCCCGAGACCGGGGATTCGATCTCGTTCTCCATCTTCATGGCTTCCATGATGGCCACGGTCTGCCCTTCTGCAACCGTCTGGCCTTGCTTGACGAGGATCTTGAGGATCAGGCCTGGCAGAGGGGCGAGAATGTCGCCCTTGCCCATCCTGGCAACCTTGTCGGGCGGGGAGGTCTTGTCGGGGGCCTCGGCCGCGCTGACGACATGGGGTTTGGTCTCTATCCTGGGTGTCTTGGAGGCCGCCCTGTGGGGAGCTTCCACCTGAACCTGGAAACTCTTGCCGTTGACCGTCACATCGGCTGTCTCGTCCACCATCCGGCCTACGCTCACATCGTAGAGCCTTCCGTTGACCGTCACCTTGTAGTCGGGCATCTAAGAGCTCCTCTTCCGGGCGCGATTGTGCACGGACTGCTTGCCGAGCAGGAACTCCGCTCTCCCTGCAAGCCTCCACGGTCTGTAAGGCTTCTCGTACAACCGCCAGGTGAGGTGGACGCTCTCGAGCTGGTCGAGCTCGCTGTACATGGCATGCAGCGCGGCCACTGCCGCAGCCACCTCTTCATCCTGGAGGAGTTCCGGCGATTCCGGGGCGATTTCCGCCCGGGGCGCGGACTTCCCGGCGCGGATCCTGGGCACGACGATGGAGAGGATGACGAGCACCGCAACCAGCAGCCCCATCCCGAGGAGCCCGAGCCCGGGGCCCGCCTGCTCCCCGCCCGCTGTCCCACCGATGGCGGCGAGTGTTGCGAGGGCCGTCATAGCGGAATGTTCCCGTGCTTCCTGGCGGGCAGCGACTGCCGCTTCCCGGCCAGCATCTCCAGCGCGCGTATCAACCGGAACCTCGTCGTGGATGGGATGATCACGTCATCCACATAACCCCGCTCGGCCGCGGAGTAGGGATTCGCGAAGTGCTCCTTGTAGTCCTCCACCAGCTCCTGCTTCTTCGCAGCGGCGTCGGGGGACTTCTCGAGGTCCCTGCTGAAGATGATCTCCACCGCACCTTCGGGCCCCATGACAGCGATCTCCGCGCTGGGCCAGGCGTAGTTCACGTCCGAGCGCAGATGCTTCGAGCTCATGACATCGTAGGCGCCTCCGTAGGCCTTCCTGACGATGAGGGTGACCTTCGGCACCGTGGCTTCTGCAAACGCATAGAGCAGCTTCGCCCCGTTCCTGATGATGCCGCCGTACTCCTGCTTCGTGCCGGGCATGAAGCCGGGGACGTCGACCAGGGTGACCAGCGGGATGTTGAAAGCGTCGCAGAAACGGACGAACCTGGCCCCCTTGATTGAGGCATCGTTGTCCAGGACGCCGGCAAGGTATGAGGGCTGGTTGGCGACTATGCCCACCGGCTTCCCGTTCATCCTGGCGAACCCGACGATGATATTGGGCGAGAACATCCTCTGTATCTCGAGGAACTCCCCTCCATCAACCACGGCTTCGATGATCTTGCGCATCTCGTACGGCTTGTTGGGATTGTCCGGCACGTACTCGTCGAGCCAGGCCTCGGCCCTGTCCGCCGGATCGGTACACTGGCAGCTCACCGGGTCTTCCATGTTGTTCTGCGGAACGTAGCTGACGAGTTTGCGGACGAGCATCAACGCATCCTGCTCGCTCTTGCAGATGATGCTGGCGACTCCGCTCCTCGTGGCGTGGATGTGCGCGCCGCCGAGCTGGTCGACGGTGACTTCCTCCCCGGTGACAGCCTTCACCACCTTGGGGCCCGTGACGAACATGTAGCTGGTCTTCTCGACCATGATCGTGAAGTCGGTGATGGCAGGGCTGTAGACCGCCCCTCCGGCGCAGGGACCCAGGATGACCGAGATCTGGGGGACGACGCCCGAGTATATGACGTTGCGGTAGAATATCTCGCCGTATCCCGCCAGACTCTCGATGCCCTCCTGGATGCGCGCGCCGCCCGAGTCGTTCAGGCCGATGACCGGCGCCCCGTTGGCTGCCGCCATGTCCATGATCTTGATGACCTTCTCGGCGAAGGTCTCGGACAGGCTGCCACCGAACACGGTGAAATCGTGGGAGAACACATAGACGAGCCGGCCGTCGATCGTGCCATAGCCGGTGACCACACCGTCGCCCGGGATCTTCTTCCCATCGAGCCCGAATTTCGTGCAGCGATGGTTGACGAACATGTCGAACTCCTCGAAGCTGCCTTCGTCGAGGAGGAGCTCTATCCTCTCGCGCGCCGTCTGCTTGCCGAGGGCGTGCTGCTTCTCGATCCTGTCCAGCCCGCCGCCCTCCTGCGCCTTCTCCCGCAGCTGCCGCAGCCTTTCTACCTTGTCACTGGAGCTCATAGGCTGCCTTCCTTTTCGTGCGTGGAGTGCTCGCAGAGTTCGGAGAGCACCTTGCCGCTTGACCTGGGATGGATGAAAGCGATCCTGCTGCCGCCTGCGCCCACGCGCGGCACGCGGTCGATCATCTCGACGCCTGTGGAGACAAGCCCCTCGACCACCGCAGCAGCATCGGCCACCGCGTAGGCGACATGGTGCAGTCCCGGTCCCCTCTTCTCGAGGAAGGCCGCCACCGGGCTGTCCGGAGAGATGGGCTGGAGAAGCTCGATACGGGATTCACCGACGCGGAACAGGGCCGCCTTCACCTTCTGGGAGGGGATTTCCTCCGTTCCCAGGAATTCGAGCCCCAGCTTGTCCCTGTAGAAGGCCGAAGCCTCCTCCAGGTCCTCGACTGCGATGCCGATGTGGTCGATCTTTTCGATCATCTGCTACTCCACGGCCTTTGAGGCCAGTCGTTCGAGATCCCTGCCTATCATCCAGGGCGAGGTCTCCCCGTTCAATACTCTGTCGACCGCAGGGTCGATGCCGCCCCCCCGCTCGAGCAGGCGGGCTGCCAGCCGGATCCCCACTGACTCGGCAACGCGGAGGATGTCCTCCCGCACGCGCTCGCGGCGTGCTGCCGGGTCGGGGCCCGAGCCGGTGATCAGGCCCTCGAGGGTGGAAAATAACAGATCGAGGCCTTCACCGGTCTCCGCCGAGCACCTGACCACGGCTGCACGCGGAGAAGACGACGGGGACAGCTCCAGATTGGCCTTCACAGCGGCCTCGAGCTGGTCGATCCCCGGGCGATCGGCCTTGTTCAGAACGATCAGGTCGCCGATCTCCATGATACCGGCCTTCATGACCTGTACATCGTCACCGAGCCCTGGCACGAGAACGAGGATCGTGATGTCGGCGAGCCCCGCCACCTCGACCTCGCCCTGCCCCACGCCCACGGTCTCGATCAGAACCGGGTCGTATCCCGCTGCGCCGAGGATGTCGGAAGCTGCCGAGGTCGCTGCGGACAGGCCGCCGACATGGCCCCTGCTGCCCATGCTGCGGATGAAGACACCGGGATCGCAGGCATGGCTCTGCATCCTCAGCCGGTCACCCAGGATGGCCCCTCCCGAGAAGGGCGACGAAGGATCCACCGCCAGGACGCCTACGCGTCGTCCGTTGGACCTCCAGAAGGCGATCAGCCTGTCCGCCAGCGTGCTCTTGCCTGCCCCCGGCGGCCCTGTGATGCCCACGGTCTTCCAGGCGCGGGCAGCGTCGTACAGGTGGTGCAGGAGCTCGGCCGATCCGGTCGCGCCGTTCTCGACGAGCGACAGGGCGCGGGCCAGCGATCGAGGATCACCGCTGCGCACGAGTGTTGCCAGGTTCTCCAGATCCCCGGGACCCATCCTAGCCTCCGGCCGGGAGCCTGACGGCTTCTACCGGCTGCCGCTGCGGTCGCTCGCGGCGAACTCCCCGATGACGAACTCGATGACTTCGGCTGCGGGCGTGCCCGGGGTGAAGATTGCCCGGAAACCCGCAGCCTTCAGGCCGGGGATGTCCTCCTCGGGGATGACCCCCCCACCGAAAAGGATGATGTCGGAGGCTTTCTGGGCGGCCAGCAGTCTGGCCACTTCGGGGAAGAGGTGATTATGCGCGCCCGAGAGGAGCGAAAGGCCGACGAAATCGACGTCCTCCTGCACGGCTGCGCTGGCGATGGCTTCCGGTGTCTGCCTGATGCCCGTGTAGATCACTTCCATGCCGGCGTCGCGAAGAGCGCGGGCGATATACTTCGCCCCACGGTCGTGTCCGTCGAGGCCGGGCTTGGCTATCAGGATCCTTATCTTCCTTGGCTCCATTGGCGCTTCTCCAGCCGGTTGCGTGTCCATGTCCAACCGTGAGAATCAATATAACCCCACCGGCTAAGTCAAGCGAAGAACCCACTTCCGGCGCAGTTTGGCGAGCGTCATATTGCCCTCTGAGCAAGATGCCGGAACGCCCTGTCGAGGCGTTCGGTTTCTCGATACGCCTCGCAGAACATGGAGGAGCCGATGTACGGTAGCATCGCGATCTGCTACGGGCGATCCTGCACCACCCTCGGGAAGAGGATCTGCAACATCCTCGGCGTCGAGCCCGAGCCGATGGAGTTCGTGCAGTTCTCGAACGGCAACCTGATGGTCAACTTCATCGGGGGTTCCGTCAGGGAGAAGGACGTCTTCGTCATACAGTCCGGCGAGCGACCCCTGTTCCAGGACAAGACCGACGCCTACCGCACGGTATCCGGTGACATCCTCGAGCTCCTGCAGATGATCTATGCCATCAAGGACAGCGCCGGCCGGATCACGGCGGTGACCCCCTACTTCCCATATGCCCGCAGCGACAAGAAGGACAAGCCCAGGATCGCCATCACGGCCAAGATGATGTTCGACCTGCTCGAGTCCGTCCGTGCCGACAGGGTGCTCACCATGACACTCCATTGCCCCCAGAGCCAGGGCTTCAGCGACATCCCGGTCGACCAGCTGTATGCCCAGGGCACCTTCAGGGACGAGATAGTCAGCCTCGGCAAGGAGAGGCTGGCCTTCGTAGCGCCCGACTCGGGCAGCATCCTCGCGAACGACAGCCTTGCGCTCCATGTCTCGAGGGCATTGCGGGAGGCGGGGGGCAACCCCAACATCGTCACGGGATATGTGAAGAAGATACGCTTCGACGACACCGAGAACCCCCACGTGAAGAGCGTGGAGGGCGTGGACGACCTCACCGACCGCACCGTGATCATGTGCGACGATGAAATCCTGTCAGGGAAGAGCCTCGTCCTCTCGGCAAAGACCACTGCTGCGCGCGGCGCAAAGGAGATCTACGCCTTCGTCACGCACGGAGTGCTCTCCGGCGCCTCGGTCAAGCTCATCGAGGAGAGTCCTCTCACGAGGCTCTACATCACCGACACGATCGAGTACGACGAGGAGGCCGCCGCCATCGTCGCCGGCCGTCCCGTGACGAAGATCCGCATGCTCTCCGTCGCCCCGGTCTTCGCCGCTGCGATCGAGAGGATCCACACAGGCCAGAGCCTGAGCAGCCTGTTCCTGTAGCCCGAAGAGGGGATCGCCGGCTCAGACGCCTGTCCTGGCCGCCCCGAAGAAGGCCTTGTCCTCGTCGGACAGGGACTGCCAGTCCTTGATGCCGTCCAGATCCCGGCCGCATCCGCAGGTGTCTGCATACCAGGAGAAAGGCAGCCCGCACGAGGGGCATGCCCACTTCTCCCCCTGCAGGCGCCTCCATTCCTCGGGCCCTTTCTCCCTGATTTCGGCGAGATTCCTCATCGTCGCCAGGAAATGCGGCGGGAGCCTCCCGCCCAGCAGGGCGAAGCGGCGGAATTCGTCGCACGGAAAGTCACCGCAGTCCGAGCAGAACTCGCATCCCCTGCCCGATGCGCACGCCCTGATCGCGCAGCCGCTGCAGTTGACGAAGACGTCGTCCGACCGGCAGCCGGCGCAGTGTATGGCGACAGGTTCCATGCCGAACACCTTCGCCATCGCTTCGATCCTTCCGCCGGCCTCGGCTCTCAGGACCTCGCAGGCGCCGCAGTAGAGCCCGCAGAAGCCGTCGAGCGGCACCTGTCGCAGACTCGCACTCACCTGGCTCTCTCCCTCGAGTAGGAGGGCGCATGGTCGAGCAGCCCGTCATCGTCGAGCAGTCTCAGGTACTTGTTGTAGTGCGGGCGGGCTTCGCCGAACCGCCCCAGCGCCCAGAGGGCGTCGGCCAGGTTCAGCCGCGCAACGGCCCTTCCGGGGGCCAGTCTGACCACCCCCTGGAGGATCTCAGACGCACGATCGGGGTTCCCCGCCTCGAGCTGGAAATACCCGTAATCGTTCAGGATCTCGATGAATTCTTCGAACGGGAGCCAGACCGCTGCTTCGCTCGAATCGTAGCCCTCCCGGGATTCGAAGCCGGCAGGCCAGTCGGGGTCGAGCCAGAAGATGCCTGCGGAGTCGATGACCAGAGCCATCGTCGAACAGGCTCCGGCGGCATCCCCCGTGTCGAACAGCTCGAGGGCGAGCTCGTGGCTCCTGTGCAGCGCAGCTGCGCCTATCTCTTCTGGAATGTAATAGTTGTGGGGATAGAAGACTGTATAAAGGGTGAGGATGGCCTCCGTCAGCCTTCCCTCGTCGATCAGCCGCCATGCCTCATCGGTGGCATCGCGTGAGGGATCGATCCAGCCCTCGGAGAGGAGGGCCAGAAACGGCGCATCGGAAGCGAGGGCGTACTCCGCCAGAAAGGTGTTCGCGCTGCCTGGCATCTGCGAGTAGACGACCACCGTCCCGGCCCCGCCGTCCCAGTTCCACTCGGTCTTGGCGGGATTGTAGGCGCCGCCGTACTCGATGACCCCGAGGACTGTCGTGTCAGCCCCTACTCCGACGAGGCGCAGGATGGTACGAGCCCTGCTCTCGTCTTCGGGCATAACCAGCAGGCTCCTGTATCCCCCGGGCATCAGCGAGTCTGGGATCCCCTGGATCTCGATCGTCGGGAATGCGAGCCCGGGTGCCACCTCCTGCGGGCCCGCAGCGCCAGCCAGAAGGAGGACGAGCAGTCCGGAAATCGACATCGTCAGCTCCATCCTTTCAGATCAGACGCGTCTCGGCCGCTTCTCCCGGCCGCCGCACTCTCTTGAAGAACTCCCTGAGGAGACCCCCGCAGCGCCCGGCGTCGAGGGGGCCGCGCACACGGGGATAGTGGTTCAGACCGTGCAGCGTCGAGGCATCGATGAGGGATCCGAATGCTCCGAAGCGCGAGTCGGGCGCCCCGTAGATGATCTCATCGACCCTGGCCAGGATGGAGAGCCCGGCGCACATGAGGCACGGCTCCAGCGTGCAGGCCAGGATGGAACCCTCAAGCCTCCAGTCACCGAGGGCTTCAGCGGCTTCGGTTATTGCGAGGAACTCGGCATGGGCGGCTGGATTGCCCGTCGAGACCGTCCGGTTGGAGCCTCTGAAGAGCCTGCCATCCCGGAGGAGCAGGACGGCGCCGACTGGCACCTCACCGACTCCCGCGGCGAGCTGTGCCTCTCCGAACGCAATCTCGATCAGTTCGCCGTCAGTCATCCCCGGGGAGGGTCTCAGACTCCGCCCCGCATCAGCTCCTCGATGGCCTCGGGCGTCCGGGGAACATCCGCGGAGAGCACCGTGTTCTCTTCGGCGCCCACCATCACATCGTCCTCTATCCTGATGCCCAGACCGTCCTTCGCGCTGTAGAAGCCCGGCTCGACTGTCAGGACCATCCCCGGCGCGAGCGGCATGTCGAGCACGGCCTCGTCGTGGGTGTCCAGGCCCAGATGATGACCCGTCCTGTGGTAGTAGAGCTTCTCGAGCTCAGGCTTTTCGGTTATCTCGCCCTTCTCCAGGAGAAGATCTGCGTAGAATGCGGCCACTTCCGTGTTCCATGCGCCGACCGTCCTGCCTGGCCTCAGCAGGCGGATCGCCTCCTTCTGGACTGTCAGCACGATCTCCATCAGATCCTTCTGACGGGCGGTGAAACGTCCGGAGACGGGGGCGGTCCTGGTGATATCCGCGCTGTAGTAGCCGAACGAGGCTCCGAAGTCGGCCAGCAGGAGCCAGCCTTCCTCGAGCACCTGGCTGTTCTCGTCGTAGTGCAGACAGGTTGCCCTGGGCCCTCCCGCGACGATCGTCGGGAAGGCCTCCTCGCCTCCCATTCCGAGGAATGTGCGCACGAGCTCACCCTCGAACTCGCATTCACGCATCCCCGGCCTAAGCCCTGGCAGAGCACGGGCCAGCGCGCTTCCCGTGATATCGATCGCCTTGCGGAGCATGGATATCTCGTGATCGTCCTTCACCATGCGGAGCTGATTTATCAGACCCGACAACCTCCCGTGCTGAAGGTGGGGGAAGGCGTCGCGCATCTCCAGGGCGAACCGCTGACGGGACCCGGGGGAGCGGGAGATCCCGGACACCGGGTAATCGATGAAGATCTCCTTCAGGAAGAGCCTCGAGACCACTCTCTCGACAGCAGCGCGCCAGCCTTCGTCGGTCCTGCAGTCTCCGATTCCCGTCAGCGCCGAGGCCTCCTCCTTCGTGAGGCGGCGGCCGAACCACTTCTCGTACTCGGGATCGAAGGGCTCGATGAAGAGGACTTCGCCCGGCGCTCCTTCAGCATCCTTGAACATGAGGAGCCATGTGTTCTCCTGCGCGATCCCGGTGAGGTAGAGCAGGTTCCGATTCGGCGAGTAGCGATGGGAGGCGTCCGCGCTCGACTGCTTTACACTGGACGGAGGGACGATGGCCAGGGTGGCCGGAGGAAGGTTTTCGAGCAGCCTGCGCCTTCGATCGGCATGCATCTCGCTAGGTTCCATGCTGTTCCCTTCCTTCTGCGCCTTCCACCCCGTGGATGATGTCGGGCAGCCTCCTCTTGGGCACCCGGTGGATCTCCCTCTCGTCCCTCCAATACTCTACGCTGCCGCCTGGCGCCAGGTCCTCGATCTCGACCATCTCAGCGGGATAACCGAGCGCGATAACGAGGAGCGCGTGCATTCCCGGCGGGGGCTGGATGATCCGCAAAAGAGCCTCGCGATCGAAGCTCAGCAGCATGCACGAGCCGAGTCCGGCCTCGCGCGCGGCGAGGGTCATGTAGCCGGAGGCGATTCCGGCGTCGATCCGCGTGAAGGGCTTCTCGTCCTGGGGGGAGAAGACGATCACATAGGCGGACGGCCTCTCATCTTCGGCCGGCCCCGGCCAGTCCCTGAGGTAGGCGGCCCATTTGAGAGTGTCGAAGACACCCGCCCTGAGCGGCGCATTCGTGACAACTGAATAGCGGAGTTCCTGGAGGTTTGCGCCGCAGGGGGCGAGTCTCGCCGTCTCCAGCAGGCTGGTCAGCACTCTCTGAGGTACAGGGCGCCCGCCCTGGAAGCGCCTCACGGTTCTCGCGGAACCGGCAAGCTCGACAATTCCCATGCCCACCTCCAGGCTCCCGGCAGGATTATACGAACGACCCGACCCATGGGCCTTGATACGGACAGGGCGGGCCCGCAGGCCCGCCCCACCGTGGCTGTCGGAAGCCGTCAGCCCTGGATCTCGATCGTCTTGTGAACGGCCTTCTCCTCCTTGGGGAGGATGATGGTGAGAACCCCGTCCTTGAAGGTGGCGCGGGCATCCTCGGCCTTCACGTCGACCGGGAGGGCGACCGAGCGCACGAAGGAGCCGTACCGCATCTCGCGGTGGTGGTAACGCTTCTCCTTCTCGTCGCGGATCTCCTTCTTCTCGCCCTTGATGGTGAGGATGCCGTTCGCAACCTGGACATCGATGTCCTCGCGGCTGAGACCTGGCAGCTCACCCTTGACCTCTATGGCATCCTTCGTCTCGATCACATCGAGAGCCGGGGCCCAGTCGAAGCCGTTGGCCGAGCCTGGGAAGAAGTCCTCGAGCATGCGGTTCATGGTGTAGTTCGCCCAGTCCGTCGGGCTGATGTAGCGTTCCCTTCTCCTGTCCGGAAGGTTGGCCATCTGGAGCCTCCTTTCATGTTCCTGTTGCTCCTGCCTGAAAGGGAAGCAAGAGGAATGCCAGAAGAAGGCGCTGACAGAACTGCACGGCGAAGATATGTGAGATATCCACATATACATGCAGTACAAGGTATTGACACGGTACTGCACGCCCGGGACCCCTGCACGGAGAGATGTCCTGCGAACCTTTGCGTCAAAATGACGCGCCTGGTCATCCCTTCGCCGCCACGCTCACGCCATCGAGGAGGATTGCGGGGTAGCGGGAGGCGCCGCCCAGAGGGTTGTGCACCTGGTTCTCCACGGCCACGACCCTCTGCAGCGCGTCCCAGATATTTCCCGAAACCATGCCGTCGCGCACCCTGCCGCGGATGACACCGTTCTCCACGAGCAGTCCGGGATTCATGCCAACCGAGAAGTCACCGTTCAGGATGTTGCCGGAATGGGCTCCGAGGACACCGAATAGGATCACCCCGCGGTCGATGCCCGCGATCATGTCCTCGAAGCTGGTCGAGCCCGGCTCGAACCCTGGAGCGGACAGCCCCGGGGATGGCAACGTCGTGACAGGGTCTCCGCCCCACATGCTCGAGCTCCTGTAGCCATGGCCGGTGGGCTCGGAGTCCAGCTTCGAGGCGTAGTCGAGGTTGTTGAAAACAGTCCGGAACACGCCGTTCTCTATGATCGCCGTCTTCCGGGTGGGAACCCCTTCGTCGTCGAACGGGCAGCAGCCGCCCACGGCGGCACGGTCCAGGGGATCGTCGTACCAGGTGAAACCATCGGAAGCCACCTTCTCGCCTAGCTTCTCCAGGAGCGGACTGGCCTTCCTGGCGAAGGACGCGCCGCTCGCAGCCGCGGAGAGCCTCCAGGAGATGGTGTGCATGGCGAATGGGAGGAAGAGGACTTTCATCCTGCCGGCTCCGACCTCCACCTCGGGGAGACCCATGCCGTGCAGCTCGAGCATCCTCTCCAGCTTCTCCCGGGGGAAGGGAGAGCGTTCGCTGAACACGAACCAGTCGCTGATCGAGGTTTCGGTGTTCGGGAAGAGGATGTTCGCCCCTCCTCCGAACATGGAGTACCTGTGACGGGCGTCGAGACCGCTCGAGTTGAGGATACGTGTATCGCCGGTCCCGCTCCAGCAGGAGACATCCACCTGCGCGGCGGTCCGACCCTCGAAGAAGCCCAGGATTTCGAGGCAGGAGTCGTGCAGATCCTTGAATCCCAGCTTCTCGACCGAGGGTCGATAGGTGTCCGTGATCGGATGAAAAGCCATGGCAGGGAAGGAGTAACCCGCTGCCACATCGCCTTCCAGCGAGGCCAGGGCGTTGCGGACCAGCTCCTCCCTGTCGAGGAGGTTGCGCGTGTAGGCCACGCCCATGCGTCCTCCGCTGAGGATGCGCAGCGCATAGCCGGAGCGCAGGGAGGAGGAGACCTCGGTCACCCTGCCGTTGCGCATTGCGATGCCGGTGCTCTCTCCGGAGTTGAAGAAGACCTCTGCAGCTCCGGCCTTCTCCATGGCGGTCTGAAGCAGTTTTTCCATCAGATACCTCCCACCACCATGTCGTTGATCAGGACATGCGGACCGCCGAGGCAGGACTTGATGTTCGTCTGGCCCTTCCCGCAGCCACCGCGCTCCGAGAGGCTGAACGCATCGGATACCGCCATGATGTTCCGCAGCGTGGTGAAGAGGTTGCCCATGATGTTGATGTCGCGGATCATGGGACCGAGGGACCCGTTCTCGACCAGGTATCCGTACTGGGCGCCGAACGTGAAATTCTCACCGCTGGTCTGCCCGCCCTTGCCGTCGACCAGGTAGAGGCCGTTCCCGAGCCTGCGGAGGAGATCCTCGAAGCTCTCGCTGCCGGGCTCGACGAAGATGGTGCCCATCCTGACGATCGGCTCGTACCTGTTGTCCTCGGCGACCGCATGGCCCGACAGCGGTTCCTCGAAGGCCGCCGCGGTGGCTCTGGAATGGAGACGGCCCGACAGGACGCCCTCCTTCATGAGCTGAACCTTCCGCACCTGCACGCCCTCGTCGTCGTAGCGGTAGAACCCGAGCTGTCCGGGCAGCGTCGAGTCGGCCACGATGTTCAGGACAGGGCTGCCGAGCTCGGCTCCCAGCTCCATCTTCGTCCTCATGCCCGGGTTGTCCTCGATGATGTCCGCCTCCGAGAAGTGCCCGAATGCCTCGTGCGTGAAGACTCCGGCCAGGTTGGGGCTGAGGATCACGTTCCAGGTCCCGCCCTTTACGGGTTCGGCATCGAGCAGCCCGGTGCAGATTCCCGCTCTCTCCTCGAACAGGGCCTCCCGCCCCTCCAGAGTGTGCCAGCCGTCGGCGCCTCCTATGGACAGCCGGATGTTCTGATAGAGGTTGCCCCGGACGGCTACTGCTTCGCCGGAGATGGCTACCGTCAGCAGCTCCTCGTTGAGCGCGGAGCCTTCGGAGTTGACGTAGAACTTGTTCCTGTAGACCTCGGAGTAGCCGAGGCTGGTGGTGGTGATGCCGGGATGCGCCAGCAGGATCTCGTTGTACTTCCTGGAGGCCGCGATCTTGTCCGAGAGCGGCACGCCTCTCGGGTCGCCCTTCAGCGCGAGCCCTATCCGGTCATTCACGACCGGCGCAGAGGCGAATCGAACCGTCTTCCCCTTCGCGAGCACCATGGTCTTCGCACCGTCGAGCGCAATGGCCAGTGCTCTGGGCACATCCTGGGGCCTGGTGGCTGTCGCCGTGGCAAAGCCGCCTCCCTCGAGCACCCTCACCACGTAGCCGTCCGTCGTGGACGCGGTCACCCCCTTGATGTCATGGCCGCTGTATGCGATGGAGGTGTCCTTCTCTATCTCGTACCTGATGTCGACGAAATCGGCGGGGAAGCTCCGTATCATCTCCTCCAGCCGTTGCAGCACAGGCGTCTCCTCCCATTCTTCTCGGGGGCCGTTCCTGCGGCGGATTGCGCCCCTCCCTGCCGGAAGGATCCGGCTCTGGTTCTATTGCCTGATCCAGCCCCCCCTGATCGCCAGGAGGAAGAGGAGCCAGCCTGAAAGCGCCGCCAGGACAGCATGCGCGGCGAGCGATGCAGTGGCTGTCCAGTCAGGCAGGGATGGTGGCGCGGGGGCCAGAAACCTCGTCCGGGGGGGGGTGGTGGGTGGGGGGGGGGGGCCGCG
>DIAQ01000051.1:1928-2820 GCA_002414865.1 candidate division Hyd24-12 bacterium UBA5074 | reverse complement strand
ATCAAGTTCAGGACGTTCGGCTGCGCCGGCGCCATCGCCTCTGCCTCCGCCCTGACCGAGATGGCGAAGGGGCTCACGCTCGACGAGGCTCTGGCCATCAAGAACAAGCAGATAGCCGATTTCCTCGGCGGCATGCCGGAAGAGAAGTACCACTGCTCGGTGATGGGTCATGAAGCCCTTCATGCAGCCATCGGAGATTATCGCAGGCGGACCGGCGAAGTCCGAGAAGCCGCCGCGTCCGTTTCCGCCGCGACAGGGGACTCTTCTCTTCGTCTGGTCTCGGCGAAGCCGGGCTCCGCGACCTTTTCCACCGAACTGGAGGACCCGGGCCTGAAGGAGAGGATATCCCTGGCCATGTCCACGACCCTCGGCCGCGCCGTGGACATCACCCTGGAGCGCCGATGAAGGCCTATCTGGACAACAACGCAACGACGCCCGTGGCGCCCGAGGTGCTCGAGGCGATGCTGCCGTTCCTCGAGGAGAGCTACGGGAACCCCTCCAGCTTCCATACATTCGGCAGCTCGGTCATGCCCGCGGTGGAGAAGGCCAGGGAAAGCGTGGCCAGGCTCATCGGGGCGTCCGACCCATCGACCGTGTTCTTCACGAGCGGAGGCACCGAGAGCGACAACTGGGCTCTCCGGGGTTCGGTCCTCCTCGATCCCTCCAGGAAGACCGTCGTGACCTCCGCCGTGGAGCACCCGGCAGTCCTCGAGACCGCACGCGTCATGGAGAGGGAGGGGCATCCCCTCAGGATAGCTGAAGTGGACGGCGACGGGGTGATAAGGATGGACTCGGTGTCCAGCCTGCTCGACTCGAGCGTCGCGGTCCTGTCCGTCATGGCCGCCAACAACGAAACCGGGGTCCTGATGCCCCTGCCCGAGCTGTCCGCCGC
>DIAQ01000051.1:0-1599 GCA_002414865.1 candidate division Hyd24-12 bacterium UBA5074 | reverse complement strand
GCGGTCGATCGCGACGGCATCGACCTCCTGAGCCTCTCGGCCCACAAGCTCCACGGCCCCAAGGGGGTCGGAGCCATGTTCATACGCTCTGGACTAGCGCTCCCTCCTCTCATCGTCGGCGGGCACCAGGAAAAGGGCCGCAGGTCCGGCACCTACAACGTCCCGGGAATCGCCGGATTGGGAAGGGCTGCCGAGCTCGCGCTGGAAGGGATGTCCGGGGAGAGCCGCAGGCTCATCGCCCTCAGGGTCATGCTCGAGAAGGGCATCCTGGAGACCTGCCCCGGCGCAGAGATCGTAGCCGCGGGGGCGCCGAGGCTTCCGAACACGGTGACGATGCTGTTCAGAGGGGTCGAGAGCGAAGCCATCCTCACCCTGATCGACCTTCAAGGCATCAGCGTGTCCTCGGGTTCCGCGTGCAGCACGGGCAGCAAGGACCCGAGCCATGTCCTGATGGCCATGAACGTGGACCGCGTCTGCGCCAACAGCGCCATCCGCTTCAGCCTGGGCAGGTTCAACACGGAGGCCGAGATCCTCTACGTTCTGGAGGAGCTCCCGAAGGTCATAGCACGGCTGAGGAAGATCTCCCCGTACACCTGAACGAGCCTGCTACAGGAGCGCTGACACCCCTGCCGACAGGATGAATCCCTCATCGCCCTGGAGGGCGCCAGAGGCTGAAAACCATGTGAAGAAGCCTTCGAGCGGCGAGTAGAGAGCATCGGTCACGGCAGCCAGGCGACCGGATGTGTTCCCGGCCGCGCCGGCGCAGATCTGCAGATCGGGTGTCATGAAGCTCGTGCCTGTGCAGGAGAAAGCCCCCTCGTCATCCACGCCGTCCTCGAACGGCTCCTCTCCCCCCGCGAGCCCGTAGGAGGCGGAGAGGCTCAGCCGGAACAGCCTGTATGTCGTGCTCGTGCAGATTCCTGCCGAGAGGGCCGACCCTCTGTCCCTCGGCACCGAGCCCGTCGGAAGCCTCAGCCCGCAGGTGAAGGCCAGGCCCGTGCCGCCCCTCGCCTCCTCGTAAAGGTACCTTCCGGCGATCGACAGGTCGCCGGGAAGATGGTCGCGCTCCCAGGCGCCGTCGGATGGGTAGACGGGTACGGCCGCGCCCAGCTCGAACCGGTCCGAGATGCCCGCCGCGCCTGCAACCGTGGTGACGATCGTGGGTTCTTCACGGCCCTCCGGCCACCAGGCCCCAAGCGAAGCTCCGACCGCGAACGCCCCCCGGGGGAGGAAGTCCGTCGTCATCGCAGAAGGGGTTCCGGTGAGCCCCGCGCCTGTCGAAGGGACGGCGAAAGGCATTCCGACCGCCTCCGGGGAGGCTGCGAAGGCCGCGAAGACGACAAGGGCGAAGCGCATTCGAACCTCCGCAGGCGGGTGGATGTTGACCCGGGGGGAAGATAGCCTGAGAATTGAAGCGTATCCAGCACCGGCAACACGGGAATCGCAGGAGGGTGGACCCTTGAACGCATCGGCCGCAGCCGCATTGCTACTTGCGCTCCTCGCAGCGGCGGGCTTTGTGGTCCTGCTGGTGGTCGAGAAGGCCCCGCAGGAGGTGGAGGTCGAGATTCCCGAGGCGAACCTGCCGGCGATCGAAACCCT
>DIAQ01000071.1:7032-8118 GCA_002414865.1 candidate division Hyd24-12 bacterium UBA5074 | reverse complement strand
GCGGTCTTCTGGAAGGAGGTGTCCGGGCTCGCCGCAGGAGTCCTCCTCGGGCGGAGGCAGCCCGTCCGCACGCTCCTCCTGATCCTGCTCGCGTCCGTGCCGGCGGCCCTCGTCGGGTTCCTGCTCGGCGACAAGGTCGAGGAGGTCTTCGACTCCCCGATGCTGGTGGCAGTCCTGCTCTGCGCCAACGGCATCATCCTCCTCCTCGCGGGCAGGACCCGGCAGGGAGCCGGCAGGGAGATCGGGCCGGTCCGCGCGGCTGTCGCAGGCCTCGCTCAGGCGCTGGCCGTCCTCCCCGGGATCTCGCGCGCAGGCTCCACCATCTCTGCCCTGCTCGCATGCGGAGTGTCCCCCGCGGGAGCTGCGAGGTTCTCCTTCCTGATGTTCATCCCCGCCGTCGCCGGAGCGGGCCTGCACGAGGCCATGGAGGGCGCGGGCTCCTTCACGGGGGGGCTGCCGGTGCTCCTGCTCGGATTCGCCGTTTCTGCGTGCGTCGGCATCCTGTCCCTGAAGCTCCTCCTGGACGTGCTGGGCCGGGGTCGGCTCTGGGTTTTCGGCATCTACTGCATGGCCGCGGGGACGGTTTCCGCGGTCCTCCTGAACGCGGGGGTGTGAGGTGATCCTGCTGGCCTCCCTGATAGCCTCCCTGGCAACGGCTCCTTCCGACTGGTACGGAGCATGCAGGATCGCCGACTGGCCCCTCGCATGGGAGATCGCCTCGCAGGGGCTGGCGGCCGATTCCTCCGACGCCGCCTTCCTCGCAGCGGCTGCCATCACCGGATGGAGATCCGGCGAGCTGACGCCGGAGGTCTCGCTCGAACTCGCCGAGAAAGCCTTCGAGGCAGGCGGGGCGAGCGCCCTGGCCTGGGTCGCCCTCGGGACCGGGAAGGTGGATCTCGACCCGGTCGGCGCAGTCGAGGCTTTCACGCGCTCGATCGGCATCGACAGCCTGTGCGCTCCCGGGTGGGAGGGCCTGGCGCTTGCCCTGGAGGGAACCGGCGAGCTCGCGCTGGCGCGGGCCGACTACGCGCGCTCCATGGATGCCGATCCGCTCTATGCTCCCGCCGTGCTCGGATTCAGCAGGAC
>DIAQ01000071.1:1783-6702 GCA_002414865.1 candidate division Hyd24-12 bacterium UBA5074 | reverse complement strand
GCCTCGGCTCCGGTGTTCGCCGAGATGGCGGGGCTGCTGGCCGGCCTGGGCCTCCAGGATTCGGCCGCCGTCTGCTACCAGCATGCCCTCGAGGCCGACTCGACCGACTTTGCCACGCTGCAGGACTACGGACTCCTGCTGGAGGGGCTGGGCAGATGGGGCGAGGCCGTGAAGATCTACCGCGGGATGGTCGAGCTCGATCCCGGCTACCACTGGTCCTACGGCGAGCTGGGATATGCCCTGGAGTCGGTGTCCGCGATCGATTCGGCAAGGGTCTGGTACCAGAGGGGGCTGCAGGTCGATCCCGGATACGCCTGGGCGGCCCTTAGGCTTGCTCTGCTGGAGCAGTCCGAGGGCAACTCCCGGGAGGCCGGGGCGTGGTTCGAGACAGCTGCGGAGCTCGATCCGGCCATGCCGGAGATCTGGGTCGACTACGGCCTCTTCGAGGAGGAGCAGGGGGATCTCGAGGCGGCGGCATCCATGTACCGCAGCGCCCTGGATCTGGACCCGGCCGACACCTGGACATGGGGCGAGCTGGGTTACGTGCTCTCGCAGGCGGGGGACTCCGACGGGGCCGCCGCGGCCTACGAGTCGGGCATACTGACCGACTCCAGCTATGCCTGGGGCTGGGAGCAGCGGGGGCTCATCTACGAGGGTGCCGGCAGGGTGGACGAGGCGATCGGATGGTACAGGCGCGCATGGGCTGCTCTGCGCCGTCTCGGGCTGGATGCCTCCCCCTGGATGCTCGGCGAGCTGGGGATGCTCCTCGAGCAGGGGGGAGACCCTGACAGCGCGGTCATCTGCTATGCAGGGGCGGTCGAGATCGACAGCACCTATTCGTTCGGGACGCTGAGGCTCGGGAGGCTGCTGGGCATCCTGGGCCGGGTGGAGGAGGCGGAACCGCTGCTGCTGAGGTACGGAGTGCTGAGCGGCGATTCGGCCTCGGCCTATGCCGAGCTCTCGCGCCTCTGGCTGGCGTCGGGCAGCGAGGGGAAGTCCAGGATCCTGCTCGAGCGGGCCTACTCGATCTCGAGCGCCCCGCTCGTCAGCCTGGGCTGGAGCTATTTCTACACCGGACACCTGGAAGCTGCGTCCGGGGCGGCTCACGACGCCCTCTCGTCTCCGTCGGCCACAACCGCCGACCTGCTCGACCTGGCGACGCTATTCACGAGCCTCGACGATTCCGAAGGCGCACAGGAGTGCTACTTGCGCGCCTCGGAGGCCTCGCCCGACGACGGAGAGGTCTGGATGGCCTGGGGTCTGTCCCTTTCCGGGAATGACGAGTACTCCCCGGCCGAGCAGAAGTTCAGGGTGTGCGTGGCCCTGGACAGCACCTCGGTGGACGGCTGGAACTACCTCGGCGAGGCGCTCCTCTTCCAGGACCGCTACGACGAGGCCAGGACCGCTCTCCAGAGGTCTCTGGAGCTGGATCCGCAGAACGTGTTCGCGGTCTGCTACCTGGGCCTGGTCGAGGAGAGGAGGGGCAATCCCTCCGGAGCGCTCGACTCGTACCTCGAAGCCCTCAGGATGTCCCCCGGATACGCCTACGCCGAGGAGAGGATCCGCAGCATCACCGATCCCGACTACGACGCCGGGTACTGGATCGAGGAATCCCACACCGTTTCCGCGTCTGTCTGGGCCGATGCCTCCCTGGAGTACGGCAACAGGGAGCACCGCACCTACAGCGGCGGTGCCGACGCCAGCTGGCTCTACGGACCCCGGGGGAGCGCGGTGAGGGCCGAGCTGCACGGCTCCTTCGAGAAACTCGGGCCGAGGAATCTCGAGAACACGGCGTGGGCCTCCCTGAGCGCCGACTACTTCATCGACGACGCCGCATACGTGAAGGCGAGCACCTCGTGGGACCGCCAGCAGGACACTGTCAGACCCTGGCAGATAAGCTCATACACGTCCTTCGGCTACAAGGAGTGGATCCGGGACTGGATGTGGCTCTCGCCGGAGATCGGGGTGGGCCTGGTCAGAAGCCAGTGGTACCTGAGGGAGAAGAAGACAGACGACTGGACCGCCTTCTTCTCGCTAGGCATGTGGCTCGAGAAGCCGGAGTCGCTCCTGCCGACATTCTGGCTCTCGGCAGCCTGCTACGTCCCGCCGGACAGGCCCGAGGAAGTGATCGCCAACGGCAATGCCGAGCTGGGGTTCGACCTCTGGGACAGGCTTTCGCTGAGCATCGGCTACACGCTCGACTACACCAACCGCCCGGTCGTCTCCAGCTGGGAGAAGCTCGACAGGGAGATCTACACCAGGCTGAACCTGCTGGTCTTCTAGGAGGCCGCTTCCGCAGGCTGCGGAACGGGCTCCGCTCCGAACAGGCTCGAAGGCTCCAGTATCACCCTCTGCCCGGAGTAGTCCAGGTACACCCTGAACCTCGCCAGCACCGAGTTCCCGATGATGCCATCGAAGGCCGACAGGACAGGGGCATCGGCTCCCGCCGAGGATGCTCCCGCCTCGACCACGTAGCTCCCCAGCGTCAGAGAGCCGATCTCGAACGTCGAGGTCGTGGCCTCTCCGCCTACGCCCTGGAGAGACGCCTCGTCGACCGTCCTGCCCTCGAGAAGAGACGGATGCCTCTCCAGGAAGAGCGGGGAGAAGTGCAGGGCGCCTCCCGCGCCGGTGTCCAGGAGCAGCTGCGCCGCTATGCTGTCCTCGATCACCGCCTCGACGGACAGGAGGCCCATCGAGCGCGAGGCCTCCAGCACCGAGCCGCCGCCGTCGTACTCGAAGCCCTCGGGGTCGTACAGCGTCAGCGCTCCCGCGCCGTAGTCGATAAGCGTGACGAACCTGCTCAGGAAGTCGTATCCGAGAACCAACCCTATATGGTGCCCGGTAACAGGATAGAACCTCTCGTCGAGCGGGATCGCCGCGACGGTCTGGCCCGTGAGGGTCGCGCCGGCCGCCGCATAGACGGGGACGACCACGAAGGAGAAGCTGGAGGAGCCGCCGACGCCCAGGGCGCTGAAGCTGCCCGCGCTCGCCAGACCGAGCTCCGCCGCGAGGGCCGAGTCGATCACGGTGGCACCGGCCCCGCTGTCGAGCAGGATATCGACCGGGCGGCCGCAGACCTCACCCATGAGATAGATGTGCTCTCCGTCCAGGGAGAACGGGTGAGGGACGCCCTCGTCCGCCAGGACCCAGTCGCGCATCCCGCCGTCGATCGAGAAGATCTGCCCGGGAACCGGGACGTTGTACTCGGTCAGGATGTTGGAGCTCACCGACTCCTGTCCGAGAGCCGGTATCCGGTCGTTCGTCCCCGAGGGGGAGAGGATCCCGGAGATCTCCTCCCAGCCTGACGGCGCCGAGTAGATGTCCATCCCCATGACCCGTGTGTGCATCAGGACGGGCAGCCAGGTCTCGGTCGAGAGATAGAACGTGGCGGGCTCCATGCCCTCCCGGCCCAGGACGAGCCGCGCGACGCCTGTTCCGCCCTCGATGACCGTGTCGGGCAGGGCGCTCAGGACGCTCTCGTCGCTGAATGCCCCGTAGAAGACGGTCGAGGCGGCGAGCGCGGCCTGGTTCCGGGACAGCTCGTCTCCCGGCATCAGGATGCCGTTCCTGTCGACCGACCAGACGCTGTCCCCCCGGATCAGCATCGTCTGCGTGACGGGCCCGAGGGATACCGTGATGCACCCCATGAAGGGCTCCTTCTGCCACCATGCCTCGCTCGTGCCCGAGAGCCCGGCCATCTCCAGGCTGTCCAGGGTGTGGACCGTCCGGATGGATTCGAGCCTCTCCACCCCTCCGACGGCATCGAGGTACCGCCCGGCCAGCTCTTCCGCGGAAACGGTTTCTCCGCCGCGACAACCCGTCGCGGAGACGAGCACGGCGGCCGCAGTCAGAATCCTCTTCATCGGGAATCCTCCAGGGGAAGGGCTTCGGCCGCCCGGGAACCCTGCCCGAAAAACGGCAGCATGGTCCCCGGCGGATCGGCGAAGGCAGCCTTCAGGCTTATGCAGGGGACCGCCTGCTGCCGTGGGTAGTAGACGCTCAGCTCATGGCCGCCCGTGGCCATCAGGTCCCACAGGGGGATCACATCGGTGGGGCAGTGGCCTATGGCGCGGAGGGAATCCGACTTCCAGAGCAGGGGATCCACCGGGAGGTCCTCGTCGAAGCAATCCACGACGTCCCAGGCGTGGAATACGAGGCTGTCCCCCCTCCTGACCACGCCGCCCACGACCTCCATCTCCAGGCCGAGTCCGGCAGACCTGCGCAGGACCTCCAGGGACATGTCCAGGCAGGGGCCGCTCCCCGCGAACTCCGTGGGCACCTCCAACCCGTCGAGCAGGACCTTCAGACCCGGGAGAGCGCCGCTCCCCGCAATCCCCGCGAGCGGCCTGAAGGAGTACGGCCGCTGGACTATCCTCAGGAACGCGACCACCCTCCTCGTCTCTCCGGGGCCGAGCGAGTCCATCCGGCACACTAGCAGCCCGGAGTCGGGGGAGAAGGCTCCGCCCAGCAGCTCCACCTCCTGGTACGGCGGGTGCGAGACGGGCTCGGGCATCACGAGGAGGAGGGAACGCGCAGGAACGCTCCCCGGATTCGTGACCGAGGCCTCCAGCACGAGGATGGTGTCGAGGGGCAGGGATCCTCGCATGCGGTCGATGAGCCACTCCTCCGTCAGGGGATCGTCGGCGGTGCCCAGCGCGATCCCGTAGACTGCGGACGCCTCCTCGAACCTGCCCGCGAGCTCGAGCATCCTGCCGTAGAGAAGGGGGCCGTCCCCTCCGTCCCTGGCGGCGAGCTCGGCATAGAGAAGCGCCTGACGAGGGATTTCCTCGACCGAGACCAGCCTGTTGCAGGAGTCCGCGGGCGAGAAGCAGAACAGGAGCAGGAGCTCCACCGTCATCCCCTGAGACCCTTCACGGGATCGAGCGACGCAGCCTTGCGGGCCGGGAAGGCGCCCGACA
>DIAQ01000071.1:0-1431 GCA_002414865.1 candidate division Hyd24-12 bacterium UBA5074 | reverse complement strand
AGAGTCACCAGGCCGGTCGAGCCCAGGAGCCAGCAGCCGCCCAGCCCGAGCGCCAGCCCGAGCGCGACGCCGGACAGCCCCACGAAGACGCTCTCCCAGAGGAAGACGCTCATCACGAGGGACCGTGTGGCGCCCATGGCCTTCAGTATGGAGATGTCCCTGCGACGCTCCACGACGCTCCTGGCGATCGTCCCGACGATGTTGAAGGTGGCCACCAGCGTGATCAGGAGTATCGCCGCGAAGGAGCCCAGCTTCTCCAGCTCCATGGATGCGGTGAGCGAAGGGTTCCTCTCCTGCCACGTCAGGACCCTTGCACCGGGCGGCAGCAGAGCGGCGACCCTCCCGGCCAGAGCGTCCTGTCGGGCGCCTTCGGCGATCCTGAGACCTATCCCGGACCAGCCTTCCGGAGGGCCGTACATCCGGCGCGCCACCTCCAGGGGAACGTAGGCTATCGCCCTGTCGTTTACAGGAAGGCCGGTCTCCACCGCACCGGCCAGCACGGCTCTCTCGACCGAGAAGCCGCGCGAGCTGAAGAAACACCGCGGCGGGAAGAAGACGAGGGTGTCACCGAGCGGATGAGCGAACTCCTCGGCGAGGTAGAGCCCCATCACGGTGCAGGGGAAGCTGTCCGGGCCGAAGAGCACGGGGCTCCCGTACACCATCAGGGATTCGATGCCGGAGGTCCCGAACTCGAGCTCGGGTATGACCCCCCTCACCCTGCAGCCGCTGTCCGTTCCGCGGGAGGGGAGCCTGACGACCGCCTCGCCCTCGATGTACGGCGAGACGGACACGATCCCTGGAACCGCCCGGATGCTCTCGAGTACAGAGTCCGGGAGGTCGAAGGAGGGTCCTTCGACCGGGAGCACCACGAGCTCGGCGTCCACGGCCTTGACCGAGTCGCCGATGAAGCCTTCGAGGCCCTCCAGGACGCTCATGACGATGAGGAGGGCGGCCACTCCGAGCGCGACTCCGGCAATGCTCACCACTCCCGCAAAGGCGAGTGTGCGCCTCTCGGGGTGCCTCCTGAGGTATCTCCATGCCAGCTGCCAGGAAAGCGAATGCATATTTCGGAACTCCTCCGGCCTAATATTGCATCGAAGGAATCGATTGCCTCGAATGCCCCGGGGCCTTGTCCCGTCCAACCGCCGTCGCTAGTTTCCGAAAGTCGAAGGGGGAAAGCTTGACGCCGCTGTTGCTGAGCCTTCTCCTGGCGGTGCCCCTGCCCGTCCGGGAGGCGCTCGAATCGCCCATATCGACCGAGTCCGGCTTCAGCGCCGTTTTCAACGCGCCCGCGCCCTTCGTCGAATCCGTCTCGGGCCATGACTACCTGCGCATGCAGGGCTTCTCCGTATCGTGCCTGCAGGGCGACTTCATCAGGCCGTCCCTGACAGTGTACATACCGGTCCCGCCCGGTTCCGATCCCGTCCTCGA
>DIAQ01000093.1:1080-3129 GCA_002414865.1 candidate division Hyd24-12 bacterium UBA5074 | reverse complement strand
CCGTCGGAAGGCTTGCATCCCCGGCAGGACTCCAGCAGGTGGGTCTCGGCCTCGGATTCTCCGTGCTAGCCTCGCTGGTGAACCTCGGGGTGGCCATTGTCATAGGCAGGGCGGGCAGGCGCTACGGCTCCATCACTCTGCAGGCCGATTCGCAGCATCTGCTCACGGATGTCTGGACATCGGCGGGAGTCCTGGCGGGGGTCGCCGCGGTCGCCCTGACCGGCTGGCGCCTCCTCGATCCCATCGTGGCCCTGGCCGTGGCCTGCAACATAGTCTTCACCGGGATCAGGATAGTCCGGGAATCCGCCTCCGGGCTGATGGATGCGGCCCTGCCCAGGCCCGAGCTGCAGATCGTGGAAGGCATACTCGACGGGCACCGGAGGAACGGCATCGAATTCCACGACGTCATGACGCGGCTCTCGGGGAGAACAAGGTACATCTCGCTTCATGCCCTCGTGCCCGGCGACTGGACCGTTCGGAGGGGGCACGACGCCCTCGACCTCGTGGAAGCCGATCTTGCGGCAGCCCTTCCCGGAGCCGTCGTGTTCACGCACCTGGAGTCGCGGGGCGGGGACGCAGTCGCCACCTGACAGCCGGAGCCCCGGCAGGCACCGGATTCCCTCAGGCGCTCCATCCGCAGGTGAGGACGATCGCGGGCACGCCTACCGCCAGGCTGACGATTGTCGAGACGACCCCGAACTTCAGGTACTCCATGTAGCCCAGCCTGTACTGCGAGGCCGCCCTCTCGGCGACGATGATGTTGGCGACGGAGCCTACCAGTGTGAGATTGCCGGCGATGGTCGCCACGTACGAGAGCAGAACCCAGCCGAGCCTCTCCGATCCCAGCGCGCCGAGATAAGGGCCCGTCAGGAGGGTCATCGGGACGTTCGACACCAGGTTGGAGCCCGCGGTGACGAACGCGGTGAAGGAGGCCAGCCCTCCCACGCTGCCGAAACCGAAGAATGGCTCGGCCGACAGCCACGCCCTCTCCACCAGCCCCGTCCTGTCCACCCCGGCCACCACCACGAAGAGAGAGGCGAAGAAGACGAGGAGAGTCCAGTCGACCCTCGCGAAGATGTCCGAGGGGTTCCTCCTCTCGGCCACCATCAGGACGAGCACGCCCGCAAGAGTCGCATACCCCATGTCGAAGCCCGCGAAGAACGCGATCGCAACCCCTGCCATGACGAGCGTCGTCAGTGCCAGATATCGCCTCCGCAGGGGCTTCCTGACCGCGGGGCGCAGCAGGCGCCCCCTTGCCAGCTTCCTCCCGTAGTAGATCCGCAGCAGCAGGAGATTCGCCCCGAGCGCGAGGAGCACGGCGGGAGCGGCCCGCATGGCGAAGTCTGCGAAGCTGTAACCGCTCATGTATCCGATGATCATGTTCTGCGGATTGCCCACCAGGGTGGCCGCGCTGCCGATGTTGGCCGATGTCGCCAGGCCGATCAGGAAAGGCCCCGGCGGCAGATCTGCGCGCGAAGCGACCATGAGCACCAGAGGGGTCAGGAAGAGGCAGACCGTGTCGTTGACCAGGAAGGCCGACAGCACGGCAGCCATCACCGAGGTGGCGACCAGCAGCCCCCAGCCGCTCCTGCAGATCCGCATCACGATGGAGGAGACCACCTCGAAGAACCCCGCATCCTCGACATAGGCGGTCAGAAGCATCATCCCGAACAGCAGCACGATCGTTCCGGCATTGATGGCGGCGAAAGATTCGGCCGGTGAGAGGACTCCGACCGCCACCATCAGCACGGCTCCGAGAAGGGCTCCGGCGGGCCTCCCGATGGGCAGCGTCTTGAGCTCCCTCGCCGCGATGAGGGCATAGGTCAGCGCGAAGATCGCGATTGCAGCCGCAGTCATCTCAGCTCTCCCGCACCGTATCCCGCGCGGCTCTCAGGGGTGCTGGGAGGGCAGGAGCGGCAGAGTCCGCCGATCCTCCCCGGAAGTCCCCAGCCACACGAGGTAGGCGTCCGGGCAGGCAGCCGCCAGGGCGCCGGCGGTGACCGCCCACGAGGAATCCTCCATGTCCGGGGCGAAGAGGAAGCTCAGCCA
>DIAQ01000093.1:0-702 GCA_002414865.1 candidate division Hyd24-12 bacterium UBA5074 | reverse complement strand
AGACGCCGCAGGCCGCGACCCAGCATGGCGACGGTCTGATGAACGGCTGGAACTCCATGGCCGGGATGACAAGCCCGCCTTCGCTCGCGACTCCGCCGATATCTCCCGAGGCGTCCGTCCTCGCGAACCACGCAAGCTCGTCCGAAGGCCCTTCGTCCATGCGCGTGGCCGTGCCGGCCAGGAGGAAGCCGCCTCCCGGGATGGCCTCCACCGCCTCGAAACGCGAGTAGTCGCCTCCATCGTAGAATCGCTGGCTGACCACGCGCCCCCCGGCGTCCAGAACGGCCAGGAACGCGAGGTTGTCACGACCATCGAGCGACGAGGAGCCGCAGACGGCTGCACCCCCTCCGGGCAGCGCCGCGACCGAGTAGAGATCCCCGGAGCAATCCTCCCAGAATCTCTGCCAGATCACTTCCCCGGAGCTGTCGACGGCGCCCGCCCAAGGCTGCATGCCCCTTGCCCCGCAGAGAAGAAGGATGCCATCCTCGCCGGCCGCGGCAGAGTTGATGACGGGTCCGTCGCTTTCGAACGGGTAGTCGCCCCCCTGCAGCGTTCCGTCGACTCCAAGGGTCAGCACCAGGGGCTGCAGGTCCGACTGGAGAAATCCCGGAACAGCTATCCTGTCGCGGGAGAGGGGAACCGCATCCTGCGGGTAGAAGTCGTCCGGCATGCCGTAGACCTCACCGATCCTGCGGCCCGACC
>DIAQ01000080.1:45795-48941 GCA_002414865.1 candidate division Hyd24-12 bacterium UBA5074 | reverse complement strand
GACTCATACGAGAGCAGGCCGTCCTGGTCGCCCGACGGGACCAGGATCGCGTTCACCTCGGACCGCACAGGCGGTGGCGATGTCTACTCGATGCCCTCCTCCGGCGGAGAGGCGCTCAGGCTCACAAGCAGCAGTTCCTTCGACGCGGTTCTCGGCTGGTCGCCCGCCGGCGACAGCGTCTACTTCAAGGCCTCCCTCTTCGCCTCGCCGGAATGGGTCTACTCCGTGGCCGTTTCCGGGGGCACGCCCGTGCTGCGCCTCGGCGCGGCGGTGGAAAGCCTCTCCGGACAGGGCGACGACCTGCTCGTGGAGAGAGGCTTCACGCCCTGGTGGCGCCGGCACTACAGCGGTTCGGCCTCGCGCGACATCTGGGAGGTCTCCGGAGGATCATGGACGCTGCTCCAGTGCACGCCCCAGGACGAGCGCTGGCCCCTGTGCGTCCCGGGAGGGGTCCTGTTCGTAAGGGAGGACGCCTCCGGCTCTGCCAACTTCCACCTCCTCGGCGCGGATGGCTCGGTGTCCCGGGTCACATCCCTGCCCGGGGATGTCACATTCCCCTCGGTGTCACGCTCGGGCAGCCTCGTGGCCTTCGAGTATGCCGGCGAGCTCTGGAGGCTCGACACCTCCGACTGGGCCGTCGAGCGCGTCGATCTGATCCCCGCGGTCGACCTGCCGGTGCCCCTCGAGGTGAGCGAGCTCGCAGGCGCCTTCACGGACAGCTACTCCCTCCTCTCGGACACAGGCCAGATCGCCATCGCCGGCGACGGCGAGCTCTTCTGCGGGAAGCTCTCCGACGGGTCCATCGAGGATGTCAGGAGGCTCACCCGGAGCGAAGGGCGCGAGGGCGCTCCGGAGTGGAGTCCCGACGGGCGGTACCTCGCATTCGACTGCGAGGAGGGCGGCTCGGTGGCGCTCTTCATCGCAGGTCCCGCCGACGCCGATTCGGGCTTCACGGTCTTCGGCTTCCCGCGCGCGTCCAGGATCGACCTGCCTTCCAGCGTGGCGTCCGATCCGCACTGGTCCCCCGACGGTTCGTCGATCTGCTACCTCGACGAGGATCAGCGGCTCCACGTAGTCGATGCCGCGTCGAGAACCGACCGGCTGATCTGCGAAACCGCCGGGATCATCCACTCCAGCTGGTCGCCCGACTCGCGCTGGCTGGCCTTCAGCGTCCCCGATCTGGCCAACTGCGAGGACGTTTTCATCGTATCAGCCGCGGGCGGAAGCCCCACGAACGTCAGCAGGCATCCCAACGACGACTTCCAGCCGTTCTGGCCCTCCGACGGGCGGCGCCTGATCTACGCCAGCAGGACCGAGGAGGGGGACTACTCCATCCGCCAGACCTGGCTCACGAGGGAGGACTTCGGAGCCGACAGGGAGCACCGGGAGGAACTGATCGACGATCCGCTGAGCGAGGTCGTCATCGATTTCGACGGCCTGCCCAGGCGCACGGAGACCCTCTGCACCGTCGAAGGCTACTACGACTTCTTCGGCGCATCGCCCGACGGGAGGACAGTCGCCTTCAGGGCATACGACGAGAGCGGGGGCTCGGACCTGTGGGCGGTGGACTGGACGGGTGACGACCTCAGGAGGCTGACGTTCGATGGCGAGGCGCCCATGGACATCAGTATCACGGCCGGGGGCACCGTGTACTACCTCGGCATGGGCGGCGTCCTCAGGAGCTGCCTCGTCTCGGGAGGACAGGACCGGACACTCATCTGGATGTGCATGTCCGACTGGACCATCCCGGGCAGACAGAGGCAGAAGTTCGACGAGTGCTGGAGGCTGCTCAGGGACAACTTCTACGATCCCGCGATGCACGGAGTCGACTGGGAGGGGGTGCGCGGGCAGTACCGCGAGAGGGCGGCCGCCTGCATCCTGAACGATGACTTCAACGACGTCGTAAGTCGCATGCTGGGAGAGCTGTCGGCATCCCACCTCGGCATCTACGGACCCTGGAGGTGGACCAGCGGCGCGGGGACGGGAGAGCTGGGGATCATCCCCGACGGTTCCTGGCAGGGCGAGGGAATCCGCGTCGACAGCGTCATCCCCTGGTCTCCGGCCGATCTGCCCGGTTCCGTCCTTCAGCCCGGGGATGTCATCCTGTCCGTGGAGGGGACCCCGGTGGGCCCCCGGGACGACTTCTTCAGGCCGCTCGAAGGCAGGGTCGGAAGGGAGACCGTGCTCGAGGTGAGGCGCGGGGGCGAGGTATCGGAAGTGACCATCACCCCCATCTCCGCGTGGGAGCTCTCGTCGCTCTCGTACGACGCCTGGATCGACAGGAACAGGCGGATCGTCTCGGGGCGCACGGGAGACAGGGTCGGCTATCTGCACATCCCGGGCATGAACTCGGAGAGCGTGGAGGGCTTCCTCCGCGACCTCTTCGCCGAAGGCCTCGAGCGCGACGGCATGATAATCGACATCCGGGACAACGGCGGCGGAAGCACGCACGACCAGATCCTCAGGCAGCTCTCCCGGCCCGGGTACCTCCAGTCGAGGCAGCGGAGCGGGCTCTCGACGCTCCAGCCCCTCGGCGTCTGGCAGAAGCCCGTCGTGCTCCTGATAAACGAGAGGTGCTATTCCGATGCGGAGATCTTCCCCGCAGGCTGGAAGGCGCTGGGCATAGGCCCCGTGATCGGCAATACCACCTTTGGCGCGGTCATCGGCACCAACGACCTCGACCTCGTGGACGGCACCGGGTTCAGAGTGCCGTCGGAGGGGTGGTACACGCTGGAGGGCATCAACCTCGAGAACTGCGGAGTGACTCCCGACGTATTCGTCATCGAGATGCCCGACGACTTCGGCGCGGGGAGGGACAGGCAGCTCGACGAGGCGATAGAGGTTGTCACCGGCCTCCTGGACTGAAGGCGCACATGGAAAAGGGCCCGGGGCAGGCGCCCCGGGCCCCGTCCTCTCCGCCCTGCCTACACCCTGGCCAGGGCCGCCGCCACTTCGTCGCCCATGCGGGCCGTGCTCGCGGCGCCCTGCTGGACGACCTCGGGCGAGCCCTTGAGCTTCATCATGTCGTACGAGCGCACCTTGCCCTCGGCCACCACGAGCTTCACCGCGTTGCGGATCCTGGCGGCGCGTTCGCCGTCTCCGATGTGGTCGAGCATCATGCAGGCCGCGAGAATCATCGCGATCGG
>DIAQ01000080.1:40852-45422 GCA_002414865.1 candidate division Hyd24-12 bacterium UBA5074 | reverse complement strand
ACGATGTCGCCGAACATGTTGCCGGACACGATGACCCTGTACTCCTCGGGGTTCTTCGTGAGCCACATCATCATCGCGTCGATGTTCACGTCGGAGACCCTGATGCCGGGGTACTCCTCCTTCGCCATGTCCTGCGCGACCTTGAGCATCATGCCCGAGGTCTCCCGTATCACGTTGGGCTTCTCGCAGACGTAGAGCACCGGGATGTCGTTGAGCCTTGCGTACTCGAAGGCCTCGCGCACTATCCTGGTCACGTACTTCTTCGTGAATATCCTGGTGGAGACGGCCAGCTCGGGCTTCGGGCACCAGCCGAAGTTGGTCCTGAACCTGGGGTGGGTCATCAGCGCTTCGTATACCTGGTCCGGAGGATTGGTCCATTCGACGCCGCCATACAGCCCCTCGGTGTTCTGCCTGAAGATCATGGTGTCGATGAGGGGCTCCTCGAAGCCTGCGGGGGTCCTGCGGACGAAGTTGAGCGGGTTGCCCGAGAATGAGCGGCAGGGGCGCTTGCAGATGTCGAGGTCGAAGTGCTGGCGCATGGTGACGATCGGGCTGTAGTAGGTGAGCCCCCTGCCCCTGAGGGACGGGTCGAGCTCGGCGTCGGCGGCCGTCTTGGGCTTGGACGTGATGGCTCCGAAGAGCGCTACCCCGTGCTCCTCGAGGAGCTTTATCGTCCTGTCCGGAAGGGCGTTGCCCTCCGACTTCCAGAATTCCCATCCGATATCGCCATGGATGTAGTCGGCCTCGAATCCTGACGCGTCGAGGACCTTCAGAGCCTCCTTCATCACGGCGACGCCGATCCCGTCGCCCGGCATCACCAGGATGTTCCGTCTCATGCCATAACCTCCGTGTTGTTCCGTATCGATCTCTCCGGTGCCGGATTATAGGAAATGGAGGCCGGGCCGCGGGCCGGGGTCAGCCGGAGTTGCGGCCGGCGTCCTCCTGCAGAGGGAGCTCACCCCCGGAAGCCGCGCCTGATGACCGGACCCGCTGCCGGGCGGCGCCGCGCCGCTGCGGCCTCCTGCGCTTCTCACCCGTGGAAAGCGCCTGGACCACAGCGGCAGGGGTGACCCCGAACGCCCTGGCGATCTCGGCGAAGCTCATGCCCCATCTGGATCTGCAGATCTCGAATGCCTTGTGGCGGATCCTCTTCATCTCGAGTCCACGGGGCCTGACCAGGTCCCCGCGGCGCAGGGAAAGCTCCCTTGCCAGAATCCCCGCGGGATCGGCAGGCAGCATCCTGGGCTCGGCTGGGGCGGCTTCGGAGACAGGCGCGGCGAGCCTCTCCGGCAGGGCCGCAGGGGAGTCGAGGAGGAGCCTGAAGCGGGATACCGGATCGGGTCCGAGAATGGAGGCGATCCGGTGGAATCCGGTGAGAACCGGGGCGACCGGCCCTCCCAGATACGAGCTGCAGCTCGACCCTCGCCAGAGCTCGGGGAAGAGCACCAGGCCGCCCTCGGAGGGAAGCCGCGAGATGTGGGCGAGCGTGGCTGCCAGATCCTCGTCCGTGTCCCGGATCCGCAGGCTGGAGAAGCGCCTTCCCCCGTAGAGACGCCTTCCGGTGCCGTAGATGTCGCTCCTGTGGCGGGAATACCTGCCGAGGAGCAGACGCATGAACGAGCCGAGCTCTCCCGAGCCGTCGAACACAAGCGCGGCGAAGCAGTCAGGGAGAGCGCAGAATGCACACAACTCGACCGAGGGCAGTCTCTTCTGCACTCCCTGGAGGATCTTCAGGAAGGCCGGGCAGTCGCTCTCGTCCCGGAAGAGGAGCAACCCGTCGCCCGGACGGGACACGATGTAGTAATAGGCTCCAGGGACGGGCTTTCTTGCTGTCCTGGGCAAGATTCACCTCCGGGTGCATTCAAGAAGGAATATCCCGGAGGAGGGGAGTTGCGGCAAGCCGCTGCGGGTGTTGACCATCCGTCGCGGGAACTCTATAACAGCTATAGCGTTGGAACATGGAGAGCAAGTTCGTCTGTCGGCAGGAACAGGGGGATTGCAGTGAGAATACTGTTTGTGGCGCTCCTTGCGTTGGCTGCGGCAGCGTCCGGTGAGATGGCGTACAGGGCGCCCTCGACGGTCGTGCAGGCCGCATATCTCGGCACCGATGGCGATGGAACGCTCGTCGCCTTCAATCTCCAGGCTCTCACGGTGGAAGATGCGATGGTCGACGGCTTCGGACCGGCGAGCGTCTTCCGCATCCCCGGCGCAGGCTTCGTGGCCGAGATCGGCTCGCCTGACCTGCCCGCGCTGAGGCGCATGGTCCAGATAGCCTCCACCGGCGACTACCGCCTCGAGGTGGTTTCGGAGGAGACATCCGTCCTCGGCATCTATGGCGTAGCTCCCTGCCAGGAGCCCGCCACCAGGAACGGACAGACCTTCCCGTATCGCGAGAACAGCTCCGTCTACGGCTCCTCGGAACTCTTCCCGTCCTCCCCCGTGACGCTCGAATCCATACAGCTCCTCAGGGACATCAGGATCGCCTGGCTCAGGTTCAACCCGGTGCGCTACAACCCGTCGACCGGCGAGACCTTCCTCACGACCTCCGCTGTCGTCCGGATCGTCCCGACCGGGCAGCCCGGCGAGAACGAGTTCGTGCGCGCAGCCCAGGGCATCACGAGGGAATTCCTCCCGGTTTACGAGGAGGTCCTCGGCTTCGACGCATCAGGCCAGAACACGCTCTCCGGCAGCTACCTGGTAATCGGCACCACTGCCAGCATCGCCCTCTGCCAGGACCTGATCGACTGGAAGCGCGAGAAGGGCTACGAGATCGAGTACGGAATCGTCCCCACCATCGGGACCACCTCCTCCGCGATCGATGCCTGGATCACCACGGCCTACAACACCTGGCCGAATCCTCCGCTGTGGATCCTCATCTGCGGCGACAACACCCAGGTTCCCACGCCCATGTCCGGCAGCACCGCCCAGGACAACCAGTACGGATGCATCGGCAGCACCTGCGCGCCGGTGATCCACGTCGGCCGCATCTGCAACCAGGACACCGACGATCTGGCGTACCAGACCTGGAAGATCCAGAACTACGAGCTCGACCCCTACATGCCCGAGCCCAGCTGGTTCCAGAACGCGATAAGCATCGGCTCGACCGATTTCCAGGACCCTGCCCACAGCTGGGAGTACGCGGTGATCTTCATGGCCCACGGCATGACGGTCGACTACTTCTGCGACCAGGGCGGGACGCCCCCGACGGTCGCCAACATCTCCGCCAGCGTCAACGAGGGCACCTCGCTGATCAGCTACATCGGCCACGGGGACACCCAGTACTGGGTCACCTCCGGATTCGACAACGGTGACGTCGCCGCTCTGACAAACGGCAGGCGGATGCCCTGGATCAACTCCATCGCCTGCTACAATGCCGCGTTCACGAGCGCCTACTGCTTCGGCGAGGCCTGGATGAACGAGGGCTCCGTGGCTACCCCCAAGGGCGCCATCGGCTTCATGGGCGCCACCACTGCAAGCCCCGTGGGGCAGACGGACTCGCTTGCCGAGTACACCTTCCGAGGGTACTTCGAGCAGGAGATCTGGCACATGGGCTCCGCCGTCGACTACGGCAAGCTGAAGGTCGTCGAGTTCTACGGCGAAGGTTCCGCTGCCAGCAACAACAACATGCACATGATCTTCGGCTGCCCGGAGACCGACATCTTCACCGAGACGTCGCCGCTGCCCGCTCTCACCGGCGCCCACGAGTCGACGATCTCCCCCGGGACCTTCAACGTGACGGTCACCTCCGCCGGCACTCCGGTCGAAGGAGCCCTGGTCGGCGCCGTGCAGGACACGACCTATCTCGACGGCGCCTACACGAACTCCTCGGGCGTCGCCACGCTGACGATCCCGTCGCTCCAGCCCTCGCCGTGGGTGACGATAACCGCCACCTACCACAACAGGGCTCCATACCGCGGATCGGCCAACCCAGGCACCGGCATCGGTGACGGCGGCTCCGGCCCGGCGGTGCCGGCCTGGCTCGCCACCCCGGCACCGAGCCCCTTCACGGGCTCCACGGCCATCGGATTCGCGACCCCCGGCGGAACGACCCGTCTGACGGTGTTCGACATGGCGGGACGCCTCGTCCGCACCATCTCGTCGGGCGAGATCGCCGGCGGTGAGTATTCCATGCTCTGGGACGGCCGCGACGACTCGGGCGCCAGTCTCGGAGCCGGCATATACATGATCCGGCTGTCCACGCCGGCAGGAGGCTTCACCAGCTCCTGCGTGAAGCTGGACTAGCCGGCATCGGATCCGGCAGGGGGCCGGGGCGACCCGGCCCCCCTCGCCGCAAGGGCATTTTCGGTCTTGACGCTTATGCCGCACCGGGCTAGATTGCACCAGCTTTTCGACGATCGTCATTCACGCAGCCAGCAGGAGGTCAGCAAGTAGTGTCAACCTATCGCGGGCCAAGGCTCAGGAAGATTCGCTCCCTGGGGACGGCCCTTCCCGGCCTTACATCGAAAGAGCCGGAGAAGAGGAAGCTCCCTCCCGGCGAGGCCGGTTCACAGCACCGCAGGCGCCGGCTCTCCACATACAGGCTCCAGCTGCAGGAGAAGCAGAAGATCCG
>DIAQ01000080.1:3187-40534 GCA_002414865.1 candidate division Hyd24-12 bacterium UBA5074 | reverse complement strand
AGCCTCTCGGGCGAAACCGGCAAGAACCTTCTCCAGATAATCGAGAGAAGGCTCGACAACGTGGTCGCCAGGGCGGGATTCGCCCCGACCATCCCCTCTGCGCGGCAGCTCGTCGCCCACGGGCATGTCACCGTCAACGGCAGCAGGGTGGACATCCCGTCGTTCATCGTCTCCGTGGGTGACATCGTGTCCCTCATGGAGAGCAGCAGGGACCTCAAGGTCGTCGTCGAGAACATCGCCCAGGGCAGGGGCATCGGAGTTCCGTCGTTCCTCGACATCGATCCCAAGGCCCGCAAGATCTTCATGAAGGCCCTCCCTGCCAGGGAGGACATCACTCTCGAAGTCCAGGAGCGCATGGTCGTCGAGTTCTACTCGAAGTAGACGGCCTTTCCCGATAGAAGCGAGGCGCCGGCTCCAGCCGGCGCCTTTCTCTTTTCCCTCCCGGCGAGGACATGGCTGTCCATCGTCATCCCCCGAGGGAGAGAACGCTGTCAGGGGGCGTCGTAGGGCGCTGCGCAGTTCCTGCACTTCGGATCGTCCTCGAGGAAGAACCAGGCCCCGCAGTAGCGGCATTTCACGGGTGAAGCCACTCCGCGTGCGTCCTTGCGGGCGGGGGGCACGGCCCTCACCGCGGAGGCCGTCGAAGCCATCAGGTCCGCGATCTTCTCGAGCGTTCCGAACGGGTCGGGCATGTCGGGCGGTTCCTGCAGGAAGGAGACCCAGATCTCCTCGCTGCGGACGCGGAAATACATCACGCGTTCAGCTTCGAGAGCCTCCAGGATGCCGTTCCTGACGCCCGGGGGCAGCGCCATGAAGTTGCGGGCCTCGGGCAGCGCATCGCTCCCGTCTATGAAGATCCTGCCTGCCAGGAAGATCTTTTGCTCCTCCTGGTCCTCCTCGTCCCAGTCCGGATCCCGCTGGGACGGCTCCGCGTCCTTCGAGGCCCCGGGATCGAACTCGAGGTCGAACTCCGCGTGCTCCGGGCTGTCCGAGATCTTCATCTCCAGCTCGGTGTCGTAGCCGGGCACATCCATGACCACGCGGAAGGGGAAGCCGCCTGCAGAGGCCCGGAGCTCGATTTCGTCGTCGTTCCGCCTGGCCGTGACCCTCGCACCTTCGAAGGCCGCTCCCAGGGAAACCAGGAAGTCGGACGCGATCGTCCACCAGTCCTCCTCCTTCCGGTACTCCCAGTTGCGGAAGGGGTGCCGGGGGCGGTCGGTCCCGTCCCTGTCCCGCCTGCCGAAAAGCCTCGTCAGGAACAGAAGGCCTCACCTCGCCCGAGCGGGTCCCCGACTGCCCCGGGGACTGCGGTGGACAAGAGCATCGCCCCCCCCGCCGTCCTTATTCCGCGAGCGCCGCCAGGTTGTCCGCCAGCATGCGTGCGTAGTCGTTCGTCGGGAAAGCGGAGGCGAGCGCCCTGGAGGCGAGCGGGACGGCCTTCGAGAGCGGGAGCGTGTACCTCATGGTCATGAACCTCGACCTGTAGGACGCGACCTCCGACGAGACATCCTCGCCCTTAACGATGCAGCGGGCCATGAACTCTGCAACCGGGCCGAAGTCGTCCTCTTTCATGCCGAAGCGGGTCATCTCCGAGAC
Organism: candidate division Hyd24-12 bacterium UBA5074; assembly: GCA_002414865.1. GTDB lineage: Bacteria > Fermentibacterota > Fermentibacteria > Fermentibacterales > Fermentibacteraceae > UBA5938. Next base: position 38,938 of record DIAQ01000080.1, on the reverse strand, counting down.
ACCGGTCCTTATGCCGCTCGAGACCAGGAATGTCGCATCGTCCGGCAGGGCCTGGTAGTTGACGATGATGCCGCTCTCCTCGAGACGTCTGGCGATGTCCGCTCCATCGCCGTACCTGGCGACTCGCACGACCACCTGGTGGGTGGCCGTGTAGCCGTCGGCCGGGTCGCCCTCGACCTGCAGCCCGTTCTCGACGAGGTGCCGTGCGAAGGCCCGCGCATTCCTCAGGACCTGCGACTGGTATTCATCCTTGTACTCGTTCATCTCGATGGCGGACACCAGCAGCCCTACCAGCGTCGCAAGATGATGGTTGCTGGTGCTCCCGGGGAACGCCCTGCTGCGGATGTCGAGCCACAGCTTACGCATCGGGCTGTCCTTGCTCATGTTGCTCACGATCACGCCACGCTGCGGTCCGAAGAATGTCTTGTGCGTGGAGCCGGTCACGACGTCGGCTCCCTCGGAAAGCGGCGCCTGGAATGCCCCGTAGAGCCCCAGGACATGGGCCATGTCGTACATGACGACGGGCCTGGGGTCCCAGTCCTTCACCAGGTCCGCGACGAGGGCGACCGGCTCGGGGTAGAGGAACATGCTCTTGCCGAAGACTATCAGCTCAGGCTTCGCGCGCTCGAGGACCTCCGGCAGCTTTCCGGTGTCGATCCTGTACATGTTGTCGGCGCGGACCGGGAAATTGACGCAGTTCTCCTCGCCGGTGGCGGGATTTATGTCGACGAAGTTGTAGAGGGCTCCCATGGGCTGGCTTGAGAGGTGGCCGCCCTTGCCCAGGTCGTTGTTGACCACGGCGCGCAGCTTGCGGAAGGTGCCCGGGGGGCTGCTGCGGTTGGCGTTCTTGGTGACGGCCTTGAACACGACCTCGTTGGCCATCTGGCCGCTGACGGGTCTCAGCTCGGCCTCTGAGCAGCCGAAGTACGAGCGCATGGCGTCCTGGGCCTCGAGCTCGACGTCCCGGATGAAGTCCGTGCCCTGGTAGAAGTAGACCTCGCGGTTCTTCATGCTGCGGTGCTCGGCATATCTGCCGGCGGGGTCGCACATCTCGCAGGCCTTCACGAGAAGGCTCGGGGTGTTCTCGGAGGGGATCAGGTTGATGCATCTCCTCTGACGCCAGAGGTTGTTGGCCTCGATCCTCCCGAACAGCTCGTCTATCCTTTCCTCGAACCCTGCCATGATGCAGTCTTCCTTTCTTCCGTGTAGGTTTCCATCGTATTCTGTCTCTTATCGGAGCCGGAGGCAACGATCCTTGCCAAGGCCCTGGCGATTCACCATAAACACACGATTTGACAGGGAGAATCGACAATGCAAGAGATTGTAGCTGACAGGCTTCAAGAGTTGACATCCGGGCTTTCCAAGCTTGCGGAGGGCCTTTGACCTCGTCTCCCTCGAAAAGAAGGAGACGGAGCTCAACGGGTTGATGGCCAGCCCCGACTTCTGGGGCGACCGCAAGAACGCGCTCTCCGTCATCTCCGAGATCAATTCCATCAGGGCCTGGACCGAGCCGATAAGGTCCTTCTCCCGCGAGCTCGCGGACATCAGGGTGGCGTGCGAGCTCCTCGAGTCCGAGGACGACGAGGAGCTCCTGGCGGATACGCGGAAGCGCCTCGAAGACCTATCGTCCAGGCTGCAGCACATGGAGTTCCAGCGCATGCTCTCGGGCCGGGACGACAGGAACGACGCCATCCTGACGATCAAGCCAGGCGCGGGCGGCATCGACAGCCAGGACTGGTCGGAGATGCTGCTGCGGATGTACATCTACTGGGCGGAGCGCATGGGCTTCAAGGTCGAGGTCCTCTATCAGCAGCCCGGCGAGGAGGCCGGCATCCGCGAAGCCGTCATCTCGGTGAAGGGGCCCTTCGCATACGGCTACCTGCGGGCGGAAAGCGGCATCCACAGGCTCGTGAGGCGCTCGCCATTCGATCAGAACCACAGGCGCCACACCAGTTTCGCATCCGTGTTCTCGCTGCCGGACATCGACGACAGCATCGAAGTGGACATCCGGGACGAGGATCTCAGGATCGACACCTTCAGGTCGAGCGGCGCGGGCGGCCAGCATGTGAACAAGACATCCTCGGCGGTGCGTATCACGCATATCCCCACGAACATCGTGGTGACCTGCCAGGACGAGCGCTCCCAGCACCGGAACAAGGAGGTGGCCATGCGGATTCTCCGGGCGCGCCTGTACGAGCTGGAGGAAAGCCGCAAGAAGGCCGAGAAGGACGAGCTGGAGAGCGTGAAGAAGGATGCCTCGTTCGGCAACCAGATCCGCTCCTACGTGCTCCAGCCGTACCAGATGGTGAAGGACCACCGGACCGGCGCGGAGACCTCCGACGTCGACGGCGTGCTGGCCGGGGACATACAGAACTTCATCGAGGAGTACCTCAGAACGGGCAGACAATGACAGCCCACAACGATCAGATGGAAGCCAGGCTGGCCAAGCTGAACGCCCTGCGCGGGCAGGGGACCGATCCATATCCGGCCAGGGCCGTGGACGTCGTGCCGATACCCGGCGTCGTCGCCGGGGGAGAGTCCGAGCAGCCCGTCAGGGTCGCAGGGAGGATCAGATCGCGGCGCGAGCACGGCAAGGCGGTGTTCGCCCATCTCTGGGGCCAGGAGGCCACCATCCAGCTCTACTTCCGCAAGGACGACCTGACGGAGGCGGCCTGGGACCTGCAGGGAGCACTCGACCTCGGCGACATCGTCTGCGTGGAAGGCCCGGTTTTCCGCACCCGGACGGGAGAGCTGACGATAGCGGTCCGCGGTCTGACGATCCTGTGCAAGAGCCTCAGACCGCTGCCCGTGGTGAAGACCGACTCGGCCGGCAACACCTGGGATGCGCTGGCCGACATGGAGTTCATGTACCGGCACCGCTGCGTCGACCTCATCGCGAATCCGGCCTCCCGGGAGAGGTTCCTCGCCAGGACCAGGATAGTCTCGGCCCTGAGGCGCCACCTCGACGGCCTGGGTTTCATCGAGGTCGAGACGCCCGTGCTGCAGCCGATCTACGGAGGGGCAAGCGCCGAGCCCTTCACGACGATGTACAACGACCTGGACGAGAGGGCCTACCTGAGGATAGCGACCGAGCTGTATCTCAAGAGGCTGCTCGTGGGAGGCTTCGAGAGGGTCTACGAGATAGGCAAGGATTTCCGCAACGAGGGGGTGGACCGGACGCACAGCCCCGAGTTCACCCAGCTCGAGATCTACGAGGCCTGGGCCGACTATCGGACGATGATGACGCGGTTCGAGGATATGGTCTCCGCGGCCGCCTCCGCATGCGGAATCGGCTCGAGCGTGGTCTACCGTGGCCACGAGATCTCTCTGAAGACGCCCTTCGAGAGGATCGGCTACCTCGACTCGCTGAGGAAGGCCAGCGGAGAGGACCTGTTCTCATGGGCGCCCGGCGACCTTCGCCGTCTCTGCGACAGGCTCCAGCTCGCCCCGGGGATCGTGGACAGGGAGGTCCTGCTCGACAAGCTGTTCGATCATTTCGTGACGGCGGGGCTCGACCAGCCGACCTTCGTCATCGACTATCCGCAGGCGATCTCGCCCCTGGCCAAGCTGCGGCCCGGATCGTCGGACACGACGGAGAGGTTCGAGGTCTTCATCGCTGGTCTCGAGATGGCCAACGCGTTCAGCGAACAGAACGATCCGGTGTTCCAGCGGAAGGTCCTGGAGGAGCAGGCCGGTGCGTCCGCCCTGCACTCGGGGACTGTGGACGAGGACTTCCTCTTCGCGCTCGAAACCGGCATGCCGATGGCGGGCGGGCTCGGGATGGGCGTCGACCGCCTGTGCATGATCCTCTGCGATGCGGCCTCCATCAGGGATGTGATCCTCTTCCCTCAGCTCCGCCGGCTCGACCAGTGAGACTCCGCCTCCTCCTCGACCTGGCGTCGCGGCAGCTCGCGAGCCGCTCGCATTCAGGCGTGGTGAGGACGGTTTCGGTGCTCTCGGTGAGCGGCATTGCGATCGGAGTGGCCTCCCTGCTTCTCCTGCAGGCCTTCATGAGCGGATTCCAGGACTCCATCTCCTCGTTCCTCTCGGCCGCCAACGCGCCGCTTCTGGCCTACGCGCCGGGCAGCGAGCTGCTGGATGGTGGGGACGCGGACCTGATCGCAGGGGTCGCGGCCAGCATCCCGGGCGCCGGCGGCATATCACCCTTCATCGAGAAGGCCGCGGTGGCTTCCGGAAACAATGGGGAGATAGCCGGCGTGATAGTTCGCGGAGTCGACTGGGAAAGCGAGTACGCCGTCACCGGCCTGGGCGGGATACTCGGGCCGCCACCGGGCGGCGCGGTGCTGGGGAAGGACCTCGCAGCGAGGCTGGCGGTGTCCGAGGGAGACAGCGTGAGGCTCGCCTCCTCGGAGTCCGCCACCATCACCGCGGCCGGGAGGGCGCTGGTCGACACGATCATCTCCGTGCCGGTGGCCAGGGTCTGCGACTTCGGGCTGGAGGAGTACAACTCGGGCCTGGTCCTGACCGAGAGGGGCCTCGCGGAAGCCCTCTTCGATCTCCGCGGGAGGTACACGGCGGTCGGAATCGGGCTGGAACCCGGCGCCGACGGGCTCTCCGTCGCAGCACGGATGGCCGGCGAGCTCCGCGACGAGTTCGTGGAGGCGAGGCACGACAGGTTCATGCTCTGCGAGGCCTTCCTGACGAGGCACGAGAACCTCTTCCGCGCCTTCGGACTCGAAAGGCTCGCCATGTCCATCGTCCTGGGGCTGATAACGGTTGTGGCCCTCCTCAACCTCTCCAGCGCGCTCTCGATGATCGCCATGGAGCACAGGAGGGATCTCGGAGTCCTCCGGGCCATGGGGGCCTCCCCGATGTCAGTGATCGGGATCGCGCTGACGCAGGGCTCCCTGCTCGCGGTCTGCGGCTGCGGAGCCGGAATGGCCTTCGCGCTCGTCGTGCAGGCTCTGGCCGACACGATCCTGCCCATCAGGCTGGAGAGCAGCGTCTACTGGATAGATGTCCTGCCGGCCAGGCTCGACCCGGGCTTTGCGGCGGCGGTGGCGGCCTTCACCGTGATGGCCTGCCTGCTGGCCTCCCTCTTCCCGGCCCTCAGATCGCTCTCCGTGCCTCCGGCGGAATGCGTGCGCAATGAGTGAGCAGCCGGCCGTGATGGCCTGTGAGGGAGTTACAAAGTCCTATGGACAGGGCGACAGCGTTATCTCCGTCCTGCGGGGGATCGACATGATCGTGCACCGCGGCGAGATAGTCGCGGTCACCGGCCCCAGCGGCTCGGGGAAGAGCACCCTCCTGAACATCCTGGGGATACTCGAGCCCCCCGACTCGGGCAGGGTGACCATCTCCGGCACCGATGCGTGGGCGTCCGGTGAGGCACGCAGGGCATTGCTCCGCAACAGGAACCTGGGCTTCGTCTTCCAGTTCCACCATCTGCTGGAGGAGTTCACCCTGCTGGAGAACACGATGCTGCCGGCCCTCCTGGCTGGGCGCTCCCGCCGCGAAGCGGCCGGTCTGGCGGCCGATCTGCTCGAGGAGGTGTCCCTCACTCCCAGGGCTTCGCACTTCCCGAGCCAGGTCTCGGGAGGCGAGAGGCAGCGCGCCGCCGTGGCGAGGGCCCTGGTGTGCAGCCCCGGAGTGGTGCTGGCCGACGAGCCCACGGGCAACCTCGACGCCGCCAACGGCGGGAAGCTGCAGCTGCTCATGAGATCGCTATGCGGCACGCATGGTCAGGCGTTCGTGATAGCCACGCACAGCGAGAGCCTCGCCGCAGGCGCGGACAGGGTCCTGAGGCTCTCGGAAGGCCGGTTGTCCGCGTGCCCCGTTTGATTGCAGAGGCCGCCTCCCGCCCTTATCTTCGCAACGGGAACCAGGCGGGCGCGAAGGTGTAGAGAAACCGGAACCAAACAACCTGATCCGGAGGATGACTTGCCCGAGCAGTACAGCGAACGAGCGCGAGCGGCGATAAATGTTGCGAGAACCGAGGCCAGCAAGTACGGCCAGGCCAAGGTGGGTTCCGAGCACATGCTGTATGGCCTGCTGTCGGTCCGGGGCGCCACGGCCCTCTCTGTCCTGGGAGCGCTCGGCATCAACACCGCCGAGCTCCGCTTCCGTCTGGAGGGCTACATCAGGAAGCCTTCGGGGATCTCCATACCCACATCCGAAGTGGGGTGGACCACCAAGGCCCGCCTGGTGCTGCACGAGGCGAACAGGCAGGCGAGCATGCTCGGCCATCCCGTTGTGGGCACCGAGCACCTCCTGCTGGGCCTCATGACGGTCAGCAGCTGCATGGCCGCCACCCTCCTCCGGGAGAGGGGCGCGGTTCTCGAAAAGGCTGTTGCCGAGCTCCAGAACATCCCCCGGCCCCGGGACGAGAAGCCCGAGGAGGAAACCACCTCCGCGCTCGAGTTTTTCTGCCGCGACCTCACCGCCCTCGCGACCTCCGACCAGCTCGATCCGGTGATCGGGCGCGAGAAGGAGATAGCCAGGGTCGTCCAGGTGCTCTGCAGACGCAAGAAGAGCAACCCCGTCCTCATCGGGGAGCCCGGAGTGGGGAAGACCGCGATCGTCGAGGGTCTCGCGAGAATGATAGTCTCCTCCCGCGTGCCGCCCCTGCTGAGGGAGCGCCGCATCATGGCGCTGGACATGGCGGGCGTCATCGCAGGCACCAAGTACCGCGGCCAGTTCGAGGAACGCCTGAAGGTCCTGCTGAAGGAGATCTCCGATGCAGGCGACGTCATCCTCTTCATAGACGAGATACACTCCATCGTGGGAGCAGGGGCGGCCGAGGGAGCCATAGACGCCGCCAACCTCCTGAAGCCCGCCCTGGCAAGGGGCGAGTTCCAGTGCATCGGAGCCACCACCCTGGACGAGTACAGGCGAAGGATAGAGAAGGACGGCGCGCTCGAGCGACGTTTCCAGCCCGTGCCGGTCGATCCCCCCTCGGTGGCGCTCACGGTCGAGATACTGGAAGGTCTCAGGTCCAAGTACGAGGAGCACCACGGAGCGGTATACAGCCATGAGGCCATCGAGGCCTGCGCCGTGCTGGCCAACCGCTTCATCAGCGGGCGTTTCCTGCCCGACAAGGCCATCGACGTCATGGACGAATCCGGCGCCAAGGCCCGCCTCCGGGCCTGTGCTCCGCCGCCTGCGGTCGTGGAGATCGAGACCGAGCTGGCGGGCCTCGAGGAGGAGCTCAAGAGCTGCAGCGAGAGCTGCGATTTCGAGACGGCTCTCCGCATGCGCTCGGACATCGAGCAGACCACCGGGAAGCTGCAGGCGGCCAAGGCCAACTGGCTGACGGGCGACTGCCCGGGCTCGGTCACCATCGACCTCGTCGCCAGCGTGGTGTCCGATATGACGGGCATCCCCGTGAACAGGGTCACCGAGAGCGAGCTGGCCCATCTGCGCGAGCTCGAATCGGAGCTCTCCTCACGCATCGTGGGGCAGGACGAGGCCATCGCGGTCATCGCGAGAGCCATAAGGCGTGGTCGCGTGGGGCTCAAGGATCCCGCGAGGCCGTCGGGCGCATTCCTCTTCCTCGGCCCCTCGGGGGTCGGCAAGACGGAGACGGCCAGGGTCATAGCCGAGCAGGTCTTCGGCGACTCGGGCGCCCTCATCAGGATGGACATGTCCGAATTCCAGGAGAGGTTCTCGGGCTCGAGGCTCGTCGGCGCCCCTCCGGGATATGTCGGCTACGACGACGGCGGACAGCTGACCGAGCGCATCCGTCGCCGCCCCTACAGCGTCGTGCTATTCGACGAGGTGGAGAAGGCCCACACCGACCTCTTCAACATGCTGCTCCAGGTCATGGACTATGGACGGATGACCGACAACTACGGCAGGCACGTCGATTTCTCGAACACCATCATCATCCTCACCAGCAACCTCGCTTCCAAGGAGCTGCAGGGAATGGGCCATCCCGGCTTCGCGGTGGAGGACGAGAACAACCGCCGCAAGCGGCTGCGGGATGTGGTGATGGACAGCGTGCGCAGGTTCTTCACGCCGGAATTCCTCAACCGCCTGGACGAGATCGTCATCTTCAATCCGCTGGGCAGGGATGAGATAGACCGGATAGTGGACATCCAGCTCGAGGACGTCCGGCGCCGCCTGTTCGAGATGGGTCTCACCCTGAGCCTGAGCCCCGAGGCGCGCGACCTGATCGCCGAGAGCGGATTCGATCCGAACTCCGGCGCCAGGCATCTCAGGAGGACCATCCAGAGGCTCGTGGAGGATCCCCTCACCGATGCCATCCTGATGGGCGAGTTTGCGCGGGGCAGCTGCATCGTCGCGGGCAGGGCGGACGACCGGCTGGTCTTCAGCCATCCGCGGATGCGGGAGGGCGACGCAGAGGCCGTCCCGACTACGGGCTCGTCGCTCCTGTGAAGCTGCTCACAGTCCTTTTCGCGGTCCTCGCGTTCGCAGCCGCCGGATGGACGGCTCTTCCCGCGGGAACCATCTCCATCGAGGGCAACTCGTTCGTGAGCGACTCCCTGATCATCAGGGCGTTCGGGATCCCCGCAGGCTCCCTGGTGACGGCCGAAGCCGTTGCCCAGGGCATCCGGGACCTGTTCTCCCTCGGCTACTTCTCGGGCATCGACGTGGACGTCGATTCCACGAGCGGGGTGGCCGACCTGCGCATTTCGATAGTCGAGAACAGGATCCTGAGCGGATACGACTTCGAGGGGCTCGACGAGCTGAACGAGTCCGACCTCCGGGACACGCTGATGCTCTTCCCCGGCCAGACCGTCTCCCTTTCCGACATCGAGAGCGCCAGGCAGCTCATGCTGGGCATCCTCTCGGAAAAGCACAGACACGAAGCCGTCGTGGGCTACAGGTGGGACGAGCCCGATGCCGGCGGGCGCAGCAGACTGGTGTTCGAGGTGCTCGAGGGGCCGGACATCAGGGTGGGGGAGATCGACTTCATCGGCAACACCGTTTTCGACGACCGCGAGCTGCGCGGAGAGATGAAGACCCGTCAGGATTCCTTCTGGCGCTCGGGGCGCTACCGGGAGACCGACTTCGCGGAGGACCTCGGAAAGATCGAGAGGTACTACCGCGACCACGGATACCCCGACGCCCGGGTGGTGGACCACACCAGCAGCATGCTCGCCGACGGCAGGCACATGCGCATCGAGATCACCGTCTTCGAGGGGCGCCACTACACCGTGGGCGACGTGAGCTTCACGGGCAACGAGGATGTGCCGGACAGCACCCTGCAGAAGGCCATCAGGCTCGAACCCGGCGCCGGGTACCGCATCAGCAGGTACGAGCAATCCCTCGAAGGGCTCTACGAGGTATTCCAGGACCGGGGGTACTTCTATGCATCAGTGGATCCGGTCTATGCGGCCGACACCACCTCCTGCACCATGGATGTGCGCTTCGACATCACCGAAGGCGACAGGGCGCACATCAGGAGGATCGACATAATCGGCAACACCCGCACCATGGACAACGTGATAAGGCGCGAGTTCACAGTGCATCCCGGTGACATGTTCTCGAGGGCCTCGCTGATGCGCAGCCTTCGTAATGTGTACTACCTGAACTATTTCAACGATGTGGTGCCGGACTTCCGCCAGATCGAGGGCTCTCCGGACGTCGATCTCGTATTCTCGGTCGACGAGAAATCGACTGGCAAGGCCGGCTTCGGGGCAGGCTACGGGGCTTCGGACGGCTTCAACGGCTTCCTCGAGCTGGGCGAGCAGAACCTTTTCGGTCGCGGGCAGGTCGTCGCCATCAGCTACGAGTTCTCGAAATCGAGCAACAATGTCGATCTCAGCTACACCGAGCCGTGGTTCCGCGACACGCCGCTGTCGGTCGGAGGGGAGATATTCCACACCACCTCCGAGACCGATTACTACAACAGGACGCGCACCGGCGGCGCAGTGACCGTGGGTCGGCCCCTCCCGTTCATCGACTACACGTCGGTCGGTATCAGGTACAGCCTGGAGAGGACCTACATCTACGACATCACGGATGACTCCACGAGCTACTACTACTCGCTGAGGGATACGGACTGGCCGCGCTGGACGAGCTCCACTCGCTTCAGGGTGACCCGGGACAGCAGGGACCGCCAGGTCTTCCCCGGAGACGGCTCGCTGAACATCCTCACGGCGGAATACGCGGGCGGACCCCTGGGCGGCAACATCGGATTCCAGAAGTACCTGCTCGAGAGCAGCTGGTTCACGCCGACCTTCTGGCGATTCGTGTTCATGCTGCGCTCCCGCACCGGGCTGATCCTGCCCTTCGGAGGCCGGACGCCTCCGGCCTATGAGCTTTTCGAGCTCGGCGGCACGGGCTTCTACGGGGTCAGGGGCTACGAGAGCAACAGCATCGGAGCGCTCGAGGGCCTGGAGACGGTTGGTGGCAAGTTCATGTCGATCCTGACGGCTGAGTACAGGCTGAGGGTGATCGACCAGATACAGCTCTCCGCATTCTTCGATGCGGGCGGCACATGGAGCTCGGTATCCGCGGCAGACCTGAACGACATGCGCAGGGGAGCCGGACTCGGATTCCGTATCGAGGTGCCCATGCTGGGCCTCATGGGTCTCGACTACGCCTATGGTTTCGACGGTCCCGACCAGGGCTGGGAGCCCCACTTCCAGTTCGGAACCGATTTCTAGTCCTTCGCCGTTCCCAGGAGGGTATCGTGAAAATCTACATCGCGCTTTGCGCCATCATGGCGGCCGCCGCCGGAGCCGCCACGACGGCGGTCATCGACTCGGAGAGGATATTCGACACCCTGGGTGACGTGGCCGACGCCAGGGAGCTCCTGCAGACCGAGATAGAGGAATGGCAGGCCCATGCCGATTCTCTTCAGGCCGACATCGATGCCATTTCCCAGGATCTCGAGCGCACTCTGATGATGAGCCCCGAGCGGAGGCGGGAGAGGGAAGCTCTCCTCGACGAGAAGAAGCGCGAGCTGGAGGAGTTCGCCGCCTCGATCTTCGGCCCGGGCGGGCAGGTGGAGCGCCGCAACTCCGAGCTGGTCGCCCCCGTGATCGCGAGGATAAACGAGGCGGTGAGGGAGATCAGCATCGCCGACGGTTACGACCTGGTGCTGGATGCCGCCGGGGGATTCGTGGTCTACGCATCGGATGCCCTGGACATCACCGACAGGGTGCTGGAGGAGCTCTCGACGGCCGGGACCTCTGATGATCAGTCTGAGTGATCTGGCCGCCGCGGTAGGAGGCAGGCTGACGGGTCCCGACCCCGGGGCCTCCGTGGAGGGCGTCTCGTCACTCCAGGATGCAGGCCCCTCCGAGATCTGCTATTACGGGAACCCGAGATACCGGAAGCAGCTGGCGGAGACCAGGGCTCTGGCGGTCATCGTCGACAGGGAGGTCCCCACCTCCTCTCCCCACCTCATACTGGTCGAGAAGGCCTACGAAGCGTTCCGCATAGCCCTCGGGATGTTCGCCCCGGACAGGGCAAGCTGCTTCCGGGGCGTATCGCCGGCAGCGGTGATCGCTGACAGCGCCCGGCTCGAGCCGGGCGTTTCCATAGGCCCCTGCGCCGTGGTGGACAGGGACGTCTCCATCTCCGCGGGGACCACCGTCGGAGCGGGCTGCTACATCGGGCCGCGCGTCAGGATCGGCCGCGACTGTGCCATCGCGCCCAGGGTCGTCCTCCTCGCCGAGACCGAGATAGGGGACCGCGTGATCATCGCCTCCGGGGCTGTCCTGGGGTCCGACGGCTTCGGCTTCGTGCCTGACGCCTCTGGCCACAGGAAGGTTCCGCAGAACGGCAGGGTCGTCGTAGAGGATGACGTCGAGATTGGCGCGAACTGCTGCATCGACAGGGCCGTCATCGGCGCCACGGTGATCGGGCGATTCACCAAGCTCGACAACCTCATACACATAGCCCATAATGTCACAGTTGGCCCTGGATGCCTCGTCGCAGCCCAGGTGGGAGTCGCCGGGAGCACCGCCATCGGAAGCGGGGTGGTGTTCGGTGGCCAGGCAGGCATCAACGGCCATATAACCATCGGTGACGGCGCAGTGATCGCCGCCCAGGCGGGGGTCACCAAGGATGTCGTCGCCGGTGTCACTGTATCAGGCTACCCGGCCCGGCCTCATGCGAGGGCCCTTCGTGTGGACGCCGCGGTCTCCCGGCTGCCCGAGTTCATGGAGGATGTCGGCAGGAAGCTCGGCGGGAACGCCGGAAAAGAGGAAGAACCGGACAAGTGATTCAGTCTCAGACCACGCTAGAGAAGTCCGTTTCCTACCGCGGGATCGGCCTTCACATGGGCAAGGAAACAACCATCACATTCAAGCCGGCCCCACCCAATGCTGGCATCACATTCGTGAGGACCGACGCTCCCAGCAGACCTACGATCCAGGTCAAGTGCTCCAATGTCAGGCAGATAGAGGAGCAGTCCCGGCGCACGACGCTCGGCGAGAACTATTTCGAGGTCCATACGGTCGAGCATGTGCTCTCGGCCCTGTACGGCCTGGGCATCGACAATGCCATGATCGAGCTCGACTCCGACGAGCCGCCCGAGCCGGAAGACGGGTCGGTGGCCTCGTACATCGACATCCTGAACTCGGCGGGACGCCTTCCCCAGCCTGACGCTCCCCGCAAGATCCTGAAGATCACCGAGCCCGTATCGGTGAGCTGCTTCGGCGCCGACCTGGCTGTGATCCCGTATGACGGGCTGAGGATCAGCTTCACGATCGACTACGGGCATCCCGTCCTGGGGGCGCAGTACCTTTCGCTGGAGATCGAGCCGGACACCTTCGTGAAGGAGATAGCCCCCGCGCGGACATTCTGCTTCTACAACGAGGTCAAGGCCCTCCAGGAGAAGAACCTCATCCGCGGCGGAACCCTGGATAACGCGATCGTCATCGGCGAGGAGGGCATCCTTAACCGCGAGCCTCTCAGGTTCAAGGATGAATTCGTCAGGCACAAGATACTCGACCTCGTCGGCGATCTCTCGCTGCTCGGCAGCAGGATCTCGGGCCACGTCATATCCGCCAAGTCGGGGCATGCCTCCAATGTCCAGTTCGTGAAGAAGATCGAGGAAACCTACGCCAAGAAGGCCAGGTATTCGGTCAGCTCCCTCGGACAGGGCAACTGGGAAGTCGCACATGTCATGCGCATCCTGCCGCACAGGTATCCTTTCCTCCTCGTCGACAGGATCCTGGAGATGGAGCCCGAGCACCGCATTGTGGGGATGAAGAACGTCACGATCAACGAGCCGTTCTTCCAGGGTCATTTCCCGGGCAATCCCATCATGCCCGGTGTGCTGATCATCGAGGCGATGGGACAGGTGGGCGGGCTGATGCTCTTCAACTCCGTCGACCATCCCGACGACTGGCTAGTGTACTTCACCGGCGTGGACAAGGTCAGGTTCCGCAAGCCCGTCCTGCCGGGCGACCAGGTGATATTCGAGCTGGAGATGATCAAGCGCCGCGGCACCGTCTGCGTCATGCACGGCATCGCGAAGGTGGAGGGCAAAGTGGTTGCCGAGGCCGATCTGATGGCGATGCTGGTGCCCAGATGACCGACAACGGCGCGAGGCCGGGCGGCGATGCCGTCGGGGAGACGGTGATCGGCCCCTATGCGGTGATAGGTCCCGACGTCAAGATCGGCGCGGGTGTGAAGATAGGCCCCCACGCGGTCATCGAGGGCCGGACGACGCTGGCCGACGGCGTGCAGGTGGGCCCGTGCGCGGTGCTGGGCACCGCTCCCCAGGACCTGAAATACGCCGGGGAGCCCACCGAGCTGATCATCGGCGAGAGGACCGTCGTCAGGGAGTTCGCCAACATCAGCAGGGGCACCGCTGCCACCGGCAGGACCGTCGTGGGCTCCGACTGCCTGATCATGGCATACGCCCACATCGCGCATGACTGCAGGGTGGGCAACGGCGTGATAATGGCCAACTGCGTCAATCTCGCGGGCCATGTCGAGATAGGCGACTTCGCAACGATCGGCGGTGTGGTGCCCGTTCACCAGTTCGTCAGGATCGGGGCCTATTCCATGATCGGCGGGGGCTACCGCGTCAGCATGGATGTGCCACCGTTCTGCCTCGCCGGCGGCTACCCCCTCAAGGTTGCCTCACTGAACCTCGTGGGCCTGCGCAGGAGGGGCTTCTCGGGGGAGAGGCTCGACAACCTGGAGAAGGCCTTCCACTTCCTCTACAGGGAGCCGGGAGCCGTTTCCACAAAGGCGCGCGCCATCATGGAAACCGACGGATGGGGCGAGGAAGCCAGGCAGCTCGCATCGTTCATCCTGGAGAGCAGGAGAGGGGCGGTCTGCTGAGACCCCGGAGGTTCCTCGGGGCTTGATCGCGAACACGATCCTCATGATGGTGGCCCTCCTGGCGCAGCCGGAGTCCAGCGGCGACTCCCTGGGCGCGCCGGCGGAGCCGATTCCCTCCAGGAACCCCACCGGAGCCCTCCTGAGATCCGCCGTGCTGCCCGGCTGGGGCCAGTTCTACAACGACGAGTACGCGAAAGGTATCCTGCTCGGGGCGGCCAGCACCGGCCTCCTCACCTGGCTCCTGATGGAGAACGGCGCGGCGAACTCTGCGCGCGACGATTTCGAGGAGACGGGCGACCCGGCCTTCGAGCAGGACTACGAGACGCACAAGCAGAGGCGCCTCGACCTGATCTGGTACACCTCCGCGGCATGGCTCTACACGATGCTCGACGCCTACGTCGATGCGCACCTCTTCGCCTTCGACATCGAAAACGACAACTACGGGAAGATCTCCGGCATCAGGGTCGGCTTCGAACTGAGCCTCCAGTCGTCCGGAGGGAATAGTCCTTGATCCAGCTTGTACTACTCGCAGCCGTGGAGGTGCTGGATGAGGACGATCCCGAACTGCTGCGAAGGGCGCGGGCCGGTGACAGGGAAGCCTTCGGCGAGCTCTTCACGAAATACGGCAGGCGGGTTTACCGGGTTGCCCGGAGGATGTGCCGCAACGACGAGGACGCCTGGGACGTGACGCAGGAAGCTTTCATGAGGGCGATGCAGGCCATGCCGGGCTTCGACCCGAGATACAGGTTCTTCACCTGGATCTACCGCATCACCACCAATCTCGCCATAAACATGTCGCAGAAGAGGAAGCGTCATGCCGAGGTCATGTTCGACGAGGAATACGGCGCCGAAGGGCTTCAGGCCCTCCCGGACGATCTCTCCGAGCAGGCGTCGGCCGGCGAGCTGACCAGGGCCATCGAGGAAGCCGTCCAGAAGCTGTCGCCTCCTCTCAGGGCCGTGTTCGTGCTGAGGGTGGACCAGCAACTGAGCTACTCCGAGATCGCATCCACCCTCGGCATCGCCATGGGCACCGTCATGTCCAGGCTCAACAGGGCCAGGAACGAAGTCAGGCGAGCCGTGGGGCACCTGCTGGAGGACGGCGGATGAGCTGTCCCGAGTTCAACGAGCTGATGTCCTATGCCGACGGAGAGGTGGCCGGGGCCGACGCCGCCAGGATCAGGGCCCACCTCGAGCAGTGCGGCTCGTGCAGGGCGCTGCTGGCCTCGCAGTCGGATATCGAGAACCTCTACCGGGGAGGCTTCACGGAGCCGTCGGAGGCCCGGATGGAGAGCCTTGGGGCCTCGATAGCCTCCGACATGAGGAGGAGGCGCTTCTACACGAGAGTCCTCCCGATAGCCGCCGCCCTCCTCGTGGCCATAGGCGGCATGCGCTTCATGATCAGGGAGCGGATCGTCGAGATCCCCGGAACGGGCGGCGACCTGCCCGTCGCGACCCAGCCTGCTGCCGGAGCCGGAGGGGAGATGTCGGCCGAGACAGTTCTGGTGACTGCGTCGGTGCCTCCGACGCCGCAGCTGGCTGCCGACGACGTGCTCATGGAGCAGCAGGACCTCGGAGCCGGGGAGGAGTCGAGGACCGGCGACCTCCTCAGCCAGACCGTGGAGACAGTTTCATCCGGCACCGCCGGCGGGGCGATGCCTGCCGATTCGGGGGGGACCTTCTACTGCTATGGCGGCTCGGGCACGGTGGCCGATGTGCAGTCCACCATCGCAGACCAGACCGTCGCCGCCGACAGGGAGGACGACCGGTACATGCTGGAGCAGCCCGCGACTCCTCTGGGCGGAGCTGAGATCGCCGACGGAGCCGGTGGAGGAGGCGGTGCCGCATCGGGCGCGACTGCCTTCGGGCGCACGGGCGAAGTGGGGCAGTCCCAGGAGGTGTCCTCGGAGGTCTTCGAGTCCGGATACGCCCAGGAGGCCGAGGGCGGAGACTATGACAACCTGCCGGGATGCGCCGGGCTGGCCGTGTCCACTGTCGCGGCCCAGAGGGCGTGCGAGAGATGCGCGGTCGTGCTGGAGTTCGACTCGTCGGGCAATGCATGCTCACCCGATTCGCTTCTACTTGACGAAGCCCTCCCGGGCTGGAAGGATTCTCTTCAGGGCCGGATCGTTGACAGCATACTGGTCGTACCGGTCAAGGAGCTGGAGGAGTTCCTGAACGAGTAGACCCTGAAAGGACATAGATGGTTTCCTTCTTCGGGGCGGTTCTGTTGTCCTGCCTGGTTTCGTCAGGTTCCGCCATCCCCAGGCTGGGCGTGGTCGTCATGCAGTCCCCGGAAGGGATAGCTGGCGGGGATGTGGCCGCCGTGACAGCCGAGGTCTTCTCCGAGAGTGGACGCTTCGAGGTCGGAGAGATATCAGACTCGCTCGCGATCACCCAGGGGGAAGGCAATCTGATCCCTGTGATCCAGCAGATGGCAGCCGCCTCCGATCTCGACATCCTGCTCGTCATCAGCATCAGACTGCCCGAGGAGTCGGAACGCACCACGGTGAGCGGAGACTCCGTCATGACCCTGCAGAGGACCACGGTCGAAGTCGGCGGCAGGTTCTACTCGTCTTCCGGGCTCCTGCTGGGATCCTCGGAGGGCACGAGCTACGACGAGAGGTCCATCACCGTTCCCGCCGACCTCACCGGCATGGCCTGCGAAGCCGGTGCGGAACTCGCGGACAACGCGCTTCTGCAGCTGTTCCCCATCGAGATCAGATTCACCACCGGAGAGGGCTCCACCGTAGCGATCCCCGCCGGGAGCGCCGCCGGGATCGACGAGGGCATGTTCCTCTTCTGCGTAGCATCCGCGCAGGAGATCCCCCGCACCCTCGACGAATACGAGCATCTGCGCAGCAGGGGTCTGCTGCAGATCATCGACAGCGAACCGGAATCATCCACCGGCAGGCTGCTGAGCGGCCACCTCGCACCCGGCGGGATGATCACGGCCATTGAGCACGGTGCGCCCGCGCAGCTGGTCATCGCATGGGACCGGATACCGGTCTCGCTGGTGGAAGGCGAGGATCTGGTGCCGGAGCCCGGAAACGGCCCCGATGACGGGGGATCCGACGGGAATGCCACCATGAACGGAGTCCGCATAGGGCTCCAGAGCTTCCGTTGGGGGCTGTGCTTCGGAGGAGTCGTCACAGCGACGACGACGGACAACCTGTCGAACCTGGGGATAGACCTCAGGCTCGGCTACAGGGTTCCCATAGCCACGCCGAAGCTGGCTGTGAGGTTTTCAGCCGGCCCTGAATTCGGCTTCCTGATACAGGACGTGCCCGTCACCTACCTGCAGTCGGACGCCTCCGCGGTGACCATCGGCGGCAACCTGGAAGCCTGCTTCGAGTACCTGGTCTTCGAGAGGCTGGGGATCGAAGGCGGGCTCTCCGGCTATTTCGGCACCGATGCCGACTCATGGACCGTGCAGGACCAGTACGGCACGACCCATGAGGCCGAGCCTTGGGAGGTCTACTACACGACTGTCGAAAGGGATCCGCTGAGGACCGAGCTGGGGCTCTTCTACCTGATCTTCTAGCGGTGCCAGGGTTTCCTGGCCATGCCCTTCTCCCAGATGATCTCGACGGTTGACCATCCGGCCATGGCGAAAACGACTCCGCCGACGATTCCGGTTAGCGGCGTGCTGCCTGCCATGCCGAGTGCAAGCCCTCCTCCCGCGACCGCCGAGCAGGCCAGGGCCAGTATCGTCGCCGCGAGCGAGGAAGGCCCCCACTTGGCCAGCACGCGCACCCTGACGAGCTGAAGACCCCAGATGCAGACCGGGTAGCCCAGACCCATGGTCAGCGCTATGGGTATGCCGCGGAAGAGGAAGCCGATGAGCCAAAGGGCGAAGAAGCAGAGGAAGAGCGGCACGGCCGATCTGGAGAGAGTTGAGACATAACCGAGCTGCTCGCCGATCTCCCCGAGGGATGCCCATACCAGGAAGCCGGCGGTCAGGCCTACCAGCAGAGCCATGCTGCCGTGCAGGAACGACCCCAGGAGCAATCCCGCGATGCCGAGGGATAGAGCGATGGCGCCGAAGATCAGCGGCGCCTTCCTGCCCGATTCGGTGAGCCTGTTGTAGAGCCGGGCGCCGAGCATCTGGAGGAGGACGAGTGCCGCTATCGTGATGCCGGCGAAGAAACCCGCTATGAGGACCTTGCCCAGCTTGTCCTGTATGCCGGCGGTTGTCACGAGCGGTAGTATCATCAAGGGGGTTCCTTCCGTTTCGGAGCAATGTGCCGATGCGGCGGGCGCGCGTCAACACCGGCTTGCCCCTGCCCTCGGGGCCCGTATAGAATAGCTTGCCGTCGGAATCCGGAGGTCTTACGATCCGCAGAGGCCCATTCGCACCGATCTCGAGAGCATCCGGCCATGGTTCCGCCTGTCTGGCCGCTGCTGCCGCCATATGCATGGCATCGGCTTCCTGCGGGGGTTCCTCCGGCACGAGAACCGGCGACACGGCCAGGCTGTTCGCGGGAAAGGCCACCTGGGTCTCCATCGAAGCCCCGTCCGGCTCCATCTCCGACTCTTCGAAGACCGAAGGCGGCTCCACAGCCCGCGCGATACTGCCCTCGGGGCGGGTCGGGTTCTCCGTGTTCCTCGCTCTCTGCAGCGACGGAACGGCGGATGGAAGGGCTGCCGACCTTACCATCACGGGCGCATCGAATGTCGAATCGGCTTTCATCCCGGCGAGGGTCGAGGGGGATTCGGAGTTTTCCTCGGTCATGTATTCCCTCGACGACACCTCATATGTGGAACGGCTCTGGCCAAGGGGATCAGGAGAGGTGCTGGTGCTCCAGGCTTCCGCTCCGAGCGAATCTCCACGCACCCTTCTGCCCGTGGTGCAGCACATCCTGGCCTCGGCCGCCGTCGAACCCTGGCAGGGCCTCAGGCGGGTGGAGCTATCGTCGCGCTCGGCGGACCAGATCCGTTCGGAGATAGAGAGCCAGGACGTGGTGCCGCCGCCCGCCATCGATCATCACCTCAGCATCTCGGTGGATCCCGGGAGCATGACCCTTTCCGTGTGCGACAGCTTGTCGGTCGATTTCAGGCTCACCTCGATGAGCGGGGTCCGCTTCCGTCTCCCGCACCTCGATTCCGATGCGCCGGAGGGGATAGCCGCGCTCGAGGGGGAATGCTTCCGCGAGATAGACTCCCTCCTCTGCGTCCCCGATTCCTCCAGCGGCCTGTTCCGGGGAGTCTACACCGCCTCCTTCGACGGGTTCTACTGCGAGAGGGACGGGTTCGTGAAGTGCCAGGTCAGGCTCTCCTCGTCCTTCAGCGCGGGCGAGTGGTTCTACCCGGGCGCCTCGATACCCTCGTCGGTCACCTTCTCGGCAACGGTGCCGCGCGAGACGGACTTCTACTGTCCGCTCCCCCTGACGGGGTCGTCCAGCAGCGAGGGATTGACCACCTACGACTACTCCTCTCCCGAGGGCGGGCTGGTCCCTCCGCTGCCCTGGGCGGCGGGGCATTTCGACGAGAGGGCGCTGGCCGACGGAAGGACGCTTCTCGTCTGCAGCAGCTCCATAGAACGCGGGCAGGCGGATGAAGCGGCGCTCTGGATCGACAGGCTTGCCGCAACGCTATGGAACGAATTCGGATTCGAAGGGGCCCGGTTCGACGTCGTGCTTCTCGAAAACCCCGGAACGCCCGTGTCCGCGATAGGCCCCGGATGCCTCCTGATCTCCCCAGGTCTCGTCACCTCGCTGGCATCGCACGACAGATGGGCCGACTCGCTGTCCTCGGGGCTCCGGCCCCGCTCGGCGGCGCTCGTCGCGCGCTCGGCGGAAGCCATGTTCCTGCTCTCCACATATCTGCCCGAAGACATCTCGGCCGCGCTGAGCACCTATTCGGTCTACCTCTTCGAGCGCGACTGGGGGACGGCGGGCTCCGCCGACAGCCTCCTAGAATCTCTCCGCCTCTATTACCTGAATGCCTGCGAGACGGCGGGGGGCATCGAGTACTCGGTGGGCGACCCTGCGCTGCTCAGTTCTCCTCTTGCCGAGCCGGTGCTTCTCGGAAAGGCTCCGCTGGTCCTGGCACTGTTCTCCTCCGAGATTCCGGGATTCGACTACGGTCTCGGCAGAGCCCTGGGGAACATGAGGCATTCCGGGTACGGCTACGGACGGATCGCCTCCGCATGCTACCTTTCCGCCACCATGGAGGACTTCTTCTGGAGCTGGCTCTACCTGCCGGGAGTTCCTCAGATAAGGGTCGAATGGGCGGACTCCGCCGACAGGGTGTACCTGAGGCTCGAGCAGCTCCAACCCGGCCCCGGCTTCCCGCTGGCTCCCGACAGGGCCTCCCTGATCTTTTCGAGCGGCGTGTCCTACGAGGACTACCTGACGGGTCCCGACTCCAGGGGGAGATACTCCGCCCCCGTCTACTCATGGGCCGGGAGGCTCGAGGGCATAAGGCTGTGGCCGGACCTGACAGTACCCGCCGACATCACCTATGAAAGACAGGGTCGGGTGCCGTAGTCATGCCGCTGCGGCTGTGCCTCTGCTTCCACAATCATCAGCCCGCAGGCAATTTCGACGAGGTTTTCGAGAGAGCCTGCACCGACTGCTACGAGCCGCTGCTCGACTGCCTGTCGAGACATCCCGGCATCCGGGCGGGACTCCACACCTCCGGCTGCCTGATCGAATGGATGCAGAACCGCAGGCCGGCCTATCTGGAGAAGATGGCGCGGCTGGCCGGGGAGGGGAGGATCGAGCTCCTCTCGAGCGGGTATTTCGAGCCCCTTCTGCCGATCTTCCGCAGGAACGACATCAAGGCCCAGATAGCCGCCTTAGGAGATCTGCTGGAAGGGTTCTCGGGAGTCCGACCCAAGGGCCTCTGGCTCACGGAGAGGGTCTGGGAGCCCTCGATCCCCTCTCTCCTGGCCGGCACCGGCATCTCGTACGCCGTCGTCGACGACACCCACCTGGTTCTCGCCGGCGTGCCCGAGGACCGGACCGGCAGGCCCTTCCTCACCGAGGACAACGGCAACAGGCTGGTTCTCCTCGCGAGCAGCAAGTCTCTGAGATACGCCATCCCGTTCGATCCGCCGGGCGATGTGATCGATCTCCTGAGGCGCATGGAGGGCGCCGGGACCGGGCTCGCCTTCTATGGAGACGACGGCGAGAAGTTCGGGGTCTGGCCGGGGACGAAGGAACTCTGCTGGGACAGGGGCTGGATCGACTCGTTCTTCGACGAGGTCGAGAAGGCCGGCTGGATCGAGTCCGTAACCCCGTCGGAGGCCGTTGCCGCCCTGAAGGCCGAAGGTCCCGTGTACATACCCGCTGCGAGCTACTCGGAGATGGGCGAGTGGACCCTCCCGCCTTCGGTGCAGGAGGAGGTCGCTTCACTGACTTCCGGGCTGTCCCGGGAGGCTTCCGACAGGATGCGCCGTCTGCTCAGGGGCGGCTTCTGGCGCAACTTCCTCTCGAAATACCCCGAGTCCAACGAGCTCCATAAACGGGTCCTGCATGCAGAAAAGGCCGTGAAGGCCTCCGGCGACCCCGAGGCCCTCCGTCACTTCTGGCGGAGCCAGTGCAATTGCGCATACTGGCACGGCGTGTTCGGCGGCCTCTATCTCCCCCATCTGCGCGATGCCGTCTGGAGCGAGCTCTCCTCAGCCGAGCGGCGGGCGGCGGAGGTGACCGGCGATCTCCCCAGGGTGACCGCAGCCGACATCGACTGTGACGGCGCTGACGAGGTGCACGTCCTCACCCGGTCGCTCTCGGTGCTCGTGAAGGCCGGAGCCGGACTAACCGTGAGCGAGCTGACCTTCCTCCCCGCCGGGCGGGCGCCCGTCCCCCTCGGCCATGTCCTCACCAGGAGGCGGGAGGCCTATCACGCCGATATCTCCGACGCCGACGACGGTGGGAGCCGGGTGCGGACGATCCATTCGAAGCTGCCGTCCACGGAGGCGGGTCTCGCATCGAGGCTCGTCCTGGACAGCTACAGGAGGGTCTCCTTCCGCACGATCCTGCTTCCGCGGGACGATGGCCGTGAGGCGTGGTTCTCCTGCTCGCCGTCGGTCGAGGCGCCGGAGGAGCCCGGTGCGCAGCCGTCCGTCGAGAGGAACGGGGACCACCTCATGATGTCCTGCTCTCTTCCTTCAGGAGCGGGGCATATCGAGAAGCGGATCACGCTCGACCTCTCGAAGCCGGTGTTCGTCTTCCGGAGCTCGGCGCAGGGCCTGGACGGCAGGATCGCCGCATGCGAGATGTGCTTCAACCTCCTCACGGGAGGGGAGGACGACCGGTTCGTGAAGCTCGGATCCTCCGACTCCGTGAGGACGGGCGTCGCCGGGACAGGCATCTGCCATGACCTTGTCGTGGAGGACGGCTGGAGGAAGGTGAGGATCAGGATTACCTCTCCGGCGTTCCTGGAGGTGGCTCACATGCCCCTGGACTCGGTGAACAGGTCCGAGAAGGGTTACGAGCGCGTCCATCAGGGGATGGCGCTCCTGCTCTCGCCGGGAGCCAGGTCGGGGGGCGTTCTGGAGTTCCGGATGGAACTGGGGGACCTGGGATGAAGGACAGGTCCGCCGCTGCCGAAGCGGGCGAGCTCCGCGCGCTCATCGAGCACTATTCGCGGCTCTATTACCGCGATAACCGCAACGAGGTGTCTGACGAGGAGTACGACGCTCTCGTGAGGCGCCTCCGTGAGCTGGAGTCCCAGCATCCGTCGCTGAGGACCCCGGATTCCCCGACTTCCAGGGTGGGCTCGACTCCGGTCGAGAGCTTTGGAGCGGTGCGGCACGACCCGCCCATGCTCAGCCTCGACAACGTGTTCAGCGAGGGAGAGTTCAGGGCGTTCGAAGCCCGGCTGACGAAGGAGCTCGGCCTTCAGTCTCCTCCCTCCTATTCCGTCGAGCCCAAGTTCGACGGGCTGGCCGTATCGATCAGATACGCTGCGGGAGTCCTCGTCCAGGCCGCGACCAGGGGCGACGGCAGCGTGGGTGAGGACATCACGCCCAATGCGAGGACCATCAACGACATACCGCTTCACTGCGACGGCCCCGGCGCAGACGGGTTGTCGGTGAGAGGCGAGGTTCTCTTCACGAAGGCCGGCTTCGCGGCACTGAACGCCCGAAGGGAGGCGGCCGGCGAGAAGTCGTTCGCAAATCCCCGGAACGCCGCCTCAGGCTCTCTCAGGCAGCTCGACAGCAGGATCACCGCCTCCCGCCCGCTCTCCTTCGTCGCCTACGCCTGCGCCGTGCCGCCCGCGGGCATCGCGACCCAGACAGCTCTGCTCGGCTTCCTGGAAGGCCTTGGCTTCCCCGTGAGCGCGGAAAACCGGTCATGCAGGGGTGTGGAGGAAGTCCTCGCGGTGCGGGAATCCCTCGAGCGAAGGAGGGCGGACCTCCCCTGGGAGATAGACGGCATGGTGGTCAAGCTCGATGATTTCGAGCTGGCCTCGCGGATGGGCAGCCTGTCTCACGCCCCCAGGTGGGCGGTGGCCTGGAAGTTCAACCCTGCCGAGGTCGCCACTCGCGTGGTCTCGCTCGAGTTCGGGGTGGGCAGGACAGGCAGGATAACCCCGGTTGCGAACCTGGAGCCTGTCTCCGTCGGCGGCGTCACCGTCTCGAGGGCGACGCTCCACAACGAAGACGAGATGAACCGCAAGGATGTCAGGCCCGGCGACCTGGTGGTCGTCAGGCGTGCGGGCGATGTGATCCCCGAGATAGTCAGGTCGCTGGGCAACCCCGGCGGGCGCAGGGAGCCTCCCGTGCCATTTCCCGACCTCTGCCCCGTCTGCTCGGGCCCGGTCACGCGACCCGAAGGCGAGGCCGCCCATCGCTGCATGAACCCGTCCTGTCCGGCGATGCTGAAGGAGGGGATCATCCACTGGGCTTCGCGCGAAACGCTCGACATCGCAGGCATCGGCGAGATGCTGGCAGACAGGCTCGTGGAGTCCGGGCTGGTCTCCAGCCTCTCGGACATCTACAGGCTGGATGCGACGGCTCTTTCAGGCATGGAGCGCATGGGCGCCAGGTCGGCCGCCAAACTGGTGGAGAGCATCGTCGGCAGCATGAACGCCGACCTCTCGCGTGTGCTCTGCGGGCTGGGGATCCCCGGCGTGGGACGGGTCGTCGCATCCGCGCTCGCCACCGCCTTCGGGAGCATGGATGAGCTCTCCTCGGCATCTCAGGAGGAGCTTATGGAGGTGGAGGGGGTCGGTCCCGTCCTGGCCTCGTCGCTCCGGGCGTTCTTCACCAATCCAGTGACCGCCGGAGGCATCGGGAGGCTCCGGGAGGCGGGGCTGACGATGGTCGCCGCCGGCAGCCCTGCGAGGCACCGCGGGCCGCTTTCCGGCCTGATCGTGGTATTCACCGGGGCTCTCTCGATGAGCCGTGAGGAGGCGCGCAGCCTCGCCGAGGCGGCAGGCGCCAAAGTCACCGATACGATCTCGTCCAGGACCGGTCTGGTGGTGGCGGGACCGGGGGCGGGCTCGAAGCTGGAGAAGGCCGTTTCGCTCGGAATAGAGACGGTGGACGAGGCAGGGTTCCTCGAGCGGATCGGACGCGCAGGAAGCGACGGGGCGGCCTTGCCCGGCGTCTGACGGCAGGCGTATCTTTGACCGACCAGGATATTTCCGCGAGCTGAACCGTTCTCCACAATCCAGGGAGGCGACAATGCCTGACAGAGTCATCAACTTCAACCCGGGTCCCGCCACTCTCCCATTCGACGTCATAAAGGAAAGCGCGGTCGGGGCCGTCAATTTCAACAACCTCGGCATGTCCATCATGGAGATGTCCCACAGGTCGAAGGAATTCGAAGGCCTGATGCATGACGCCATGAACGACATGCTCGGGCTCATGGGCCTGTCCTCCGACGAGTATGCGGTGCTGTTCCTCGGCGGCGGTGCCAGCATGCAGTTCTGCATGTTGCCCTACAACTTCCTCGGGCAGGACCAGACTGCCGACTATGTGAACACCGGCGTTTGGGCCAGGAGCGCCATCAAGGAAGCCAAGCTGTTCGGCAAGGTGAACATAGCCGCCACCAGCGAGGCCACCGGGTTCGACAGGGTTCCCACCGAATTCTCGCTCACGCCTGGAGCTGCATACGTTCATGTGACCAGCAACAACACCATATTCGGCACGCGCATGGTGAAATTCCCCGAGACCGGGGCAGTGCCCCTCGTCTGCGACATGTCCAGCGATTTCCTGTCCCGGCGGATCGATTTCGGCAGGTTCGGCATGATCTACGCCGGCGCCCAGAAGAACATCGGCCCGGCCGGCGTGACCGCTGTCATCATCCGCAAGTCGTGGGTCGAGAAGGCCAAGGACGGCATCCCCACGATGCTGTCCTACAAGACGCATCTGGGCAAGGACTCCCTGTTCAACACACCGCCCGTCTTCCCGATCTACATCGTCGGCCTGGTCATGAAGTGGGTCAAGGCCAAGGGCGGCCTCGAGGCCATCGAGAAGAACAACAACGAGAAGGCCGGCCTGGTCTACCAGGCGATCGACTCCAGCGGCGGGTTCTACCGCGGAACGGTGCAGCCCGAGTCCAGGTCGATCATGAACCTCACGTTCAGGCTCGCCACTGAGGAGCTGGAGCAGAAGTTCCTGGACGAGGCCAAGAAGAACCAGCTCATCGGCCTCAAGGGCCATCGCGACGTCGGAGGATGCAGAGCCTCCATGTACAACGCCCTGCCGCTCGAAGGCGCCGCGAAGCTGGCCGAGTTCATGGACGCATTCCACAAGGCCAACTAGCACACTAGCACCGGCACATCCGGCGACAGACCATCGCAGACCATCGGACAGGGAGCGGGGGCACCCCCGCTCCCTCCTCAGGGGTCAAAGTTCACTTTGTTAGAAAACCCATGCAATTAGCTTGGGTACAATACTTTACATCTGTTTGAGCAAGGATGCCATTCAGCGTATTATCCTTGGTTTGTCATTGTCACACGCCAACAACGAGTGTAACAATTCATCACTGTTAGAAACCAAGCTAATCATAAGTGCTACATAAATATATGGGTGTTTTCTAACAAAGTGAACTTTGACCCCTGTCAGGCGGTGGAGGGGCGGAACATCAGGCCGAGGCCGATCGCGATGAAGACGCCATCGGCGAGGCTGGCGGCCAGGAAGGGGTCGAGGGAGCCCTTGTGGCCCATGGTCTGGGCAAACCTCACGAGCGAGAAGAACACGAAGGCCAGGAGGATCGCGAGTCCGATGCTCATGGTCTTCCCGCTCCTCGGATTGCGGGCCGCCAGGGGAGCGCCCACCATGACCATGATCAGGTTCGACAGCGGGAAGAAGAACTTCAGCCACAGCTCCACGAGATCCTCCCTCGTGTCGCCTCCGGCAGCCTCTTCGCGCCTGATGTAGCTCATCAGCTCAAGGAAATTCATCTCCGTGGGACCTCTCGGCCTCATCGAGAAGTCGGCCGGGGTCTCCTTCATCGAGGGTATCGGCATCGTGTCCTCGAAGGCGTAGAGGACCGATCCCGAGGGGCCGAACGTCCGCGAGGCCGCTTCGAGGCCCACCCAGACCGAGTCGAGGTAGATCATCCTGTGGACGTCGATCCTGCGCGCGATCCTGGCGCTGTCGGCGAAATAGATGACCGAGACGTCGGAGAGGACCTCGGTGGCTCCATCGTAGTAGCCCACGTCGATCATCGAGCCGTCCAGGGATCTCAGCGCGAAATCGCTCCTCCTCGAGTAGTCCAGGGGCTCGTGGCCGTCGATCTCCACGCGCTTCACCATCGACTGCCTGTACGAGGCCTCCGCCACCACGAAGTCGCCCACCGCCATCTCGAACAGGGAGGCCAGGAACCCCACCACGAGCAGCGGGAGGAAGGTCCGGGGCACGCTCACTCCGGCGCAGGTCATGGCCATCAGCTCGTTCTTCCGGGCCAGCGAGTTCACGAGGAACAGCGAGCAGAGCAGCAGCGCGACCGGCATCACCAGCACGACGATGTAGGGCAGCCCGTAGAAGTAGTAGCGCGCGAAGGTGACGAGCCCCACGTCCTTGTCCACCCACCGGCTGAAGTGCTCGAAGGCGTCGACGCTTATGTAGATGATCACGAAGGCGGCCACCGCGAAGAGGATCATCTTCACGAAGCGGAAGCCGACGTACAGGTCGAGCTTTCGGAAGATCAATTCCTCTCCCTGGAGAACTTCTTCATCAGCGCCCTGAAGTCGGGCATGGGTACCGGATTGCCCTCCCTGATGCTCCTTATCATGAGATGCACTCCGAGCGCCCCGATGAGGATGTTGGGCGCCCACATGGCAAGCGCCGGCGGAACGATGCCCCTGTCGGCGAGCTGCTCACCGGCTATCAGGAACACGTAGTAGACGAGGATGATGACGAGGCTGACGGCCAGGCCGATGCCCGCTCCGCCCTGCCGGGTGGACACTCCCAGCGGCACGCCTATGAGAACGAAGATTATGCAGGCAAAGGGTATGGAGTACTTCTTCTCGATCTCCACCCTGTATTTCCGTATGGTCCGAATGGAGGACTCCGCCCTGTCGCGCAGGAGCCTTATCTCCCCGGACCTTCTCGCCACCGCGTTGCGGGAGAGAGTATACCAGCCCCTGGCGTCCCCCGCGGCAAGGGTGGACGAGGAGTCGGGCACGAAGATCCTCCCCCCAGCGGCCGCCTGCAGCACGAGCTGCCTCGTGAGGATCGAGATGGAGTCGTCCAGAGCCGTTACCTCGGCAGCCGCAGAATCGACCATGGCTGTCATCTCGACTGCGGACATCTCGCGGTCGCCTCGGCTGTCGCGCTCACGCCGCGTGAGCTCCTCCGACTGCGCCATGTCGAGCGTGTAGACCGAGAAGTCGAGAGTGCGGCAGATGCTGTCCCCCTCGAGTTCCTGCATCTGCCCATCGGAGAGGACGAGGCGCATGCGGTTGGCGCTGACGGGCTGCATCCTGCCGGTCATGGCCGTTATGGTGCGCTCGGGCTGCCCGGGCACCTGCTGCTGCACCACGACATCCCTGAGCTCGCCGGTGATGTCGTCCTTGCCGCTGACGAAGATGCGGAGGTTCTCGATGTCGTCGACGAACATCCCCGGGATGATCCTGGCGGTGGGCCGCAGCAGCCCCACATCGAGTATGAGATTCTTGGCCATATGATTGGCGTCAGGCAGGATGCGGTTGTTGAAGACCACGAGCAGGACTGCCATCAGGAGCGAGAAGAGCATCACCGGGACCGTCGGGGTGAGTATGCCCACTCCCGAGGCCTTCATGGCCGTGATCTCCAGGTCGCCCGACATCCTCCCGAAGGCCATCAGGATGCCTGCCAGGACTGCCATCGGAATGACGACGGCGATCATGGAGGGGAGCAGCAGGAGGAAGATCTCGGCCACTGTGCGCAGCGGGACGCCCTTTGTGACGATCATGTCCAGCAGGTCGAGAAGCTTGTCCAGCAGCATGACGAATGTGAATACGCATATCGAAAGGAGGAACGGCGGTATGAACTCCTTCAGAGCGTATGCTTGCAGCTTTCTCATAGTGCTTCCATGATACGCTTTCGCGCAGTCCGGATCAACACTCGTCCGGTCGGGAACCGCAGTCAGGTTCGCGACTAAGAGGATTCGTGACCGTAAATTCACTGCTCCTGAAAGTCATTCCGGTCCTCCTGCTCGTCGGATTTGCACATGGAGCGGTGGGGGTCGCGACCCCTCTCCTCGTGCCCGAGTATCCCTTCGACTACTCCGGAGCGGCGGGCAGGACCGTTCTTACGCCCAGCGGCACAGTCATATCGCTTCGGCCTTCGCTCATGAGGGGACTGCTCTCCTGGCGGCTGTACTGGGGTGGCATCCCTGTCGGATCGCTCAGGTCGGCGTCGTCCGCGCTTCTGGCCGACAGGCTCCTCGCCTCCAGCCTGACCCGGGACTGGCGTGCCGCCACCTCCAGCGGATGCATACGGTCCTCGCGAGATGCGGGATCCCTTGTGCCGACCATCTATCTGCCGCTGGACATGCCGCCCATCCTCGCCCGCACCATCGGGGAAGGCGGCCAGCTCGACATCTCCGGCAGCCAGCGCATAACGCTCTCGGGCATAACTCACTACCGCCCCAACATGATCCAGACCGAGGGCGGCAATCCGTCCCTGTTCCCCGACCTGAAGATGGAACAGCAGCTCCAGGTGCAGCTCAACGGCACCATAGGCGAGAAGATACACGTCGACGTCGACCACGACTCCGAGCGCGAGATGCAGCCGGAGAACCGCATAAGGCTGGCCTACGAGGGCTGGGAGGACGAGGTCGTCCAGTCCATAGAGGTCGGCGATGTCAGCCTGGCCATCACGGGCCCCGAGTTCGTCTCCTACAGCATCCCTCACGAGGGCCTCTTCGGGGCGAAGATCCTTGCCCAGGCAGGCCCGGTCGACATCACCACCATCGTCAGCAAGGAAGCCAGCTCCACCGAGAGCGCCGACTTCGTGGGCCAGGCCACGATGGTCACCGACTCCATCCTCGACATCTACCCGGCGGACAACTACTTCTTCAGGACCTGCCCCGACACTGTCCAGCCGCCCGTCATCAACGACATACGCATCTTCGTCGACAACATGGACGCAACGGACAACGACGAGACCGGCGCGCTCGAGGGCCAGTGGTTCACCGGCTCGGGCGACCCCGGGTCAGGCACCGGCTGGTGGGATGAGATGCTGCCGGGACCCGACGAGGACTTCATCCTGACCGACGACTCGACCACCATCCAGTTCAACACCCCTGTGAACGACAACTACATGGTGGCCATATGGATGGTCACGGCGTCGGGGGACACCGTGGGTTCAGCGCCCCCCGGCTCGATGAACCTCCTGCTGATCAAGGAGAGCAATCCGCTGCCGAGCTATGCAACCTGGAACTACGAGATGCGCAACAGGTACTTCCTCGGTTCCAACAACATCGTGCAGAACAGCTTCGACTGCGACATCTACCTCTCCCGCTCGGGCGAGGAGGCCGTCTCGACCCAGGACGGCACGCCGTTCATCCAGCTCCTGGGCCTGGACACGAACGGCGACGGCAGCCTGGCCGACGAGGAGGGCGTGGTCGACTGGGACAACGGCTTCCTGGAGTTTCCCGACCCGAGGCCCTTCACCAGCGACAGCCTCGCCGAGAAGAACCCGCTGATCTACACCGAGCGCAATCCGGAGCCCACCGACAGCAAGTATTTCCTGGCCGTCTCGTTCAGAGCCGCCTCGACCACCTACTCCCTGGGCAACATGGGCATCGTCCCCGGGAGCGAGAGCGTCATCCTCACCGTCGCCGGCGTCCCCGAAATCCTGACGAGAGACGTAGACTACACGATCATCTACGAGATAGGCCTGCTCACCCTGATGGGGGAGGCCGCCGAGGATGCGCAGGACCCCAGCAACACTCTGAGGGTCACCTACGAATACCTGCCCTTCCTCTCCGCGCAGCAGAGGACCCTGTTCGGGACGCGGGCCGTCTACAACCTCGGCGAGAGCTCCTGGCTCGGGGCCACCGCGATGTACGAGAGCTCCTCCAACGGCGAGGACAGGCCGCGCGTGGGGGAGGAGTCGACGCGAACCTTCGTCACCGATGTCGATGCCCATTACGAAACGCACCCCGAGTTCCTCACCGACCTGGCCAACGCCGTTCCGGGCATCAACACCGAGGCGCAGAGCCGATTCCTGCTCTCCGGGGAGGTGGCCGCGAGCTTCCCCGACCCCAACACGAGCAACAAGGCCTTCGTTGACGACATGGAGGGCACAGAGCAGTCCTTCTACGTGGGGCAGGAGAGGACCGCCTGGAGGTCCGGGAGCTCCCCGGTCGCCACTCCACCCCTGCTGAGCCCGCCGGGCTACACCAAGTGGTACAACGTAACGGACAGGTGGAGGCTCGACGACATCGTAGAAGGGGCCCTCGGCGAGCAGGCGGACGACTTCGTCAGGAGCGTGCTGGAGCTGTGCTTCGACCCCCTGCAGGGAAGCATGTCCTCCTGGGGTTCGATCCAGAGGTGCATAGATCCCTACGGCCTCGACTTCTCGACGAAGACCACCATCCGCCTCTACGTGAGAGCCACGGGTTCCGCGCAGGACGCCTCTCTCTACCTGGACCTCGGCGAGAGGATCGACGAGGACTCCTACTGGCTCGAGAGGGTCAGCGGCCAGCTCGTCATGCGGGCCAACAACACGCTCGACACCGAGGACGCGGACAACAACGGCCAGCTCTCGGACGGCGAGGACACCGGCCTGGACAACCTCTTCTCCGAGGACGAGGACCCCGGCTCCGGGAATCCCGACCCCAACAGGGACGACTACTTCTTCGACTCCAGCCTGCCTCCGATCGAGCGCTTCCGTGGCGTGAACGGCACGGAGGACAACGGGATGCTCAACACGGAGGACCTCAACAGGAACGGCCTTCTCGACAGGTACAACTCCTTCTTCAGGATAAGGATACCGTTGAACGACCCCGCCTATGTCCTCTCCGAGCACGAGGGCTGGATGCTCATCGAGATCCCTCTGTCCGACAGCCTGCTTGTCGAAGTCCCCGGCATTTCCGAGTCCGACCCCACCTGGGAGAAGATCTCCTACGCCCGGCTCTGGGTGGAGGGCTTCACGCAGCCCGATACGATAGACGTCTATGACTTCAGGATCATCGGCAACAGGTGGGAGCCGCGCCCCATCGGGCTCGTGGACAGCATCGGACCCTCCGTCTCTCCCTGGGAGGACCTCGTGGTGTCCACCGTCAACAACCAGGACAACCCGGACTACACGGCCGACCCGCCTCCTGGCATCAACCCCGGAAAGGACGAGAACGGCGACCTGAGGCTGGAGCAGTCCCTCATGCTGCAGGCGGTGTCCGTCGAGCCGGCGCACGAGGGCAGGGCCAGGCAGATCTACTACAACTCCGAGGACTACACCGGCTACTCCACGATGAGCTTCCCTGTGCATGGCGAGCCGACGGCCGCGGGCGAGTTCTTCCTCCGGATGGGGAGGGACAGCCTTAACTACTACGAGATAATCACCCCGCTCCAGCCGGGCTGGCAGGTCGTCCGCACCGAGCTGGAGGACCTCACCAGGCTCAAGGAGCAGAAGAACGAACGGGGGCTGACCTATCTGAGGGCGGGCAACCTCGCCGCGATGGGCAACCCGAACCTGGCCGAGGTCCAGGAGCTGTGCGTGGGCGTTAGGAACAACACGGCCTCGCAGCTCGGGACCATCGTCTGGGTGGACGATATCACCCTCTCGGGCGCCTTCAGCGACGTGGACATCGCGCGCAGGGTGACCACGGCCATAGACATCGCGGATTTCGCCAACATCACGGGGGATTACCGGGCCATCGGGGCGGACTTCCACGGGCTCGGGCAGAGCTCCGGGCAGGGCAGCAACACGACGAGGTTCGCCTCGGGCCTCAAGCTGAACCTCGACAGGCTGGCGCCCCCGCTCTGGTCCATCTCGCTCCCTGCGACGCTCGCCTGGAACAGGCAGATCTCCGAGCCGCGGTTCCGGCCCAGCTCGGACCTGCGGCTGAGCGAGGACGAGTCATGGTTCTACCGGACCCAGTCCGATGTCTGGGATACCAGCATCGGTCTGCGGAGGACCAGGAGGTCCGACGACTTCCTCCACCGCTATCTCGTCGACCCCTGGGAGCTCAGCCATGCCTACAGCAACGGCACTGGCCTCTCGCCCAGCTACCGCGACTCCACGAACTCCGCAAGAGGCGAGATCACATACGATCTGCCCCTCGGCGAACAGCCGCTCTTCAGCCTTCCCATCATCGGCGGGGTGACGCTCAGGCCCACGCACACGAACTTCTCCGTCTCCAGGCAGAACGCCTGGGACACGCGCTGGGAGCTGGCGGACGACGACACGACGCAGACGCGCGCCAGCAGGAGCAGGACCCTCGGCACGCAGGGGTCGCTGACATTCGCCCTCTACAGGGGCTTCAGCGCCTCCATAGGCATGGGTGTCACGCGCGACCTCCTGTACCCCTGGCAGGGTGACGCCTCGTTCAACGTGGGCCGCGAGATTTCGCGCAACCAGACTCTCAGCGCATCACAGGACATCAATCTCTGGAGCTACCTCTTCCCGAGGGTGAGCTATGACGCCGCGTACGGATCGAACAGGCTCGCCCCCCACACTTCCTCGGGCGAGGACTCCCTGGGCAGCCCGGACATAAGCCTCTCCACCACGCGCAGGCTCAACCTCAGGGTCGGCCTCGTGCAGCTCATCCGGTCCCTGGCCAGGCTGCGCGACGAGAGGCTCGACGAGACCGCTTCGGCCGGGAGCCCGAGGTGGATGCTCGTGAAGCTCGAGAGGTGGGCCAACAACATCACCGATCCCACCGTGATGATCTCCAGGACCCTGGGCAGCGAGTACGACGCGCTTGGATTCTATCCCGGCTACTCCTACCGGTTCGGCCTGGAGACGGAGCTGGAGGGGGTGGAGGCCTACGACAGGTCGCGCACCGACAATGTCCAGGTCTCGGGCGGGTTCAGACCCGTGCAGACGCTC
Organism: candidate division Hyd24-12 bacterium UBA5074; assembly: GCA_002414865.1. Classification (GTDB taxonomy): domain Bacteria; phylum Fermentibacterota; class Fermentibacteria; order Fermentibacterales; family Fermentibacteraceae; genus UBA5938. The sequence continues at coordinate 5,262 of DIAQ01000080.1, read as the reverse complement.
TCGGTGCGCACGGAATACAGCACCAGCGACAACAGGCATTTCTACTCCGGCTACTGGAACCGTCAGAAGACGCGCACCTGGCCGTCGGTGACCGTCTCCTGGAGCGGCCTGGAGCGGCTCGCGCCCCTGGCGAGGCTGCTCAGGACGGGCTCGCTCAACACTGGCTACAGGATCGAGACGAGCGAGAGCGGCCGCTTCGAGGATGAGGAGTACATCCCCACGAGCAGGACGACGACGAACAGGTGGACCCCGCTGTTCAACATCACGGCCAGCCTGAAGAACAAGGTCCAGATCTCGATCTCCGACAACTATTCGCTCGCGGAGACCCACAACTACACAGGCAGCCAGGCGCGCACGAAGACCAGCAACAGCAGCTTCCAGGTGAACCTGCAGTACGCCTTCAGCGCCCCGGGCGGGCTCGCCATCCCGCTGCCCCTCCTGGACAAGCTGAGGGTCAGCTTCCAGAGCGACCTCACCACGGGGCTCGCTATAACGAGGAGCAGGACGAGGACCGAGATCATCGCCCCCGGATACGAGGACCAGCTCCAGAGCGACCGCGAGGAGTGGCGGATCGAGCCCTCCGCGAACTACGACTTCGGCACCGTAACTGCTGGTTTAACTGCTATCTATGGCTGGAAGAAGGACAGGGTCAACTCCATCTACGACCAGCGCGACGTGGGCATGGACATCTGGGTCATGCTGAACTTCTAGCCGTTCCAACCCTCAGTTGAACGGGCTCTGCGATTGACACCCCCTCCCGTGTAGGTGAAATTAACATCGGACGGCGGCGGAACTTCTGCCGGACGTGGACCGGGAACGCTGAACCCGAGAGGTGCTCGAGCTATCATGAAGATCGGTCAGATGCTTCTCGACGCGGGCCTCATCACGAGGGAACAGCTGGAGCAGGCGCTCAAGCTCCAACGCTCCGACGGCGGGCGGCTCGGATTCAACCTGGTCAAGATGAACATCGTCAGCGAGGATGACCTCAACGACTACCTGGCCAGGCAGCACCGCATCGAGAGCATCAATCTGGACACCACCGAGATCGACCCCGTGGTCATCAAGCTCATCCCGCCGGAGATAGCCCGCAGGTACGAGGTCATCCCCATCCACAGGGCGGGGAAGAAGCTCGTAGTGGCCATGACCGATCCGGACAACCTCTTCGCGATCGACGACCTCAGGTTCTCGGTGGGGCATGACATCGAGCCGCACATATGCGCATCGAGCATGGTCCTGAGGGCCCTGCACAAGTTCTACCCCGAGTCCGACGCCCTCGTCTCGCTCGAGCAGCAGAAGACGATAATGGAGAGGAATGCCTCCGCATCACAGGAGCAGGGCATCTCCGACGATGGCGATGACATCCTCGTAGGCGACGCGGTGTTCGACTCCCTGGTCGTGGAGGACGACGATACCCAGGTGGAGGAGGAGGACCTCTCCGTCGAGGTCGCCGACTCGCCGGTCGTCAAGCTCGTCAACAGCATCATCGCCGACGCCGTCAAGCGTGGCGCCAGCGACATCCACTTCGAGCCGTTCGAGAAATACGTCAGGGTGAGGTTCAGGATCGACGGAGTGCTGCACGAGGTGATGCGGCCCAGCCGCAAGTACAGGTCCGCCATCGTCAGCCGTTTGAAGATCCTGGGCGGCATGAACATCGCGGAGCGGCCCCTGCCGCAGGACGGCCGCCAGAAGATCCGCGTGGGCGACCGTTTCGTGGACATGCGACTCGCGACGCTGCCGACCCTCTTCGGCGAGAAGGTGGAAGTCCGGCTGCTCGACCGCAGCAAGGTCATCCTCGACCTGGAGAAGATAGGCTTCGAGGTGGACGCCCTCACGGAGTTCCGACGGGCGATCAAGCGGCCCTACGGCATCGTGCTCGTCACCGGCCCCACGGGCTGCGGGAAGACCACCACGCTGTACTCCGCGCTCACCGAGCTGAACGACATCGGCGTCAACGTCATGACCGCCGAGAACCCGGTGGAGTTCAACCTCAAGGGCATAAACCAGGTCCAGATGAACGAGGAGATCGGCCTGACCTTCGCCAACGCGCTAAGGGCCTACCTCAGGCAGGATCCCGA
>DIAQ01000080.1:1858-2859 GCA_002414865.1 candidate division Hyd24-12 bacterium UBA5074 | reverse complement strand
GGCCACCTCGTCCTCTCCACGACCCACACCAACGACGCCCCGAGCACCATAAACCGCCTTATCGACATGGGCACGGAGCCGTTCATGCTCAGCACCTCCCTCATCGCGATCTGCTCGCAGAGGCTCATCCGGCGCATCTGCAACAAATGCAAGGCTCCCATAGTGGTGCCCAAGGAAGCCATGCTCGAGGCCAACATCGACCCCGCGCGCTTCGAGAACACGACCTTCTACGAGGGCACGGGCTGCGACAACTGCAACCACACGGGCTACCGCGGCCGCGAGGGCATCTTCGAGGTCATGATCATCGACGAGGAGATGAGAGCGCTCATCGAGAGCGACGCCAACACCATCCAGATCGAGAAGGCAGCCCTTGCGAGGGGCATGATCAACCTGCGCGAAGCCGCCCTGAGAAAGCTGGAGCGGGGCATTACAACCTTCGAGGAAGTCATCAGGGGGACGGTAGGCGGTGAGTAGACTCTCCGCTGCCGTGACGGGAGCCCCGGGGGCGCACGGGACATGCTGAGCCGGCTGGCGATGATGCTTGTCGAAGCCGGCATCATCACCACTGATGACGTCGATCTGATCACCAACGACTTCGGCCCGGGGGAGACCGACCTCGCTGAAGCCCTGGTCGCCATGGGCAAGGTGCCCGAGGAGATAGTCACCGAGTTCCTGGCCGACATCTACAGCGTCGAACCCATCTACCTGAACGAGACCGCTATCGATTCAGCCCTCACACAGCGGATCCCCGAGGAGATGGCCCGCAAGTTCATCCTCATCCCTCTCCGCGAGGAGCAGGGGCTCTTCCACATCGCGATGTCCAACCCCGGAAACCTCTACGCGGTCGACGAGGTGAAATTCGCAACTGGGCGCGAAGTCCTGGTTTTCGCCTCGGCCCCATCAGCCGTCAGGCGCATGCTGGACGAGCTGTATGGCAAGGTGGACGACCTCGTCACCGTGGAGGAGAAGCTCGAGACATACGACGAGAAGGAGGACGAGCT
>DIAQ01000080.1:0-1498 GCA_002414865.1 candidate division Hyd24-12 bacterium UBA5074 | reverse complement strand
CGGTTCGTCAACAGGATGATCAACAAGGCCGTGTTGAGCGAGGTCAGCGACATCCACGTGGAGCCCTACGAGAAGTATCTGCGGATACGCTACCGGAGGGACGGCACCTGCTTCCAGGTGAACAAGCTGCCCAAGGCCATACAGCCCGCGATCCTCAGCCGTCTCAAGATCTTGGCGGGCATGAACATCGCGGAGAGGCGCAAGACGCAGGACGGCCGCATAAAGGCCAAGGTGGAGGACAGGACCATCGACTTCCGCGTCAGTTGCGTTCCCACGGTCAACGGCGAGAAGATCGTCCTCCGAATACTCGACAGGGGCAACCTGGAATTCGACCTCAGGCAGCTCGGCTTCCCGGAGGACGCCCTGGGCGAGTTCATGAAGGGCGTGAAGGCGCCGTACGGGATCGTCCTGGTGACCGGGCCGACAGGCAGCGGGAAGACCACGACGCTCTACTCTGCCCTGAGCCAGCTCAACACGCCCAAGGTGAACATCATCACCGCCGAGGACCCCGTGGAGTACAACATCGACGGCATCCTCCAGACTCAGATCGACTTCGCGATGGGTTACGACTTCGCCTCGGCCCTGCGGGCCATCCTCAGGCAGGATCCCAACATCATAATGGTCGGGGAGATCCGCGACCTCGAGACGGCCTCCATCGCCATCAAGGCCTCCCTCACCGGGCACCTCGTGTTCTCCACCATCCACACCAACGACGCGCCCAGCACGGTCAGCAGGCTGGTGGACATCGGCATCAAGCCCTTCCTCGTGGCGACGGCGGTCAGGACCATCATGGCCCAGCGCCTCATGAGGAAGATCTGCTCCAAGTGCAAGGTGCCCTTCACCTACCCCGAAAGCGAGCTGATCGACGCCGGCATCGACCCGGACGAGCTGCGGGGCTGCAACACCTGCAAGGGAACCGGGTGCCAGGCTTGCGGGGGATCAGGTTTCAAGGGCAGGACAGGCATTTACGAAGTGCTCTCGCTTGACAAGAATATTCGTCAGGCGGTCATCGACAAGGTGCCCACCGGAACTCTGCGCGCCGCCGCTGTGCGGTCAGGCATGCGCACTCTCAGGATGGACGCCGTGATGAAGCTTCGCAACGGCATCACCACGCTCGACGAGCTGACGAGGGTGACCGCCGACGATGACCCGGAAGTGAAGGCGGCCAGGAAGGAGAGGGACCGGGCAGTCGGGGAGATTCCCTCTGAGCTGCGTGAGGCGTAGTCCGAGATGAAGGGGCGTCCGGCATGAATATTCGCACACTCCTGAAGGAAATGATGGAGCGCCGGGCCACCGACCTGCACCTGACGGTCGGCGCGCCTCCGGTCATCCGGGTCGATGGCGATCTAACGAGGATGGAGTACGATCCTCTCACCCCGCAGGAGACCCAGGACCTGGTCTACAGCCTCCTCAAGGACGAGCAGAAGAAGCGCTTCGAGATGGAGAAGGAGCTCGACTTCGCATTCGGCATCAAGGGCCTCTCGCGCTTCAGGTCGAA
>DIAQ01000013.1 GCA_002414865.1 candidate division Hyd24-12 bacterium UBA5074 | reverse complement strand
GTGGCGCGATGGCTGCCTGGCACGGGGCGGACTTCATCTGCTATGTGCCACCCGCGGAGAACCTCCGCCTGCCCGGCGTCGAGGATGTGAGGATCGGCACGATCGCCGCCCGCATCGCCGCCCATGCCGCCGACGTGGCAAGAGGCCGGCCCGGCTCCCGGGAGCGGGACGACAGGATGGCCGAGGCCAGGGCGGCCCTCGACTGGGAGAAGCAGTTCGATCTTGCCATCGACCCTTGCACAGCCAGGGCCGAGAGGGCGAAGTGCCTGCCTGGCGAGGGTGATGTCTGCTCGATGTGCGGGAAGCTCTGCGCGATACGGACCAGCAGGAGGGCTCTGGGAGAGGCATGACCGGAGCCATGCCGTCAGCCACGAGGCGCGACGACGGCCCCAGGCCGATGGGCCCGCCGCCCCTCCTCGCACTGCTGGCGATAGTGCTCTCGCCCTTCGTGCTCATCACCCTGTTCCAGGTCGACATTCCGGATCACGACGAGTGGGATCTCACGCCGGCGATGTCCTCCTGGATCCAGGGACGCTTCCCCGAGCAGGCCATCTGGGCACCCTATGGCGAGCACCGGATGTTCATCCCGAGGCTCCTGATGCTGCTCCTGGGGGGCTTCTCCCGCTGGAGTGTCATCCCCGAGTCGATCCTCTCCGCCCTGCTGCTCGTGGCCTGCCTCGTCCTGGTCCACAGGTGGATTTCGAGAGGGGGCCCGTCTCGCGGCAGGTGGTTCCCGGTCCTGACCTCGCTTCTCATGCTGGCGCCGAACCGGGCAGAGGCGTACATGTGGAGCTGGCAGCTCCAGGTGCCGGTGGCGCTCATCCTCTGCATCAGCTCGCTCGTACTGCTCGACCGTGCCGGAGGAGGCATCCCGGCCGTCTTCGGATCGGTGGCCTGCGCCATCGGAGCCTCCGTGAGCTTCGGGGCGGGGCTCGCGGTCTGGCCTGTGGGGTTTCTTGCGCTTCTCGTGAACGGAGGCGTGGGGAAGCATCTCAGACTCGCCATCTGGGCTGCAGGCGCCCTGGCCGTGGCAGTCATCTTCTCGGGTGGTGGAGGGCCGGGGGAGATGTCTCTGTCAAGCGCCCTGCCCTACTTCCTGGTGAGCCTGGGATCGCCGGTATGGCCGCACGTCTCTGACGCCCCTCTCGCAGGCCTTGTGCCGGCCGGGTTCGCTGGCACAGCCGTCCTTGCCATCCTCGTCGCAGAGACGATCAGATGCCTGAGGAGCGGACGCCTGGAGCCGGCCGTCCTGCTGGGTCTGCTCGGCGCAACCGCCTGCCTCGCGGCAGCCCTCGGGAGGAGCGGGTTCGGAGTCCCGCAGGCGATGTCCCTGCGTTATGTCCCCTTCTCCTCGCTGGCCTGGCTGTGTGCTGCAACTGCGCTCGTCGGCGCCAGGCTCCGGGGAACCGGTCCGGCTCTTCGGAGAGCGGGCATAGCCGCGATCGTGGCGGGCACCCTCCTGAGCTCTGTCCGAGGCGTCTATTACGCCGAGCTGAGGGCGGAGAGGCTCTCGCCGGTATCGGGTCTCATCGCCGAGGGTCGTCTCGCCGAGGCCGCCGATCGGCTGCTGATAGGCGAGGCCGCTCTGAGGGGATATCTGCCGGAATGGCTTGAGATCAGGGGTGGACAGGCACCTGTCACGGGAGCCGCTACTGCTCTGCGGAACGCTCTCCAGTGGAGTTGCCGCAGGCTTCGATGATCTCCCCGGCCATCGCTTCGGCCACCATTCGGTTCCCGGTCGGATTCAGATGGCAGCCGAATGCGTCACAGTATATCTCTGCTTCGGTGGTATCGAACAGATGAGTGAGATCGATGACACGCAAGGAGCTGTCCGGCCAGCCCTCCGCAAGTCGTTGCGTGCTTATCAGCAGTTGACTCCATGCGGGATTCCCGGCAGCCTGGAAGCACTCGTCCCCTCCCCTCCTTATGGAGTCCTCCGAAGCGGTCAATGGCTTGTTCCCGCACCAGATGACTGGCTGCCAGAAGAAGAGGCAGTCGAATCCGTACGCCTCCCCCAGTGACTGGATGCATCCCAGGTTGCGGGTATAGAGGGCGAAAGTGCTCTCCGCGAGCTCTTCGGCATCCAGGCCCATGGTGATGTAATAGCTGGTCTCGGGATGGTCCGGCTCGGCCAGTGTCCCGGAGGTTCTGATCAGGTGAACGAGCTGGCCCGCATTCGTCCTGTTGAAGACCTCGCCCGCCAGGTTCGCCTGCCAGGCCAGTATTGCCGTTCCCTCCACCCTCGATTCGATCATGCTGAAGTCATGGTGCTCCCCGGCCCTGCCCGCTGCATATGAACTCCAGATGTCGTTGAAGCCGTCATAGAAGACGACCAGGTCCGGGATACGGCCTTCGCGAAGCTCCAGCAGCAGGCAGATCAGTTCCTGTGTGGACACCCAGGAGAGCTGTCCGTAGTTGGTGACCCGCACAGGTCTGCCGAGGATATCCGGCAGTATCTTCTGCAATTCGGCCGCAACAGTGCATGAGTCGGGCACGCCTGAACCCCACATCGCCGATCCGCCGAAGGTGAAGACCTGGAAGGCGGTCGAATCAGCGGACTCCCCACCTGGTGTCGTCCTGTTCCCGAATCTGTCGGTGGATTCACGTCCCGGCAGGAGAGGATCCGCCCGCCAGACCAGATAGGATCTGTAGTGCCCCGGGACCACCGATACGTCCCTTTCGGAGAGGTTGGCGATCCTCTCCTTCCTCGCCCTCATGAGGAGCCCTTCGGGATTCCAGGCCTTGATGGCGAGGAGCGACAGCAGTTCAACGGCAAAGGCGAATGCAGCGAGGTTGGCTAGCAGCAGGCCGAAGCCACGCCAGACCGAGGGCAGCCTCCTGCCCAGAAGTGACGCGGTGATGAGCGCTGAGCCTGCCAGTGCGACAAGGAACTGGTTCCTGCCGAAGCCTCCCCCTGCACTCAGCCCCAGCAGGCCGCCGGCGACCGAGAGCACGACAAAGATCGAGCCGAGCATAAGGGCGGAATTCCTGAGAAAGCGCAGGCATCTGTCGCTGAGATCCGTCACGATCCACTTCCCCGGATGGAGGTAACAGGCAATCGCAGCCCAGTACTTTATTGATAGTAGAATCTGTAATGCAAGGCAACCCGCTGCATCCGTCCTCCTCCGCGATCTCATATGAACGCCCTTGCCCGCATTCTCCTTCTGAGCAAGATTCAGTTGTTTCCCGCGTCACCCGGAAGGAGATCATGGCCAGGCAGGGCGGTTTTCTCGACAGGATGGGCATCCTGGGAGAGCTCTTCCGCTATCTCTGGGCTCGAAGGCTGTGGTGGCTCCTGCCGATGATCGTCGTCCTCGTGGCTCTCGTGGCCCTGCTCGTGTTCGCCCAGGGCTCCGCTGTCGCACCATTCATCTACACGCTCTTCTAGCAGAACAATGACTCTCCCCGGCGGACTGGCGATCGTGCTGCTCGCCCTGGTGGGCTACTGCGGAGGCGCATCTGCGGTCTCGGCCAGGCGCCAGCCGGTGCCGTTCCTGGTCGACATCCCGATCCTCCTCCTGCTCTGGACGGGCGCCTTCGCGCTCGCACCACTGCTCGGGCACTGGCAGTCGGTTATCGCGGCCTTCCTAGGTTCCTTTGCGGTGTCGGCTGCCGTGACCCTGGTTCGCAGGAGGAACCTTCCTCCGGCCTCCCGGTCGAAAGGGCGCATCGCCCCTGCGGGAGGTGCCGGACGTCGTCTTCTCGAAGGCTGGAAGTCCTGGTCCCGCAGGCTCGGCAACTATCAGGGCAGGCTCATCCTCGCCTTCTTCTACTTCACGGTGCTGATCCCCTTCGCACTCGTCGTGAAGGTCTTTTCCGACCCCCTGTCACTCCGCGTTCACGCGGGATGGGCGGACAGGAAAGCCGGCGCTGCCGATGTCGATTCCGCCAGGATGCAGTTCTGATGGCCGTTCACATCCTCGGGATCTCCTGCTATTACCATGACTCTGCGGCAGTCGTCCTCCGCGACGGCGAGCTGGTGGCCGCGGCGCAGGAGGAGCGCTTCAGCAGGATCAAGCAGGATGAAGGCTTCCCGCGGCATGCGATCGACTTCTGCCTCCGCAGGGCAGGAATAGCGGCCGGAGATCTCGATTACGTGGTCTTCTACGAAAAACCTCTCGTCAAGTTCGAGAGGATCCTGATGAGCTCTCTGGCCACTTTCCCGAGGTCCTGGCGGACCTTCGGCGAAGCCATGGTGAACTGGTTCGACGAAAAACTCTGGATCAAGTCGCAGATCAGGAGGAGCCTCGGGATCGATCCCTCGAGGATCCTCTTCGTCGACCACCACACCTCTCACGCCGCCAGCGCCTTGTTCTCCTCGCCCTTCTCGGAGGCCGCCATCCTGACCCTCGACGGCGTCGGGGAATGGACCACGACGGCGATGGGCACCGGAACGGCGGATCACGGGGACGGCAGGAGAGCCTCCATATCCCTGACGCACGAGCAGCGATTCCCGCATTCCATCGGACTTCTCTACTCTGCCTTCACCGCGTTCCTCGGGTTCCAGGTGAACGAGGGCGAGTACAAGGTGATGGGCATGGCTCCATATGGGAAGCCGCGATATGTCGACGAAATCCTGTCGAAGATCGTGAGGCGCTCCTCCGATGGAGGATTCACTCTGGACATGGACTGGTTCAGCTATCACCACTCTCCTGAACGCAGCTTCGGCAGGAAGCTGGAAAAGCTGTTCGGCGAGCCCAGGAAGCCCGAGAGCCCTTTCGTCACTCCGGAGACCGACCCCTCGTCGAGCCCGTCCGATGCAGCGGTTCGCAGCAGCCTGCACTACGCCGATGTTGCTGCCAGCATTCAGAAGGTCACCGAGGAGCTCGTCCTGGGAATGGCCTCGAACCTCCAGAAGACGACCGGGGCCAGGAACCTGGTAATGGCGGGGGGAGTGGCACTCAACTCGGTGGCCAACGGCCGCATCGCCCGCGAGCTGCCCTTCGAGAAGGTGTTCGTGCAGCCCGCTGCCGGGGACGCCGGAGGAGCGCTGGGCGCGGCTCTGCATGTGTGGAACGTCCTGCTCGGGAACCCGTCACGCTTCGTGATGGAGAAGGCCTACTTCGGAGAGGAATACGGCGAGGGAGAGACGGTGGCGGCGCTGAAGGCGGCCGGAGTCGGGTTCGTGCACATCGACGACGAGGCTGTGCTTGTGGACCGCGCCGTGGATGCGCTCCTCGGAGAGAAGGTCCTCGGCCTCTCCCAGGGAAGGTTCGAGTGGGGTCCGAGAGCCCTGGGCAACCGCTCGATCCTGGCCGATCCCCGCAAGGCTTCGATGAAGGACATCATCAATCGCAAGATCAAGTTCCGCGAGCCGTTCCGCCCCTTCGCCCCCGCCGTCCCCGAGGAGATGGCCGAAGAGTACTTCGACGGGCTCAGGCTCTCGGCGGAATCCTATCCCGCCAGGTTCATGATCACTGTCGTCCCGTGGAAGGAGCGCTATGCGGATCTTGCGCCGGCGGTCAACCACGGGGGCACGGGCAGGCTCCAGACGGTGAGGCGCGAATGGAATCCGCGCTACTACGACATCATCAAGTCCTTCGGCCAGGCCACGGGCGCCGAGGTCCTGGTCAACACCAGCTTCAACCTCCGCGGCGAGCCCATGGTGAGCAGCCCCGCCGACGCGCTGAAGACCTTCCTCGACAGCGGAATCGACAACCTGATCCTCGGCAGCTTCTGGGTCACGAAGAACTGAGGGGATGACTGCGCATCCCGCGGATGCAAAGCCTGTTTCCTTGATCTCCGGCTAACGCGCCTCGACCAGTCCGCTGCGCCTGAAGAAGGCGGCGACGCTGTCCGCCACAGCTGCTGCGCCCGCCTCTGAGAAGTGGGCCTGGTCGTAGAACCAGGCGCTGCTGTGTGAGAGGGCCGAGCCCAGGTCGTAGCACGGCACGCCCTCCTCGGCGCAGACATCGATCACGTCGGAGTTCACGGTCTCCACCATCCTCCATACCGAGGCCGCCGAGTATTCCATGTCGCCTCTCTTCAGCCACGACATCCCGCCGTCGATCGTGCGCCAGTAGGGCGTGTCTTCGAACAGCATAGGCTGTGTGAGGAACACCGGAGTCGTGTCGTATACCCTGGCGAGCCGGATCAGCTCGCGCACGTTGTCCCGGGTGAAGCCCGGATCGAACATCAGGTCGTGCAGATCCTCCGGCATGCTGTCCTCGGGCTCCGAGAGAGGAACCGGGACGAACCTGGAGGCCCAGGGAGTGCCCTGTGCCGGGACGCCGTCGATCCACGCCTTCTTGAACATGTAGAGGAGCTGGACCACCCTGCTGGCGCAGAAAATCCTGTATTCGAAGGTCATCTCGGCCGTTCCCAGCGAAGCCCTCTCGCGCGGGTCGTAGCCGGCGAAGCTTGTCAACTCGTTAGCCCCGACCAGGAAGAGCACGATATCAGGATGTATGACAGGAATGACCTCCCTCATGAACACCAGGTGGCCGCGGGTGCTGTGCCCTCCCAGGCCCCCGTTGCCCACCCAGATCATGGGATCATCCCTCCGCAGGTTCTGCTGGAGGAGCCAGGGCCAGGTCCTGGAGTCATCCAGTTCGAAGCATTCCGTGGTGCTGCCTCCGATGCAGACGATGGTGGTCCAGTCGTCCCAGTCCTCCGGCGGCTGCTCCCCTCTCATGCCCCACTTGTTGGTCGAGCAGATGCCCGTCGACGAAACGCCCGGGAGATCGTCGTTGGCGAGCCGGACGCGGATGTTGGGCCTCAGGTCGAGCATCGGATGGAAGATATTGGCTGGGTATATGATACGAAGTCCGATCTCGGCTGCGAGAAATACCAAGACGAAGGCCGCCAGAAGGCCGGCGCACCGGAAGAACGCGAGCTTGATGCGCGCTCTTCCCCCTGAGCCTGCGATGCCTGCCGCGAAGGAGGCGTAGAAGAGGGCCATCGCCGCAAGGAAGAGCCACTCTCCGGCCAGCGG
>DIAQ01000001.1:15587-18447 GCA_002414865.1 candidate division Hyd24-12 bacterium UBA5074 | reverse complement strand
TTCGTCCACAGGCCATCCCCCCGGGGCCTCGTCTGCATCCTGGAGTCGGGCTGGGACTACTCGGGCGGCGCGCACGGCATGTCGTGGGACCGCTCTTACATCTACGACATCGCGGCGGGGGCGTTCATCGAGCCGTCGTCACTGCTGGGCGATTCGGCTGACTTCGCGGCATTCGCCGCGATGGCTGCGGACAGCCTGAGGGCCATCCTCGGCGGGAACGGACTCTGGATCGACGAGGGCACCGCACCCTCGGCAGAAAACTATTCCGCCCTTCTCCCCCTGCCCGATGCGGCAGGCTCGGCGGAACCCGTCGACAGCTTCCTGGTGATCTTCCAGCCCTACCAGGTCGCTCCCTACGCCTATGGCTCCCAGCAGCTGGTGATCCGACGGCTAGACGAGCAGAGAGGAGAGATGCACGAGGACGGGATCTAGAGGCTTGCGGCCCAGCCAGGAGGAGGACAGGGGGTTGCGCAGGAGGCTGCCCGCGACCTCGCCGACCATGCAGGGAGCGGCGCCGTCCAGGAGCGCCTGCACCGCCGCCCAGCCAAGCTTCGTCGCCAGCACCCTGTCGAGCGAAGTGGGCGAGCCTCCGCGCTGGACATGTCCGAGGACGGTCGCGTGGCAGGTCAGACCCGCCATCTCCTGAAGCTTCTCGGCTATCTGGACGGCATTCCCGGCATCGTCGCCCTCGGCCACCACCACGATGCTCGAGAGCCTTCCCTCGGATCTCCTCCGCTCGAGCAGGGACACCAGCCTGCCCAGGTCCGTGGGTATCTCCGGAAGGAGGATCGACTCGGCGCCGCCGCCAATGCCGGCTTCGAGAGCGATGAATCCTGCCGTCCTGCCCATGACCTCGATCACGAAGAGCCTCTCGTGCGCCGCGGCCGTGTCCCTTATGCGGTCGATGGCTGACAGCGCGGTGTTCACGGCGGTATCGAAGCCGATCGTGCGATCGGTGCCCCAGACATCGTTGTCGATCGTCCCGGGGACTCCTGCGACCTTGACGCCGTGCTCCTTCGCGAGAAGATCGGCTCCGTGGAAGCTGCCCTCGCCACCGATGACCACGAGGCCGTCGATCCCCGCCGACTCGAGAGAGGCAGCTGCGGCCGCCCTGCCGGAGGGCTGCAGGAATCGCTCGCTCCTCGCGGCATGGATGATCGTCCCGCCCCTCTGGAGGATGTTGCTGACGTCGCTGCGCGCGAGACGCGTGAAGCAGCCGTCGATGAGGCCCTCGAAGCCGTGGAGGACTCCGTAGACGGGAAGGTCCGCGGCAAGCGCGGACCTCGTCACCGATCTGATGCAGGCGTTCATCCCGGGGGCGTCGCCTCCCGAAGTGAGGACGGCGATGCCCTTCAAGGAGCCTCCCACCCGTCTACTGGCGGGCGGCGGAGGCGGGAGCGGGGCCGCCGGCCTCGCTCTTCTTCTGTTTCTTCTCCTTCTTCTCCTGGTCCTTGTCCTTCCTGCCCTTTTCCTTCTCCTTGGGCTTGAAGGCGACCGAGGAGTCGACCAGCTCCAGGACGCAGGCCTCGGCTGCATCTCCGGCCCTGGGACCCAGCTTCATGGTCCGGGTGTAGCCCCCGGGCCTCTGGGCATAGCGGGGGCCGAGCTCGTTGAAGATCTTCCTGACGGCCTCTGCTCCGTAGATGAAGGAGGCGACCTGGCGGCGCGAATGAAGCGTATCGTTCTTGCCGCGGGTGATGATCTTCTCGGCGATGCTGCGGGTGGCCCTGGCCTTCGCCGGGCTCGTCGTGATGCGCTCGTGGATGATGAGGGAGGTGACGAGGTTCCTGAGGAGCCTGGCGCGCTGGTCCCTCTTGTATCCGAGTTTGGGGGTCGTCTTCCTGTGTCTCATGTCAGCAAGCTCCCGTAGTTATTCCTTGGCAAGGCACAGGCCGTACTGCCCCAGCAGGTCCTGTATGATCGTGAGCGATGCCTGGCCGAAATTGCGCATCGAGAGGACCTCCTCGGGCGTCTTCGCGGCGAGTTCCGCCAGGGTCTCCACGCCGGCCGCGGCCAGCGAGTTCACGAGGCGCATCGGCATCCCGCTCTCGCGCAGAGGCATGTCCTTGAACGCCTGGTCCTCTTCCTCCTCCTCGATCGCGGCTTCCGCTTCCACAGCGGCCTTCCCGCCGAGGATGAGCTCGAAATGCTTCATGAGGATATCGCAGGCGATGGAGAGAGCCTCCTGGGGGGTGATCGAGCCGTCGGTCTCTATCTCCATCATGAGCTTGTCGTAGTCGGTGCGGTCGCCGACGCGCGCGCTGTCGATCTCGCAGTTGACCTTGCGCACGGGGCCGAACCAGGAGTCGAGGAGGATGTCGCCTATCTCGCGCCCGCGCCCCACGTCGTACCAGTCCTCGGCTGTGACGTATCCCTTGCCGCGCTCGACCGTGATCTCGAGCTTCAGCTTCGAGCCCTGGCCGATCTCGGCGATCACCTGGCCCGGATTGAGGATCTGCAGGAAGGCATCACCCTTCAGATCCTTCCCATGGATGACGGCGGGACCCTTGACATCGAGCCGGAGCGTGCCGGGGCCCGTGCCCGAATGCTTGATGTCGAGGCTCTTGATGTTGAGGATGATGTCCGGGACGTCCTGGTAGACACCCTGGAGCGAGGTGAACTCGTGATCGGCACCGTCGATCCTCACGGAAACCGGGGCAGCTCCCTCCAGGGATGAGAGAAGCACCCTGCGCAGGGCATTGCCGAGCGTCCTCCCGAATCCGCGCTCGAGGGGCGTGACGACGAGGCGGCCGCTCTTGTCCGTGAGGCCCTCCTCGTCCCACTCGATCCGGTCCGGCAGATGCAGGCTCCTGTATTCCATCTGGTACCCCCGACCCTGAAGGTATCGTAACAGGCCGCA
>DIAQ01000001.1:12343-15206 GCA_002414865.1 candidate division Hyd24-12 bacterium UBA5074 | reverse complement strand
ACGGCGGATTCGCGTCCGGAGCCCGGCCCGCGCACCCAGACTTCGACCCTCTTCAGCCCTGCTTCGAGAGCTCTCTCCGCCGCCTGCACGGCAGCCTGGCTGGCGGCGAAAGCGGTGCCCTTGCGGGTGCCCTTCGCCCCGGTCGTGCCTCCGCTGGCCCACGTGATGACGTTCCCGCGGGAGTCCGTGATGGTCACTACGGTGTTGTTGAACGACGACTTCACATGGGCGATCCCGTTGAGGTCGGTGACCTTCGTGATCTTCCTGGCCGTCGTGCGGCCGCGGGGCTGTGCCTTGGGCAAAGCTTCCTCCTCCTGCCTAGCGTTTCTTGATGTGGCCTACGCGCGGGCCCTTGCGGGTCCGTGCATTGGTGTGCGTCCTCTGGCCGCGGACGGGAAGGCCGCGACGGTGACGCAGGCCCCTGTAGCAGCTGATGTCCATGAGCCTCTTGCGGTTCATGGCGATCTCGGCGCGAAGGGCGCCTTCGACCTTGTAGTCGTTCTCGATGACCCTGCGCAGCGCGGCAACCTCGTCCTCGGTAAGGTCGTCCGTCTTCCTGTCGGGAGGGATGTCAGTCTTCGACAGGATCTCGGCGGAAACAGTGTGACCTATGCCGTAGATGTAGGGGAGCGCATAGAGGATCTGCTTGTTCCTGGGAAGATCGATACCGGCAATTCTCGCCACCGCTTACCTCCGGGACGCTTGCGCGCCTAGCCCTGACGCTGCTTGTGCTTGGGGTTGCGCGGGCAGATGACCAGCACACGCCCCTCGCGGCGCACTATACGGCAGTAATCACAGATCTTCTTGACGGAAGTGCGTACCTTCATCGCTTCAGCCTCTCACTTGTACCGGTACGTGATGCGGCCCCTGGTCAGGTCGTACGGCGAGAGTTCGACGGTGACCCTGTCACCCACGAGGATACGGATGTAGTTCATCCTCATCTTCCCCGAAACGTGACAGAGCACGATGTGCCCTTCGGGCTTGTCCAGCCTCACCCGGCACATGTTGTTCGGCAGCGTCTCCGCCACCGTACCGTCAACCACGACACCCTGATCCTTGGCCAAGCCATTCTCCATCCCGCGTACTGCGTAGAATTCATAACATCGCAGCGGGCGATCACGCCGTCAACACCAACGCCTCCCCTGAAGTGACGATCACCGTATGCTCGGCATGGGCGGAGAGACGGCCGTCCGCCGTGACCACGGTCCACCCGTCGTCGAGCATGATGACATCGGCGGTGCCCTCGTTCACCATGGGTTCTATCGCAAGGGCCATGCCCTCGGATATCCTCGGTCCCCTCCCCCTGGCGCCGAAGTTGGGGATCTGCGGGGGCTCGTGCAGACGGCGTCCGATCCCGTGCCCCACGAGATCGCGAACCACTCCGAAACCATGCGCCTCCACGTACTCCTGCACGGCAGCCCCCAGGTCACCGATGCGGTTGCCCTGCCTGGCCTGCTCGATGGCCAGCCTCCGGGCTTCATAGGTGACATCGAGGAGCAGTTGCGCCTTCGGGCCGGGTGCATGGTCGATGAAGAAGCTGTCGGCCGCATCTCCATGGAAGCCATCCTTGTAGACGCCTACATCGACACTGAGGAGGTCGCCCTCGGCGAGCTTCCGGCCGCCGGGGATGCCGTGGACGACTTCGGAGTTCACGCTGGCGCAGATCGAAGCCGGATAACCCCGGTATCCGAGAAAGGACGGGACGCCCTTCTCCTCCTCGATGAGCCTGCGGGCTATCTCGTCGAGCTCGGAAGTGGTGACGCCTGGCGCCGCGGACCCGCGCAGCTCGTCGAGGACCCTTCGGACTATCCGGGAGCTCTCGACCAGACGCTTCAGGCGTATGCCGGCCGTCATGACCAGCGCACCAGCGCTTCCCGGAGCCGTACCCACACTTCGTCGACCGATCCGGAGCCGTCCACTGCGAGGAGTCTGCTTCCGTAGTAGCTCTCGAGCGGAGCGGTGCTCCGGGCGTACTCTCCCAGCCTCCGCAGGATGACCTCGGGCGAATCGTCGGGACGGACCTCGAGCAGGCCTCCGCACCCGGGGCAGCAGCCGCCCCCCGTCGCACCCGAGCCCGTGAAGCCACAGGCGGAACAGGTCATCCTCCCGGACAGCCTGCGCACCACCTCGTCCCCCGGGACCCGGAGCAGGACGGCGCCCGACAGGGCCCTGCCATCCCCGAGGTATCCGTCGAGGGCGCCCGCCTGGGATGCATTCCGGGGGTATCCGTCGAGCAGGAACGAATCGTCCCTGTCGAGCCTGGCGAACACGATGCGGTTGACCGTGGCGTCGTCGACCAGGGCTCCGGAACGGACCGTCGCCTCGACCTCCAGCCCCAGGTCGCTGCGGCGGGCTATCTCATCCCTGAGCATGTTGCCCGTCGACAGGTGCTGCAGCCCGAACTCGGCGCAGATAAGCGCCGCCTGGGTGCCTTTCCCGGAGCCGGGGGGGCCGAGGAGGACGAGTCTCACCGCCTGCCCCTGATCCTTCCCTTGGCCAGGAAGCCCTCGTAATGTCTCATCAGCAGGTGCGTCTCGATCTGGCGCAGGGTTTCGAGAGCCACGCCCACGACGATGAGGAGGCTGGTGCCGCCGAAGTAGAAGTTCAGGTTCGCCCTTCGCATCATGATCATAGGGAGGATCGCGATTATCGCGAGGAAGAGGGAACCCGGCAGCGTGACGCGCACGAGGACCTTCTCGATGTAGTTCGCGGTGCTCTTCCCGGGCTTCCGTCCCGGTATGAATCCGCCGTACTTCTTCATGTTCTCGGCCAGGTCGTTGGGGTTGAACACCAGGGCCGTGTAGACGAACGTGAAGAGGATGATCAGAGCGGAATAGACGAACATGTACAGGAAGCTGCCGGG
>DIAQ01000001.1:4723-11992 GCA_002414865.1 candidate division Hyd24-12 bacterium UBA5074 | reverse complement strand
ATGATCGGGATGACGCCCGCGGTGTTCAGGCGCAGGGGTATGTGCGTGCTCTGCCCGCCGAACACCTTCCGGCCCCTGACCTGCCTGGCGTAGGTGACCGGTATCTTCCTCTGTGCCTCCGTCATCAGGACGACGAAGGCCACCACGGCGAACATGAAAACCAGTATGAAGATGAGCGTCACGAACGACATCTGCTGCAGGACGAAGACATCTCTGTAGAGGGCCGTGATGGCAGCCGGGATCCTGCCGACTATGCCCGCGAAGATCATGAGGCTGATGCCGTTGCCAATGCCGCGCTCGGTTATCCTCTCGCCCAGCCACATGACGAAGATCGTTCCCGTGATGAGCGTCAGGACCGTCTGGGCGGTGAAGCCGATGCCGGGGTTGGGCACGACGCCGGGGACCTGGGAATTGAGGCCGACGAGGTACTGGGAGATGCCCAGCGCCTGGATGAAGCCCAGGGCGACCGTCGAGTACCTCGTGATCTCGTTCATCTTCGCGCGACCGGCCTCGCCCTCCTTCTTCAGCCTCTCGAAGTAGGGCATGACCGACGTGAGGAGCTGGATGATGATGGAGGCGGAGATGTAGGGCATGATGCCCAGGGCGAAGATGCCCGCCCTGCTCAGCGCCCCGCCCACGAAGAGGTCGTAGATTCCCATCATGTTCCCTGCACCGCTGCGGAAAGCCTCGGTGAGAGCTACCGCATCGATGCCGGGAACCGGGATGAACCCGCCCAGCCGGTACACGGCGAGGAGCAAGAGGGTATAGAAGATCTTCCGCCTCAGCTCCGGGATCCGGAGGATGTTGTCGAATCCCCGCATCAGTCGAGCACCTCTACGGCACCGCCCACGGCCTTTACCGCTTCGACGGCGGTCCTGCTGAACGCATGAGCGCAGACCGTGATCCTTGTCGCCAGCGAGCCGTGACCCAGGATCTTGACCGGGCGCAGCCTGCTGCTGATCAGCCCGGCGTCCTTGAGCACGTCGGGGGTGATCACGGTGTCCTGCTCGAAGCGGTCAAGCATGCCGACGTTGACGACCTGGAACACGGTGGCGAAACGCTCGTTCGAGAAGCCCCTGTGGCTGAGCCTGCGCTGGAGCGGGAGCTGTCCTCCCTCGAAGCCCCTCGCGATCTTCGCGCGGGCCTTCTGCCCCTTGTGGCCCTTGCCTGCCGTTCCTCCCACTCCGGTGCCGTCGCCGCAGCCGAGCCTGATCGGCTTCTTCACGGCGCCCATCGCGGGGCGGAGGTGCTGCAGTCGTCTCACTCCTCAACCTCCTCGACACTCACGAGATGCCTGACCCTGAAGATCATCCCCCTGATCTCGGGACGGTCGGGATGGACGACCTGCATGTTCATCCTGCGCAGCCCGAGGGCCTCGAGAGTGCGCTTCTGCACTTGCTGGCAGTGTATCCCACTGCGGATCTGCCTGATGGCCAGCTTCTTCTCAGCCATTGTTCTGACGCCTCCGCTCGACGTCCGCGCGCCGCCAGGAGGTTACCTGGCTGATGAGCGTGAGATCGCGGAGCCCGGCCAGAGTCGCCTTCACCACATTGTGGGGGTTGTTCGTCCCCTGGGACTTGCTGAGCACGTCCTTCACGCCCGCGCACTCCATGATGGCGCGCACCGCGGCGCCGGCGATGACGCCCGTGCCGGGGCTGGCCGGCCTGAGAAGGACCCGTCCGGCCCCGAACTCACCCGTTATGTCGTGAGGGAGGGTGCGGCCGTCCACGAGCTGGACCTCGATCATGCTCTTCTTCGCCACGTCGGTCGCCTTGCGGATGGCTTCCGGCAGCTCGGCGGCCTTGCCGAGCCCGACGCCGACATGCCCCCGGCCGTCGCCCACGGCGACCAGGGCGTTGAAGCCGAACCTCCGGCCTCCCTTTATGACCTTGGCAACCCGGTTCACCGAGATGAGCCGGTCTATGAGCTGCTCTTCCTCTGACTCCGGACGGGCAGAGCGATCCGTTCTATCCTCACCCGTAACTATTTTGTTCTCAGCCACTTCCTGCCCTCCGTCAGAACTTGAGGCCGGCTTCGCGGGCCTTCTCGGCAAGGGCCCGGACGCGGCCGTGGTAGGGGTGTCCGCCCCTGTCGAACACGACCGCTTCGATTCCGAGCTCCAGCGCCTTCCGGGCCACGATCTGGCCCAGCCTGGCCGCCATGTCGGTCTTCGTTTCCTTCTCGGGCGACGCGAACTCGTTCGCTGTCGTGGTCACGCAGAGGAGAGTCCTCCCGGTGGTGTCGTCGATGAGACTCGCAAGCATGTGCTTGTTGCTGCGATGAACGAAGAGGCGAGGCCTCTCCGGGGTCCCCGAGATCTTCTTGCGGATGCGGAGGTGGCGCCGGCGCAGTCCAGTCTTCTTGTCAACCGTTGCCATTGTGCCCTCCCGCTCTACTTCGTTGTCTTGGCGGCCTTGCGGCGCACCTGCTGATCCGAGTACCTGAAGCCGATCATGTTGTACGGCTCCACGGGGCGGATCTTGTACAGCACCGACGCGAAGGAACCGACCAGGTCCTTGTTTATGCCGACGATGACCAGTGTGAACGTATTCTGGCCGGGCTGGACCGTCACCTTGATACCCTCGGGCACTTCGACCAGCATGCGGCTGGAGAATCCGAGCTGCATCTCGACGACCCTGCCCTTGACCTCTGCGGAGAAGCCCTTGCCGTTCACCACGAGGGTTATGCCGTGTCCCTCGCTGACGCCCTTCACCTTGTTGGCGATGTGAGCCCTCGTGACGCCGTGCATGCGGCGCATCTCGGTGGTCTCGCTGTCGCGCTCGATGTGGAGGGCGCCGTCGCGGACGACGGCGGATATGCCCTGCGGGAGCACATGGTGCATCTCGCCCAGAGGACCCTTGATTCGAACGGACCCATCCTCGATCGCCATGTCCACCTTGGCGGGGATCGGGACAGGCAGCCTACCGATACGGGACATGGGGCCTCCCTACCAGACGTGGAGCAGCACTTCGCCGCCCACGCCCTGCTTCCGCGCCTCGGAGTCGGTGAGGACTCCGCGCGGGGTGGTGAGTACCGCGATGCCCCTGCCGGCCATCACTCTCGGGATCTCGTCCGCGGCTCTGTAGACCCTGCAGCCGGGCTTGGAGATCCTCTTCAGGCCGACGATCAGGGACTTGCCTCCCCTGTAGGACAGGTAGACCCTGAGGATGCCCTGCTTGTTGTCCTCCATCCGGCGGAAACCGCGGATGAATCCTCTGCGATACAGCACCCCCGCAATTGCCGCCTTGAGGTTCGACGCAGGTATGTCGACCATCTTGTGGCCGGCGCTTCCGGCATTGCGGATCCGGGTGAGCATGTCGGATATGGGATCTGTCATCGACATAGCCTACCCCCTACCAGCTTGCCTTGGAGACACCGGGGACGAGGCCTCTGTTGGCCATGTCCCTGAAGCAGATGCGGCAGATGCCGAACCTGCGCAGGAACCCCCGGGGCCTTCCGCAGAGCGCACAGCGGTTGTATTTGCGGACCTTGAACTTGGGCGTGCGCTTCTGCTTCTCGACGAGACACTTCTTAGCCAACTCCAGCCCCCTACCTCGCGCCGGCCGACTTGCGGAAAGGCAGCCCGAGCAGCTTGAGCAGCTCGAGGCCCTCCTCGTCGGTGCGCGCCGTGGTGACGACAGTGATGTTCATGCCACGGAATTTGTCGATCTTGTCCACGTCTATCTCCGGAAAGATCGCCTGCTCCTCGACGCCGAAATTGAAGTTCCCCCTGCCGTCGAATCCCTTGGGGGACAGCCCGCGGAAGTCGCGAACCTGGGGGATGGCGAAGTTCGCGAGCCTGTCGAGGAACTCCCACATCATGTCGCCGCGGAGGGTGACGAAAACGCCGATGGGCATTCCCTCCCTGAGACGGAACGCCGCCACCGACCTCCGGGCCTTCGCTATCACGGGGCGCTGCCCTGTGATGCGCCCGAGCTGGTCCTGGGCGTTGGTGATGTTGTTGGCGTTCTCGATGGCCTCCTTGCCGAGGCCGATGTTCACGACGATCTTGACCAGTTTCGGGACCTCGTTCACGTTCTTGTAGTCGAAGCGGCTCTGCAGCTTCTGCAGGGTCTCCTCGCGATAGAGCTTCTTGAGTCTCGGGATCTCCCTCATACCGCCCGCCTCCCTACAGGCTCTCGCCGCAGGACTTGCAGATGCGGCGCGGACGCCCTTCGGAGTCGCGCTCGTTGCGGAAGCCCTTGCTCTCGCCGCAACCCGGGCAGATGACGCTCAGCTTTGCAGCGGCCACGGGGGCCTCCTTCTCCACTATCCCGCCCTGGGGATTGGTCCTGTTCGGGCGGGTGTGCCTCTTCACGAAGTTCACTCCCTCTACCTTTGCCTTGTTCTTCTCGGGAAAGACCTTGAGCACCTTGCCCTTCTTGCCCTTGTCATCGCCCGAGCGGACCAGGACCTTGTCGCCCTTCTTCACGTGCATCTTCAGATCACCTCCGGTGCTAGGGAGACGATCTTCATGAATCCGGCGCGGAGTTCGCGCCCCACGGGTCCGAAAATCCTCGTGGCCACGGGCTGGAGGGTGTCATCCACTATGACCGCCGCGTTGTCGTCGAATCTGACGGAGGAGCCGTCCGAGCGGTTGAGTTCCTTGTGAACCCTGACGACGACGGCCTTGCGGACCTCGCCCTTCTTGACGGCACCGTTGGGAGTCGCCTCCTTGACGGCCACGACTATCACATCGCCGATGCTGGCGTACCTCCGCCTGGTTCCACCCAGAACCTTGATGCAGAGGACTTCTCTGGCTCCGGAATTGTCGGCGACTGTGAGCCGGGTCTCCTGCTGGATCATTCCGGGTTCCTCCTACCGGGCCTTCTCGATGACTTCGAGAAGCCGCCAGCGCTTCAGCCGGGAAAGTGGCCTCGTCTCGGCAATGCGTATGACGTCGCCTATCCCGCACTCGTTGTTCTCGTCGTGTGCATAGAAGCGCCTTGTCTGACGGAAGCGCTTCTTGTAGGTCGGATGGGCCTTGAGGGTGACGACCTCCACCACCACGGTCTTGTCCATCCTGCCGGCGGACACCACCGTCCCCTTCAGAACCTGGCGATTGTGGATCCTGGCATCAGCCATCTGTCACTCCTCACTTCCCGCCCTCGGCCTCTGCGCTCAAGCCAAGGGCCCGCTCCCTCTGAATTGTGAGGGTGCGCGCCAGCTCGTGCCGGGCCTCGCGTATCCTGACGGGGTTGTCCACCTGCTCGGCCGACTTGCGGAAGCGCAGGTTGAAGATCTCCTGACGAAGCTCGCGGATGCGCCCGGAAAGCTCGTCGGCGCTCATGGAGCGGACCTCGGTGGTCTTCATGCCTCAGCTCCCTTGCTCCGGACGACGAATTTCGTGAGCAGAGGGAGTTTGTGGCTCGCAAGCCTCATGGCCTCGCGGGCGATCGAAACCTCGACACCCTCTATCTCGAACATCACCCTGCCCGGCTTCACGACCGCGACCCAGTGGTCGACGGCGCCCTTGCCCTTGCCCATGCGCGTCTCGGCCGGGAGGGAGGTCACGGACTTGTCCGGGAAGATGCGGATCCAGATCTTCCCGCCCCTCTTCACGTGACGGGTGATGGCCACCCTGGCGGCCTCGATCTGGGCGCTCGTGACCCAGGCCGGCTCGATGGCCTGCAGCCCGAACTCGCCGAAGGCGATCGTGCTGCCGCCCTTGGCCTGGCCCTTCATCCTGCCGCGCTGGATCTTGCGGTACTTTGTCCTCTTAGGCATCAACATGACGCATCACCCGCTACTCGGCCGGGCTACCCTGGCCCGGATAGTCGTGAACCTCGCCGTTGTAGATCCAGACCTTGACGCCGATGACGCCGTAGGTCGTCCTGGCGATGGAACGCGCGAAGTCGATGTCCGCCCGCAGGGTGTGCAGGGGGACACGCCCCTCGTGGTAGGTGTTCGTACGGGACATCTCCGCGCCGCCGAGCCTGCCCGAGCAGCAGACCTTGATGCCCTCGGCCCCGGCCTTGATGGCGTCGGATATGGCTCTCTTCATGGCGCGCCTGATGGAGACCCTGCTCTCGACCTGCCTGGAGATGCTGTCGGCCACCAGGCTGGCATCGCGCTCGGGCTGGCGGATCTCTTCGACCTTCGTGCGGACCGCCTTGCCCGTGAAGATCTTCAGCTCCTTCGTGAGCTGGTCGATCGTGCTGCCCCGGGATCCGATCACGAGGCCCGCGCGGGCTGTCCAGATGGTGACCTGGACCTCCTGCGGCTTCCTCTCGATCTCGACCCGGGAGATCTGTGCCTTCTCGAGCCTCTTCAGGATGTACTTGCGGAGCCGGGCGTCCTCCTCGAGGTGCTCGGCATACTTGCGGCCGCGCGCGAACCAGACGGAGTTCCACCCGCGGCTTATGCCGAGTCGGAGACCAACCGGGTTCGTCTTCTGCCCCACTGTCATCCCTCCCTGGCGCTGCCCGCCGCCAGAGCAGTGCTGACGGTGACGGTTATGTGGCTCGTCCTGTGGCGCATGCGATTTGCGCGCCCGCGGGCCCTTGTCTTGATCCTCTTGATGATGGGCCCGTTGTCTATGGCGATGAAGGCCACGGTCAGCTCGTCGATATCGAGCTTGGTGCCCTCGGCCTTCTGGACAGCGTTCGAGACTGCGGAGTCGAGGGTCTTCTCGATCTCGTGCGAGGCATTCCTCGGGACGGTGAGCAGGATCGAGAGAGCCTGGTTCACCGACTTGCCCCGTATCAGGTCTGCGACCTGACGGGCCTTGCGAGGAGGCACCCGAACGAACTTCGCCCTGGCGGAAGCTTCCATTGCCATGCCCTCCCCGGCCTACTTCTTCTTTTCGCGGTGACCGCGGAACGTGCGCGTCGGAGCGAACTCCCCGAGCCTGTGGCCGACCATGTTCTCCACCACGTAGACCGGGACGAACTTCCTGCCGTTGTGCACCGCGAATGTGTTGCCCACGAACTCGGGCGGTATCGTCGACCGGCGAGCCCAGGTGCGGATGACCTTCTTCTCCCCCTGACCCTCCATGCCGGCGACCTTCTCGAGGAGCTTGCCGTCCACGAAGGGGCCCTTCTTCACCGACCGAGCCATTTACTTCCTCCTCTTGCCGGTGGGCCTGCGCCGCGTGATCAGGCGGTCCGACTGCTTCCGCCGACGGGTCTTGAGGCCTTTCGAGAGCTGGCCCCAGGGAGAGCAGGGATGCCGCCCTCCGCTCGACTTGCCTTCACCGCCGCCCATGGGGTGATCGACGGGGTTCATCGCAACACCGCGCACGCTGGGGCGGATGCCCAGCCAGCGGGA
>DIAQ01000001.1:2727-4405 GCA_002414865.1 candidate division Hyd24-12 bacterium UBA5074 | reverse complement strand
ATGGTGGCCATGCACGCCAGCGGGACCATCCTCATCTCCCGGCTGGGCATGCGGAGGGTGGCATAGCCTCCCTCCCTCGCCAGGAGCTGGACGGAAACGCCCGCGCTGCGCGCGATCTGGCCGCCCCTGCCGGGCCTCACCTCGACATTGTGGATCATCGAGCCCAGAGGGATCCTCTCGAGGGGCAGGTGGTTGCCGACCTCCGGGGGAGCGTCGGGCCCGGACAGGATGGTCTGTCCCGTCTTGAGCCCCTCGGGGGCGAGGACGTAGCGCTTCTCGCCGTCGGGGTAGAAGACGAGGGCGATCCTGGCGGAGCGGTTGGGATCGTACTCGATGGTCTCCACCCTGCCAGGTATTCCGAACTTGTTGCGCCGGAAGTCGACAAGCCGGTACTGGCGCTTGTGGCCGCCACCCTTGTGACGGCAGGTGACCCGTCCGTAGCTGTTTCTCCCGGCCGTCCGGTTGAGGGGCTGCATGAGGGACTTCTCGCCTGTGCCGCGGGTGATCATCGAGAAGTCGGGCAGCACCGTGTGCCGGGTGCCGGGGGTGACTGGCTTCAGCCTTCTGTTGCCCATTAGCCTACACCCCTTCGAAGAAGTCGACCTTCTGGCCTTCAGCCAGGGTCACTATGGCCTTCTTCCAGGAGGATCTCCTCCCGAGGTTCCGGCCGAGGCGCTTCTTCTTGCCTTGCATGTTGATCGTGTGGACCGCGGTGACCGTCACGTTGAAGAGCTCCTGCACCGCGCGGGCGATCTCGCCCTTCGTGGCCTCCCGCGGCACGCGGAAGAAGTAGCGGTTGTGGATCTCCCTGTCCGCCGTCGACTTCTCGGTCACCAGAGGAGTCAGGATTATCTGCCGTGCGTCCATCACTGCACCCTCTCCTTCAGGATGTCCACGGCCGCCTCGGAGAGGAGGACGACCTCGGAGCCCACGAGGGTGCGAACGCTGACGCTCCTGGCTGACACGGCCTCGATACGCGGGATGTTGCGGGCAGCCCTGAGGGTCTCGGCGTCTCCCTCTTCGAGCAGGATGACCGTCCTGCGACCCTCGAGCCCGTGGTGCGCGAGCATCTCGGCTATCTCGCGGGTCCTCCCGGTGGTCTTCAGGTCGCGGATCAGGCGGAGGTTGCCCTCGGCGAGCCTCTCGCTGAGGATGCCGGCCACCGCCCTGCGCCGGACCTTGCGGTTGATCTTGAGGTTCCAGATGCGGGGATGGGGTCCGTGGGCCACGCCGCCGCCCACCCACACGGGCGATCGGAAACTGCCCGCACGGGCGTGTCCGGTGTGCTTCTGCTTCCAGGGCTTCGCCCCGGTGTAGCTCACGTCGCTGCGGTCCTTGCTGGAGGCGGTGCCGGCGCGAGCGTTGAGCTGCTCGGCCCTCACGACCTCCCACAGCACGTGGGTGGAGACGCCCATGCCGAAAATCTCCTCGGGGAGATCGGTGGTGCCCACCTCTTCACCCATCATGTTGTAGATCCTGGCCTCCGCCATGGCTAGCGACCCCCTCTCTGCTGCTTGCGAACGAGGAGGTAACCGTTCTTCGAGCCGGGCACGGCGCCCTTGAGGATCAGCAGATTGTTCTCGGTGTCCACGCGGACGACCTCGAGGTTCTTGACCGTGGTGCGGGTCGCGCCGTCGCGTCCTGGCATCTTCTTGCCGTCCCAGACCTCGGCCGGCGT
>DIAQ01000001.1:0-2374 GCA_002414865.1 candidate division Hyd24-12 bacterium UBA5074 | reverse complement strand
CCCTGGAAGCCCTTCCCCTTGGAGAGACCGGTGACATCCACCTTCTCGCCTGGGACGAACATGGAGATCTCCATGAAGTCGCCGGGCCGGACCTCGCGCCCCGCGGGAAGCGGGACCTCGACCAGGCAGGCGACCGGAGGAGCTCCGGCCTTGTCCAGATGCCCCAGCTCCGGCTTCAGGAGCCGGCTCTTCTTCTGGGCCCGGTACCCGATCTGGGCGGCCTCGTAGCCGTCCTTCTCGAGCGTCCTGACCTGAACGACAGGGCACGGACGGGCTTCGAGGACGGTGACGGGCACCACCCGTCCATCCTCGCGGAACAAGCGGGTCATACCCACTTTCCGAGCCATAATACCGCTCATGGCACTCCCGTCGCTGAAGTCCCCTCTTGGCGGAGGGACAAGCGTTTCTGTTACTTGATCGGCACCGGCCTCCGGATCGCCCGCCCGCGGATCCGAACGGCCCTTTCTCTCTTAGCCCGGCTCGCCGGGCCAGTCAGAATACTTCGCTACCTGACCTCTACGTCGACCCCGGAGGGGACGTCGAGCTGTCTGAGAACCTCTGTGGTCTGTTCGCCCGGATCACGGATCTCGATGAGGCGTGAATGGATCCTCATCTCGAACTGCTCGCGCGATTTCTTGTCCACGTGCGGACTGCGGAGGACCGTGATCAGGGAGCGCTTGGTGGGGAGCGGGATGGGACCCGCCACTACCGCGCCGGTCTGCTTCACACCCCTGACGATGCTCTGGGCCGAGCGGTCGAGCAGGCGGTGGTCGTAGGCCCGGAGACGAATGCGCAATTTGAGTTCGTTCACCTTCTCCCCTTCCGAAACCGGCACGGCTGGAACACTCCCCGGTCCGGGCTGGCCGGCAAGCTCAGGAAATGCCCATCCTCGCGAGAAGCGCCGCAGCTACTGAAGGCGGCACCTCGGTGTATTCAAGGAGCTGCATCGTATAACCAGCGCGACCCTGGGTCAGGGAGCGCAGGGACGTAGTATAGCCAAACAGCTCTGCAAGTGGTACCCTTGCCTCGATGGCGCTCGTCTCGCCCCTGGGGTCCATGGCGGAGACCCTGCCCCTCCTCGCGCCGATGTCGCCGATGACCTCGCCCACGTAATCGGGCGGGCAGATGATGTCGAGCTTCATGACGGGCTCGAGCAGCACCGGGCTGGCCGCCCTGAGGGCGTCGCGCACCGCGGCGGAGGCGGCGCTCGAATAGCCGATCGCGGTGCTCTCGCCTTCCGCGTGCCGCATCTCCAGTATCTCGACCTTCACGGAGTCCACCGGGAAGCCCGCAAGGGGTCCGGCCCCGGTCGATCCGCGCACACCCACGCGGACGGCTTCCATGTATTCCTCGGGTATCGCCGAGAGCGCATGGGCGAACGCGAAGGTGACTCCGGCGGGGCCGCGCGAGACGGCGAGGCGCGTGTATCCGAGATGCCTCCTGCCCTGTATCTCGCGGTCGAAGGAGGACTCGGCCTCGCCCCTGCCGGAGACGCTCTCGCGATAGGACACCTGCGGGCGCCCCGTCCTGACCCTCACCCGCTTCTCGCGCTGGAGCCTGTCGACGATTATCTCGAGGTGGAGCTCGCCCATGCCGCGGACGAGCATCTGACCGGACTCCTCGTCCGTCGCCACCCTGAGTGTCGGGTCTTCGCTGATCATCTCTGCAAGGGCCTCTTCCAGCGCCTTGTCGTCCTTCGTGCTCTCAGGCTCGATCGACATCTGCATGACCGGGTCCGGGAACGTCATGGGCTCGAGCAGGAGCGGATGGTCCATGTCCGTCAGGGTATCGCCGGTCGCGGCTGTCTTGAGACCCACCGCGGCAATCTCCCCGGCGGCGACCTCCTCGAGGTTGGACCTCTTGTCGGCGTGCATCCGGAGGAGCCGTCCGAGCCTCTCCCTCCGACCCGTGCGGTTGTTCAGGATGGTGTCCCCGTCGGCGGCAATACCCGAATAGACCCTGATGTAGGCGAGGCGGCCGAGGTGATCGTCCGTCTGGATCTTGAAGACCAGGGCCGTGAAGGGCTCCTCCTCGCTGCGCTGTCTGATCTCGGGGGTGCCGTCGGCGCGGTGCCCGGACACGGCCGGGAGGTCCAGCGGCGACGGCAGCCATTCGACGATGGCATCGAGAAGGGGCTGTATCCCGATGTTGCGAAGCGCCGCACCGCAAAGCACGGGGACGAACCTCCCCTGCACGGTGCCCCGCCGGATGAGCGACCGCACCTCATCGGCCTCCAGGGAGCCGGCGAAGTATCTCTCCATGGCGGAGTCGTCCAGCTCGGCGGCCGCCTCCCAGACAGTCTCCCTGGCCTCGGCGAGGGCGTCGGCCATGGCGGGGGGGACCGGCCTCCGGGAGATGGAGGAGCCCTGGCTCG
>DIAQ01000125.1:4952-11917 GCA_002414865.1 candidate division Hyd24-12 bacterium UBA5074 | reverse complement strand
GCAGACCAGCCCGAACGCCGGATACCTCCCGGGATCGATCCTGCCGAAGGCCAGCGAAGGCCAGTCGAGCGGAGTGTCGGATGCCACGACCGGCGGCTCCTCGCCGTGAAGAAGGGCGTACTGTATGGGTATCCGCATGTCCGGCGCCCCCAGGAGGGCCGACCAGGACCCGTCCGGAAGCCTGACGAGCGAGTGGACTATGCTCTGCGGGTGCAGCACTGCGGCCACGGGTATGCCCGGGAAGAGCCAGCGCGCCTCGATGACCTCGAAGGCCTTGTTGACCAGCGTGGCCGAGTCGACTGTGATCCGGGGGCCCATGTCCCAGGTGGGATGCGCCAGCACCTGCGAGGGAACCGCCTCCGCGGCCTCTGCCGCGGGCATGTCCCTCAGCGCCCCTCCGCTCGCGGTGATCGTGATGCCCAGGGGGCGCGAGGAAAGGCCCTCCAGGCACCGCCAGATCGTGCTGTGCTCGCTGTCGACGGGGATCACCCGCCCCCGGGATATGAAGCCCCGGAGCAGCTCTCCCCCGATGACCAGGCTCTCCTTGTTGGCGAGGGCGAGCGGCTTGTCCATGGCCATGCAGAGCATGCTCGCGGCGAGGCCTGCGCTCCCCGTTATGGCGTTGAGGACGATGTCGGCTCCCTCGATGCAGCGCTCGAGCGCGCCCTCCCCCGAGACGGCCGCCACGGCCCCGGGGAACCGGGATGCCTGCTCCATGAGCAGCGCCGTCGACGAGCGGCAGAGGAGCGAGTGAACCTCAAGCCGCCCGCCGGATCCGGAGACGACCTCCAGGGCCTGGCGGCCGATGGAGCCGGTGCAGCCGAGCACGGCCACCCTCATGCAGGCACCCCCGCGAGGGCCAGCATCACCCAGATGACGGGCACCGCGGCGCCCAGGCTGTCGATCCTGTCGAGTACGCCTCCGTGTCCCGGGATGAAGCTGCCGGAGTCCTTGAGGCCCGAGTCGCGCTTGAGGGACGACTCGAGGAGGTCCGACAGCGCTCCGGCGGCCCCGCCGAGAAGCCCGACGGCGATCGAGAGTGCGGCGGGAAGCCCCGCTCCGGCTGTGCCTGCGACCAGGGCTCCGGCACAGGAACCGGCCAGGCCGGCCCCGAAGCCCTCCCAGGTCTTCGAAGGGCTGACGGCCGGGCACATCCTGCGCCTTCCGAAGGCGGATCCGGCCAGATAGGCCGCGGTGTCGCCGAACCAGCAGACGAACAGGGGCAGGAAGAAGATCCAGAGACCCTGCTCGAGCCTCATCCGCGCGAGCAGCCCGAGGCTGACCGCTGCCACGGACGCTATCCAGCCCGCACCGGCGCACCTGCCGGCACCGGCGTTGTCACCTGCGAGGACCCGGGCCGTCAGGGGCGGGAGACCCGGCAGCAGCGCGAGGACCGGGGCGAAGCCCGATCCCAGCGCGACCGCAGCTGCGCATCCGGCCGCGGAGAGGCCGGTGAGCAGGCGCAGTATCGTGCCGGAGGGAGGGTGCATCATGCGCAGCCCCTCGACGGCTGCAAGGGCTGCGACGAGGGAGCACGCCGCGACGAGGAGCAGCCCGCCCCGGACGGGCCAGACCGCCAGGGCGGTCACGGCCGCCATGGCCGCGGCAGCCCCCACCGTTCTCGGGAGGAGGGAGGCGAAGCGCTTCAACGGGTTCCTGCGGGGGCCAGGCCTCCGAAGCGGCGCTGCCTCGACCTGTAGACCTCGAGGGCCTGGTCGAGGTGCTCGCGCCTGAAATCGGGCCAGAGGACCTCGGGGAAGTACAGCTCGGAGTAGGCCGCCTGCCACAGCATGAAGTTGGAGAAGCGCTGCTCGCCGCTCGTCCTTATCACCAGGTCGGGATCGGGCATCCCGGGCAGGTAGAGCGCCGCGCTGACGGCCTCCTCGTCGATGGCCGCGGGATCGAGGCGCCCCTGGGCGGCCTCGGAAGCCAGTTTCCCGGCCGCGTCGGCGATCTCCGCCCTCCCGCCGTAGTTGAGCGCGAGGACGAGCCGCAGCCCGTCGTTGCCGGCGGTTCGCCCGATGGCCCTGCGGAGGTCGTCTCCCGGTCCCTCGGGGAGCGCGGCGAGCCGTCCCATGGCGAGCAGCTTCACGCGCTCCTCGTCGAGCTCGTCGATGTTGCGCTGTATGAAACCGCTCAGGAGGCGCATGATGAAGGACACCTCGGAGCGCGGGCGGGACCAGTTCTCGGTGGAGAAGGCGAACAGGGTGAGCCACTCGACGCCTTTTTCACCACACCACTTCACGGATTCCCGTATGGATGTCTCCGCCGCCCTGTGTCCCTCCACGCGCCTCAGGCCCCTGCCCCTGGCCCAGCGGCCGTTCCCGTCCATGATGATGGCGATGGATCGAAGCGCGCGGGGGCCGCTCTCAGACTTCAAGGACCTCGGACTCCTTCGCCTTGAGGATCCTGTCGATCTCGGCGATGGACTTGTCGGCGACCTTCTGTATCTCGTCCAGGGTGCGCTTCTCCTCGTCCTCGGAGAGGTCGCCGTCCTTCCGCGCCTTGTGCGCGGCGTCGTTGCCCTCCCGGCGCAGGTTGCGCACGGCCGTGCGCCCATCCTCAGCCAGCTTGCGGACGAGCTTCAGGAGGTCCTTGCGCCTCTCCTCGGAGAGCTTGGGGATGGGGATGCGGATGACCGGCCCGTCGATGGAGGCTCTCAGCCCGAGGTCGGAGGACTCGATGGCCCTGGCTATGGCCGGAGCCGTCGAGGCGTCCCAGGGCTGCACCACGAGCATCCTCGCCTCGGGTGCGGATATGCCCGCGACCTGCTTGAGGGGCAGGTTGTCGCCCCAGCAGTCGACCCGGATGCTGTCGAGCAGGACCGGACTGGCTTTGCCGGTGCGTATGCCGGACATCTCCCGGGAGGTGTTGTGGACCGTCTTCTCCATCTTTTCCCGCATGCCCTCGGTGAGATTACCCATGCTGTTCACTCCTCCGAGATTGCTGTTCCGATCGAGGGATTCCTCAACACTTCGCGGATGTTCCCGGGTCTTGTAGCGTCGAAGACGACGAGGGGGATGGAGCTGTCCCTGCAGACGGCCACCGCGGCGGCGTCCATCACGCGGAGATCCCTTCCCAGGACCTCGTCGTAGGAGAGTCTGTCGAACCTCCTGGCGCCGGGGGTCGTCGCTGGGTCGCCGTCGTACACGCCGTCGACCTTCGTGCCCTTCAGGAGGAGCTCGCAGCCCGTCTGGGCGGCCCTGAGCGCCGCCGCCGTGTCCGTGGTGAGGAAGGGGTTCCCGGTGCCCCCCGCATACAGGACGACGAAGCCGGAATCGAGCTTTCCGCAGGCGGAGGCGGGATCGAAGGGCTCGACGCCCTGACCGGCGGGAAAGGCGCCCATGGTGACGGCCGGAGCCCCGGCCCGCTCGATGGCGTCCTGCAGGGCCAGGCAGTTCATGACCGTGGCGAGCATGCCCATGCAGTCGGCCCGCCAGCGGGTCATGCCTTCGATACGCGCCCCGCGTATGAAGTTGCCGCCGCCCGTGACGACTCCCGGGGCGTATCCGGCCCGCAGGCAGTCGACGAGGGCGGCGGCGTATCCGTCGATGGTGGCGCGGTCGAGCCCTGTCCCCGATCCCCCCGCCAGGAGCTCACCGCTGAGCTTCAGCAGTATGCGCCTGCGGGGAGAGGGAAGGTCGTCCGCCATGGATCAGGAGCCTATGGAGAAGCGGGCAAACCGCTTGATGACTATGTTCTCGCCGATCCGGGCTATCAGCGCGGTCAGGACGTCGCGCACCCTGCCGGCCTCGGCGTCGTGTATCCACTCCTGATCGAGAAGGCACACCTCCTCGAAGTATTTCTCCACCCTGCCCTCGACGATCTTCTCCACGATCGCGGCGGGCTTGCCCGACTCGGCCAGCTGTGTCCTGTATACGCCCTTCTCGGCTTCCAGGGCCTCGGCAGGCACCTGCTCGCGCGAGACGTACTCGGGCGAGGAGGCGGCGATCTGCATCGCCAGGTTCTTGCAGAAGGAGGTGAATTCGGTGGTGCGGGCGGCGAAGTCGGTCTCGCTGTTGACCTCCACGAGCACGCCCAGCCTGGCGCCGGTGTGGATGTAGGAGGTGACGGCACCTTCCTTCGCCTCGCGGCCGGCCTTGCGGGCGGCCACCTTGATGCCTTTTTCGCGCAGCCACTTGAGCGCTTCGTCGAGATTGCCCTCGCACTCGACCAGCGCCTTCTTGCAGTCCATCATCCCGGCACCGCTGACGTCCTTGAGCTCCTTGACCAGCCTGGCTTCTATGTTCATCGCTGACCAGTTCCTTTCAGGCTTCTTCCCCTGCGGGTCCGGCGGCAGGCTCCTCGTCGCGGGCCGGAGCGTCCGAACCCTCGCGTCCGAGCTGGCATGCGTCGGCCAGGGCTCCGACCACCAGGGAGATGGATTTGATGGCGTCGTCGTTGCCGGGGATGGGGTAGTCGACCTCGGAGGGATCGCAGTTGGTGTCGACGAGGCCCACGCACGGGATGCCCAGCCTGCGGGCCTCGGTGACCGCGATGTGCTCCTTCTTGATGTCCACCACGACGACCGCGCCCGGGAGATCCTTCATGTAGCGGATGCCGGTGAGGTACTTCTCGAGCTTCTCGCGCTCGCGGGCCTTCTGCAGCAGCTCGCGCTTCGTGAACTTGTGCGGCTGGCCGTCCTTCTCGAACTGCTCCAGCTCCTCCAGCCTCAGGATGCTCTTGTAGACGGTGGCGAAGTTGGTGAGCGTGCCGCCGAGCCAGCGCTCGGTCATGCTGTGCTGGCCGCAGCGCCCGGCATGCTCGCGCACGCATTCGCGGCCCTGCTTCTTGGTGGCGACGAAGAGCACCGACTTGCCGGAGGCCACGGTGCGGGCGAGCATGTTGGCGGCGCCCTCGAGCAGCTCTCCGGTCTTCTGCAGGTCGATGATGTGTATGCCACCCCTGGCCATGAAGATGTACTGCTTCATGCGGGGGTTCCAGCGCTTCACCTGGTGTCCGAAGTGGACGCCGGCTTCGAGCATCTGGGGCAGGGTGGGAGTCTGCACCTGTCACTGTCCTTTCGGTTGATTTCCGCCGGCGGGCGGAACCGGCATCATCCCGCGGACCAGTCCGCAGGACACCGGATGCCGGTGGCCCCGCCGTGTGTGATAGCAGCCGGGCGGCCCCTCTAGCGCTTGGAGAACTGGAAGCGCTTGCGGGCCTTCTTCTGTCCGTACTTCTTGCGCTCTACCTCGCGCGAGTCGCGGCTGAGCATGCCCTGAGCCTTCAGGGGCTGCCTGAACTCGGGGTTGGAGGCGACCAGGGCCCTCGCGATGCCGAGTCTTATGGCGCCGGCCTGGCCCGTGATGCCTCCGCCGCTCACGGTGATGACCAGATCGAAGGATTCGCGGACTCTGACGGTGTCGAGAGGCTCGAAGGCGTGCTCGAGCTGCCAGAGGTCGCAGAAGAACTCGCGGGGCTCGCGGTGGTTTATGACGACGAGGCCCCTGCCGGGGCGGAGATAGCAGCGCGCTGTCGCGGTCTTGCGTCTGCCTACGCCGATGAACTGCTCCATTTCACCTCCTCCGGCCATCACGCCTGAACATCCAGAGGTTCAGGCTGCTGAGCGGCATGAGGATGGGAAGCACCGGCATAGACCTTCAGCTTCCTGATCATCGAGCGGCCCAGGATTGTATGTGGGAGCATGCCCCAGACGGCACGCCTGATGACGCTCTCGGGATGGCGGGTCATCATCTCGCGCAGGGTCGTGGCCTTCTGCCCGCCGATGTAGCCGCTGTGCCTGTAGTAGACCTTCTGCTCGGTCTTGTTGCCGGTGGTGGCTATCTTGTCGGCGTTGATCACGATGATGAAGTCGCCGGTGTCGATGTGGGGAGTGTAGACTGGCTTGTTCTTGCCCTGGAGGATCAGGGCGAGACGCGTTGCCATCCGCCCGAGATTCTGGTCTGTGGCGTCGACCACGAACCAGCGCCTCTCGACTTCGCCGGATCTCGCTGAATAGCTTTTCACGGATGGACCCTCCACCAGAAAGTCATGCGCTGCAGCGCTGTGTATGTACGGCCAAAACCCCGCAAGGCCAGGGAAAACCGGCGGTGAATATGCATGTCCTTCACTCCGGTGGCAATAGCGGATCTTCCGCTGCCAGCCGGTACTGGAGGAGAAGACCGGGCACCTCGGCCATTATCTCCCCGGTTCTCGCGGCGTTCCAGCGCGCGGCGGCCCTGGCCCCGCCGTACACGTTGCCCCCGTAAAACGACAGGGCCAGCCAGCCGAACAGGACCGAGGCGGGCGTGTCCTCCTCCTCGAGGGCGGCCACCAGCAGGGCTCCCGTGCCCGCGGTCATGATGAACGAGGTGAGGGCGTCGGTCCAGTGGCCGCAGACGGCCTGGCCCGAGCCCGGGAGGAGCGCGCTTGACAGCCCGCACAGGAGCCTGCTGCGCGCAGGGGGATCGGCCGCGCGCCTGGCCACGGAGGCCAGCCGCGAAGCCGTCGAGGAGGCATCCCCGCCTGCCAGGACATCGAGCTCCAGCGCGGCTCCCGGCCAGTTCCCGGACCGGCCCAGGGAGAGGGCCGCGAGCGCCAGGTTCTCCTCGTGCAGCACCGGGTATCCGGCGAGGTCTTCGGCCGCGGCGGCGTAGCTTCCCCTGGCGTCATGGAGCATCCCCACGGTCTCGTATACCGAGCCGGCCCCCATGCGGGCCAGCCCCCTCTCCGCCCCGGGTCCGAGCCGCTCGCCCAGGAACAGGTACATCCCCAGGGCGCGCTCCGGCTGGCCCGTCTCCTGCCAGCACCGCGCGAGGCGGAGGGCGCTCACCGGCGCCGAGAGCGTGTCGCCGGCCTCGTAGATCTCCCTCGCGTACTCCGTGGCGGCGGCCCCGTACAGGCCCCCCTGGTAGAGGTGATCCGCGAAGCCGCAGGAAATCGTCAGAACGGCAAGAGCGATCTGCCCCAGGACGCGCCTCCTGTCTCCCCCGCACGAACGGGGTCGGGTATCCTGCCGCCGG
>DIAQ01000125.1:2957-4683 GCA_002414865.1 candidate division Hyd24-12 bacterium UBA5074 | reverse complement strand
GGATAATCGCCTTCGGACCTGGCCGACGAAGTGCAGCGCGTCCACCGCTCGAAGGCCGCGGCGATCCCCAGCGGGAGCCCCAGCTCCATGACCGCCTCCTCGGCGTATGCGGAGCAGGAGGGCTCGAAGACGCACGAGCGTCCGAGCACCGGCCTGAACAGCGCCCTGTACTGCGTGAAGAGAGCCTCTGCGGGCTCCTCCGCCGGGCTGCCGAAGGTCAGGGCGAGGAGTACGAGGCCAGCCATGCCTGCAGCCTGTCCAGGGTCACCACAAGGGCATTCCCCCTCGAAAGGACTCCGAGGACCCCCTCGTCCCATCTCGAGAGCACGAGGACCAGCCTGAAGCCGCACAGCGAGCATGCAGCGCTCTTCCCCACCAGCGCGTAGGCCCTCTCGAGGCCGGGGATCCTCTGCGAGAAGCCCTGCGGCACCGCCGCCAGGCTCCCCCTCCGGAAGGGGAGGAAGAGGTCGACGCCGGGCCAGGGTTCGAGGCTCAGCCCCTTCGAGAAGCCGGCATCCCTCAGGATGCTCCAGGCCTTCGGACCCACGTGCCTTGACCGCGTCCCCGTGTCGGGGGTCCCGATGGCCGGCTCCGGATGACGCGGAAGCGGCGGGAGGGGCACCGGCAGAGGCACGCGCACGGAGGCCGGTTCTCCGAGGAGCTCCCGGCCGAGAGCGGTCCAGAATCCGAGCGCCTCGCGCCTCCTCATCGTCCCAGGGCCTTCGCCGCCGCAGCGAAGGCTGGGCCGGCGGCAAAGCCCCTCCTCATGAGGAAGGAAACCGCCCGCCGAAGCGCCACGGACCTCTCAAGGGAGCCGTACTTCTTCGCCAGGACGGGGATCAGGGCTTCCAGGGCGGCATCGTCGTCGAGGTCCGAGACCGCCTTGCGGGCCTCCTCGGCCGAAACGCCCCGCGCGGCCAGGTCGGCGGCGACCCTCCGCCTGCCGAGGCCGGGCCGGTTGGCTGCATAGATCCTGGCATACCTCGCGTCGTCCACCCATCCCTCGGATACGAACTGCCCGACGATCACGGCACTCACCCCGGCAAGGTATCCCCGGCGCCGGAGATAGGCCCCGAGGCGGGCGGCGGTCCTCTCGGCCGTGCCGACGAACCTCGCGGCATCCTCCCTTGCGGCGGCCGTCTGAGCCTCGGTCGCCGACCTGGAGAGCTCTTCGGGATCTATCTCCGCCCCCTCGACGAGACCGAGCCTTCCGGACAGCCCGCTGGGCACCAGTATCGTCCGCCGGCCCACCTTCACGGCGAGCCAGCCCCGCCTCGCGGGCGATATCGAGTCGACCGGGGGCAGCTATCCCTCCACGACGAGGCCGGGCTGCGGCAGATCGAGTGCCAGGCGCAGCTCGGACTCCAGCTTGGCGGCAATTTCCTTGTTCTCCTGCAGGAACTTGCGCGAGTTGTCGCGGCCCTGGCCGATCTGGAGGTCCCCATAGGAATACCAGGTGCCCCTGCGCTGGAGCATGCCCTTCTCGAGGCCCATGTCCACGAGCTCGCCCTCGAGCGAGATGCCTTCTCCGTGGATGATGTCGAACTCGCACTGCCTGAAGGGCGATGCCATCTTGTTCTTGACCACCTTCGCCCGCGTCCTGCTCCCGAAGACCTCCTCGCCGTCCTTGAGCGACGCGGTCCTCCGAATGTCTATCCTGATGCTGGCGTAAAATTTGAGGGCACGCCCCCCGGTGGTGGTCTCCGGGTTGCCGAACATCACGCCG
>DIAQ01000125.1:0-2715 GCA_002414865.1 candidate division Hyd24-12 bacterium UBA5074 | reverse complement strand
GGGTTGCCGAACATCACGCCGATCTGCATCCTGATCTGGTTGATGAAGATGACGGCGCAGTTGGAGCGCGAGACGACGCCTGTCAGCTTGCGGAGAGCCTGTGACATGAGGCGCGCCTGGAGGCCCATGTGGGCATCGCCCATCTCGCCTTCGAGCTCGGCCTTCGGGACGAGGGCGGCCACGGAGTCTATGACCACCGCATCGACGGCGTTGCTCCTGACGAGCATCTCCGTGATCTCCAGGGCCTGCTCGCCGCTCGAGGGCTGCGAGACCATCAGCTTGTCCACGTTGAGGCCGAGCTTCGAGGCGTAGCCCGGGTCCAGCGCGTGCTCCGCGTCGATGAACGCGACCTCGCCTCCGAGCCTCTGGGCGTTGGCCAGCACGTGCAGGGCGAGAGTGGTCTTGCCGGAGGACTCCGCGCCGTAGATCTCGGTGATCCTGCCCCTCGGGATGCCGCCTATCCCCAGCGCCGCGTCGAGGGAGAGGGAGCCGGAGGGGATGATCTCGGCCTTGACTATGGCGTTCTCGCCCAGCCGCATGATGGAGCCCTGGCCGAACTGCTTCTGTATCTGCAGGAACGCCGCCTGCAATGCCTTCTGTTTCTCGTCGGCCAGCGTGTCGCGCGCCATCAGCCCCCGCCTTCCCCGCGGGCGAGCCCGCGGCTCTCCAGGACCTCGTAGACCGGTCCGGACGATGTGAGAGTGCTGTTCATCAATACGATCCTGTCCATGACGCCCGACACCGGAGCGGGGGGTTCGAGGGATGCCGCCTCGCGCGACCGGCCCTGTCTCGCCACCGTCAGGTGCGGGACGAATCTCGAAGGCTCACCGGTTCTGCCGTCGTCGTCGGGAACCCCGCAGAGGGGCTCGACCATGAGCCGCAGCCCTTCCGAGAACTCCCCTCCCAGCCAGTATACTCCAGGAATGCCCTCCCGTCCCTTCCGGAAGCAGGAGACCCTGGAGAGCGTGAACTCGACGGGCTCCAAGGCTTCGTCCACGATGACCGCAGCCGCCCTGGCGATGGTGTCCCGGGGGATGTCCCCGAAGAAGCGCAGCGTGAGATGAATCTGCCCGGGGGCGACCCACCTGAGGTCGGGCCAGCTCCTGCGGGAGCGGGCCATCCACGCGATGACGGAGTCCAGCGCCTCCCCGGGCAGCGGAAGGGCGGCGAACACCCTCATCCCGCATCCGCTCCCAGCGCCGCGAGCACCATGCCCAGCGCGCACGAGCAGGCGGCTTCGCGCACCACCTGCCTGGCGCCGCCGAAGCGCCATTCCCTCGCAGTGCTCCCCGAAGGGGTCTCCACGGCTATCCAGACAGTCCCGACGGGCTTGGCCGGCGTAGCGCCGCCCGGACCCGCGATCCCG
This sequence comes from candidate division Hyd24-12 bacterium UBA5074, assembly GCA_002414865.1. Taxonomy (GTDB): domain Bacteria; phylum Fermentibacterota; class Fermentibacteria; order Fermentibacterales; family Fermentibacteraceae; genus UBA5938. The sequence goes on along the minus strand of DIAQ01000125.1, from coordinate 1,349 downwards.
GTCACCGCGACGGCGCAGTCGCTTCCGGTGAGCGCTCTGGCGCCGGCTGCCATCGCCCTGGCGCATTCTCCGCTGACCGCCCCGGTGCCTGCGAGGATGTCGCCGCCGACCTTGAGCACGGAGCGTTTGAGGTAGTTCGAATAGGCGACGACCCCTCCGGCGAACCAGTCGGAGGAGCCCGCGACGGATGTGAGCCTCCCGCCGAGCAGACCCCCGGTGCAGGACTCCGCGACGGACAGGATCAGGTTGTCCGCCGAGAGCGCATCCCCGACGGTCTCCTCGAGGCTCTTCCAGACCGTGGAGTAGACGCTCCCCGGGAGGAGGTCCGCCACCGCGCCGGCCCGCTTCGACGAGTCGGCCCCGCGGAACTTGATATCGACGAGCCCGGGCCTGGGGAGGAACGCCAGGTCGCTCACGGCGCAGACGCCCGACGAGGAGATGAGGTCGTAGAGCCTGTTCTCCGGGATGCCCCAGGTACGGAGGAGCGCCGTCTCGGCTGCGGGCATGCGTCGGATCCCGGCCGCCGCGAGGCATGCCGGCAGGAGGGCTTCGACCTCACGGGGGACTCCGGGCAGGCAGATCACGGCGCGCCCATCCGTCAGGATCACGACGCCAGGCGCGACTCCGGCCGGGTTGGGGACGGCGGTCGCGCCCCTGGGCAGGATGGCCTGCTTCATCGCGGACGGCGGGCATGCAGCGCCCCTCGCAGCGTACCAGGCCTTCACGCAGGCCGCCGCCTCCGGCGACTCCTCCAGTGGGAGACCCAGCGCCGCAGCGACCGCGGCAACCGTGAGATCGTCGTCGGTGGGGCCCAGCCCTCCGGTGGTCACCACGAGCCGGCTCTCTCCGAGGGCGCCTGCGAGAGCCGAGGCGATGGCGGCAGGCTCGTCGGGCGCGATCCTGCCCTCCGAGACCCGCAGGCCCATCTCCCCCAGCGCGCGGGCCACGGGGCAGAGGTTGGCGTCGGAGACCCTCCCCTCCAGGAGCTCGTCGCCCACGAGGATCACCGCTGCATCAGAGATGTCCAGAGATCCACCTCCAGGCCAGCAGCACGAGGGCCGCCATGACTCCGGCGGCGATGTCGTCGAGGACCACGCCTGCGCTGCCCTCCATGCGGTCGAGGCGACGGGCGGGCCAGGGCTTGAGGATGTCGAAGATCCTGAAGAGGACGAAGGCGGCGGCCACGCCGGGCAGACCCGGGGGCGCCGCGAGGCACGCAAGCCAGCAGCCCGCTATCTCGTCTATCGTGACCCTGGAGGGGTCGCGTCCCCATCTCCGGACTCCCCAGGCTGCCGCGGGAAAGGAGACTGCGGTCAGGACCGCTGCCGCAGCAGCAGCCGCGGCAACCC
>DIAQ01000062.1:962-3255 GCA_002414865.1 candidate division Hyd24-12 bacterium UBA5074 | reverse complement strand
CGGTGGCCGTCCCCCGGGCCCCGCGCTCGCGCGCGGGAGGGCACCCCGTCCTGACACCGCCGGACGGGTCGATAGCCGCCTGCGGAAAGGGAGCATCCGGCCTGACGAACGCCTGCGACAGCGGTCTCTGGCTCTGCGGAGATGGCTTCGCCGGCCTCGGGTGCCTCGACTCGGCCGACACCGCGTCGATCCTGCAGAAGCTGCACTGCAGAGGGGCGCTCCTTGTCGCGGAGGTCTGCCCCGGCTATACAAGGCGCCCGGGCACTCCCGAGGAGTTCCTGCGGGCCTGCGGCGAGATCCTCTGCGGCACGGTCCCATGGCCTGCAGAGCTGCCCGGGCCTCCCGGGGTGCTCCTCGAGGATCCCTCATCGCTCCCCGGCGACGTCCGGGTCGCCGGCTTCCTGTGGGTCCGGACGGGAGTCGTGGTGGGGGAGGGATGCGGCCTGGAGAACTGCGTGCTGCTCTCGGGCTCCCGCATCGGAGCAGGATGCCGGCTGAGGAACTGCCTGGTGCTTCCCGGCGCTTCGGTGCCGGAGGGGACTGAAGCGTCGGACAAATACATCAGGACATTCGGAAAGGCTGCCAAATGCTCGACCTGATAAGGACCTATCTCGATTCCGTCAGCGGCCTCGTCATGAAGGTCCCGCCCGAGGAGATACAAAGGGTCACGGACATCATCGTGGATGCCTGGGAGAACGACCGGATGGTCTTCGTCTTCGGCAACGGAGGGGGTTCGGCGACCTCGGGGCACTTCGTGTGCGATCTGGCGAAGGGCACGGCCATGCCCGGCCGGAAGCGGCTGAGAGCGCTCAGCCTGGCCGAGAACGTGCCCCTGCTCACCGCCTGGGCCAATGACACCGATTACACGAACACCTTCGGCGAGCAGCTGTGCAACCTGCTGCGCCCCGGGGATGTCGTCCTGGGGCTCTCCGGCAGCGGAATGAGCCCGAACGTCATCAACGCGCTGAGGCTGGCCAACGAGGCGGGAGCCACCACCGTGCTCTTCTCGGGCTTCGACGGCGGGGAGGCCGCCAAGGTCGCGAAGGAGTCCATCGTGGTGCCAAGCGTCGACATGCAGCAGATAGAAGATGTGCACCTGATACTGGCGCACATCGTTTTCAGATGCGTCAGGGATCACATCGCGGGAGCCGCGCGCCAGGACTGACACCGGCTCCGGACGATCAGGCCTGGCTCTCGGGAGCCCAGTCGTCGAAGGCGGGTCTGCCACCTGCCAGGATATCGTTCATGGCTTCCCGGAATATTTCCGGCATCTCACGGCTCTCGTTGGGATACCGCGACTTCCAGAGCTGCCAGGAGCGCTCGATCTCACCCGAGAGAACCTCCGGGAGGTTGCCCTCCCTGCGGGCGGTCTCGACCAGGTCCTTGTTGTAGACCACCATGTCGCTCGCGAGAACCCGTGCAAGCCTCCTCGCCCTGACGGCGGGGGTCTCCTCCTCCGGCTCGTGAGACTCCTTCGGAGCTGCGGCGACGGGCTCGACTGTGAACACTTCGGAGCAGTTGCGGCATCTCAGACGCCGCGCGCCTTCGCTCAGCTTCTCGTCCGGCACGGAGTACTTCCGGCCGCACTTGGGGCACGCAACGATCATGAGGACCTCCCCTCCGAGAGGAAGTTTCCGAGGCGCCTCGAACCTTCTTCAATATCGCCGTCCGAGGCCGCGAAGGAAAGCCGGAGGAACCCCTCGGCCCCGAAGGCGCTCCCAGGGATGACAGCCAGCCCGGCTTCCTCGAGCAGCAGCCGGCAGAGCTCGGCGCTGCCCCCCTCGCCCCTCCAGCCGACCCTGGGAAACACGTAGAAGGCCCCGTCCGGCTTCGCGAACTCGAGGCCGGGTATGCGGGACAGGAGGCTGCAGATCAGATCTCGTCGCCTGGCGAAGGCGGCGTGCATGGAGGCCTTCTCCGCGTCGGCCTCTCCAGCCACCACGGCGAGGGCGGCCCACTGGGAGATGGAGGTCGGGTTGGAGGTGGTGTGCTCCTGGACTCTGTTGGACATCTTCACCCAGCCCTCGGGAGCCACCGCCCACCCTATCCTCCAGCCGGTCATCGCGAAGGTCTTCGAGACGCCGGAGACGATCGCGGTGCGGTCGAGGAGATCGGGCATCCCGTCGAGGACATGGGGCGCCGGTGTCCCGAGATAGACCAGATCCTCGTAGATGTCGTCGGAGATTATCCAGAGCCCCGCTTCCAGGGCCGCTTCGGCGATCCCGCGCAGAGCCTCTGCCGTATAGACCATCCCGGTGGGGTTGGAGGGCGAGTTGAGCATGAGGCCGCGGGC
>DIAQ01000062.1:0-645 GCA_002414865.1 candidate division Hyd24-12 bacterium UBA5074 | reverse complement strand
GGCAGCATCACCCGCCCGCCGGCGAGCTTGACCATCTCCGGGTAGCTGACCCAGTAGGGATTCTGGATGAGAACGCCGTCACCCGGGTTCACCGCGGCCAGCAGGAGATTCGCGAGCGAGTGCTTCGCCCCGCAGCTGACCACCACGTTCGACGCCTTGAACTGGTGGCCGCGCCTCCTCGATGTCGAATCGGCCACGGCCTGCCTGAGCTCGGGGATGCCGGGCGTGGCGGTATAGCCCGTCTGCCCTCCGCGCATCGCCTTGATCGCGGCTTCCACGGCCGCGGCGGGAGTTGGGAAGTCAGGCTGCCCCGCCGAGAGGGAGACGATATCCCTGCCCTGTTTCTTGAGCTCGTTCGCGCGCGCCGTCAGCTGAAGGGTAGCGGACGGCTCCAGACTCTTCACCAGGTTCGAATAGTCCATGTCACTCCCGTTTCCCGCGATTGGCCATCTCCCGGCGCAGGGCCCCTTCCACCGACGGAGTGACGAATTCGGAAAGGTCCCCGCCGAACGATGCAATCTCCTTGACCACCGTCGAAGACAGGTAAATGTAGTTCTCGGACGGCATGAGGTACAGCCCAGTGACCTCCGGAGCGTGCTTCCTGTTGATGAGCTGCATCTGGAACTCACACTCGAAGCGGGAGTT
>DIAQ01000073.1:1714-6575 GCA_002414865.1 candidate division Hyd24-12 bacterium UBA5074 | reverse complement strand
ACCCTGTTCGATGCCGTGATACACCATATCTCCGGCCTGGGCGTTATCAGGCCGGACGACAGGCAGAGGGTGACTTGGATAGACATGCCGAGATAGGCTCCCTCCCCCGCGGCAGGGTCGCTGTCATAGGAGCCGGCCTCGCGGGGCTCAGCGCGGCGGATGTCCTCTCCTCGAGAGGCCTTTCCGTGACCGTGTTCGAGCGATCAAGCGAGATCGGCGGCCTGGCAGCCACCCGGGAATCCGGCGGGCTGAGGTTCGACTACGGTCCTCACCGTTTCCACACGAAGAGCTCGGCCCTTCAGGCCAGGATCTCCGGGCTCCTGGGAGACGATCTCCTGACGCTGGAGCGGAAGAGCAGGATCCGCCTGCTCGACAGATACTTCCGTTATCCGCTCGAGCTGGGTGACGTCCTGAGGAGGATGCCCCTGCACCAGGGGGCGGGCATGGTCGCGAGCTACGTCTGGAGCAGGACCAGAAGGGCGCTCGCCCCTTCGGACGAAGGCGACTTCGAGAGCTGGGTCGTCGGCAGGTTCGGGCGCAGGCTGTACGACATCTACTTCGGCCCGTACACGGCCAAGCTCTGGGGCCGCCCGCCCTCCTCCCTCTCGTCGGACTGGGCCAGCCAGAGGATCAGCGTGCCCAGCCTCTCGGGCCTCATCCGCGAGACGCTTTCGCCCGGCGAGTCGGGAGCGAGGAGCCTCGTCAGCACCTTCTCCTATCCCAGGACAGGGATCGGACGCATAGCGGAGGCTCTGGCCGCGAGGCTCGCGGCCGCCGGAGGCTCGATCGAGACAGGCGTGCGCCCGGAGAGGATCGAGCCCCTGTCCGACGGCTGCCGGATCTGGGCGGCCGGGGGAGAGCACGACTTCGACGCCGTGATCAATTCCGCCCCTCTCGACGAATACGTGAGGCTCCTCGGAAAGGCTCTGCCCGACGACCTGCACGAGGCGGCCTCGGAGCTCCGGTTCCGCGCCGTCGTCTTCGTGACGCTCAGGCTCTCGGGGAGGTGTCCGGCTCCCGACCACTGGATCTACACGCCCGAGGCCGGGTACGAGTTCAACAGGCTGTCCATCCCCGAGAACTTCGATGCTGCCATGTCGGGGACGGGAGGGCAGATCACCTTCGAGTTCAGCTGTCAGGAGGGTGATGCAACCTGGGAGGGCGGCGACGAACTGAGCCGGGCTTCCGTCGAAGGCGGGGCAAAGCTCGGTCTCCTTCTGAAGGAAAAGGTGCAGGGCTCGACCATAACCAGGCAGTCGCACGCCTACCCTGTTTACGACATCGGCTATTCCGCCCGCACCAATGCGATACTCGACGCCCTGCAGGTCCTTCCACGTTCGGTGACGTGCGGGAGGCAGGGCATGTTCCGCTACAACAACATGGATCATTCCATCATGATGGGCGAGTACGCGGCCCTCGAGCTGCTCGGCGAAGGCCTGCTGCGTGACATGTTCGACTGGTCGAAGAGCACCTGGGCCGACGGCTGAGGCTGACGGCCCCGCCCCGACTGGAGGAGGCGCGCCATTCCCCGCACGCCTGCTCGCGGCCGTCCCGTCGGCGCTGTTCTTCCTCTGTTCGATCCTCCACCCGCTCCTGCCCCGGGGGGTGGGGAGATTCCTCGATCCGGCGCTTTCGCTGTCCTGCCATCGCATGGCCTCGCGCAGCCTCGCGCTGCCGTGGGGCCTGTCCGGCCTGTGCGCGAGGTGCACCTTCTTCTGGCTCGGGTTCTCGGTCTTCCTGTTCCTGGCGAGGCTCCCGCTTCGCTCCCGGGCCTCGGTCCTGGCCGGGGGGCTGCTGCTGCTCCTGCCGATGTCGGCCGACGGCCTCATGCAGTCCGCGGGGCTCTACGAGAGCGTGAACTCCGTGAGGGTCATCACGGGTCTCCTGGGAGGTTCCGGTGCGGCGATGGCGCTTCGCGCGCTTCTCTGCGGGAGGGACTCGAGCTGCTGAGCGAGCCGCCGCCGGGTCGGGCTGTCCCCGCGCTACCCCGGTTCATCCTACTTGACACCAGCCACGGCGAAGCATTTGTTAAGGGTGCCCGAGGTTTTCGGGTCGGAGGTTCCTACAAAGGGAGGAAAGATGAAGACTGCCATTATCCTGCTTACGATTGCAGGGATGTGCCTCGCCCAGGATCCGGCGATCATCACGATCGAGTACGACCAGTACGGAAGCTTCGGTACCGCTCCGTTGACGGCCATCTCGAACCTCTGGCCGGCCGCCACTGTCGAGTCCTTCAACGGCAACCCCGACGGGTGGGCCGACGCGGTCGACTCCAGCACCGACATCTGCATCGGCGACATGCATAACTACGCCCTGCAGGACGCCCTCGCCTTCGAGTACCTGGCCGCCTGGTACAACGATCCAGCCCTCGGCCCCCTGTACTACAACAGCTGGCAGATGGCCTCCTACTCCTACGATGACGCTCTCGTGGCAGCCATGGGCATCACCGGCGCCTCCGCGGTCGCGATGCCTCCGATAACCCATTACCTCTGGGATCCCGCATCCCCGATAGCCACCGGCATCACCGACTGGTCATACGGTGACCCCGGCTACGGCACGGGCGCCAACAGGCTCACGGTCGGCACGGCCACCCCGGTGACCGGCTGGACCAGCTCCCCCTCCGCCGGCCAGGCCGCCCTTTGCGTGGCCCCTGACGGCGCGAGCATCATCACGGGCTACTTCGCCTCCCTGAACAGCACCCAGTCCGTCGAACTCTGGGAGAACATCCTCGGTTTCATGTGGCCTACGGGCGGTCTGACTCCCGCCACCTGGGGCTACATCAAGGCCGAGTTCGGCCGCTAGCCGAACCAGGCTCCGTCTACGGGGAGGGGGCGAAGGCCCCCTCCTCTTTTTTTATCCCGCAGTTGCCGGGCGACGGCTTCGAGCGCCTCTCCAGGCCGGGGAGGGCGTTTCGCGCAGAGAAGATCCGGATGCGGAGAGCGCAGTTCGGCATCGGAAGAACGGATTGCAGAGCAGCGACATACCTCACGCCAGGACGCCAGGACCGCCAGGCCAGCGCCGGGAACAGCTGCGAGCGCAGCCTGACGCACAGACCGGTTCCGGGCGCTGGAATCCGCAAGCATCCAAGGCAGGGCTTCAGTGAGAGCCTCGCGAAATGCCGACCTGTCCATGCCGGCTGGAGGCGTCGGATTACCCTGGATGAAGCGTTGCAGACTGCGTATCTGCGGTATGGCGCCTGCCCGTCGGGCACTCTGTCTCTGGGCGGGAGGCCGCCTTCCGGGAGTTGACGCCCAAGTCCTATTTGGCATTATTGCAATGGTTTTGCCAGTCCCCAGCGGGCTGGCTTTCTTCACCCAACGGGAGAGGCCGGGCCGCTTCCCACCGGTCCGCAGTTGCTTTCCTGGTTCGCTGTAGAGCAGCGGGGAGGATGCGGATATGTCCAAGAAGAGAGTGCTGATCCTCGGTGCGGCGGGTCGTGACTTCCACAACTTCAACACCGTCTACCGCAACAATCCCGATTTCGAGGTCGTCGCCTTCACAGCCACGCAGATCCCGGACATCGACGGCCGCAGGTATCCCGCCCAGCTCGCCGGTGAAGGCTATCCCAGGGGCATCCCAATACTTCCGGAGAGCGAGCTCGAGGACATAATCCGCAGCAAGAAGGTCGACATCTGCGTCCTCGCCTACAGCGACCTGGCCGACGATACGGTCATGGCGCTCGCCAGCCGCTGCAACGCGGCCGGGGCCGACTTCACGATGATCGGCGTCCGCGCCACTATGATAAAGAGCACGAAGCCCGTAATCGCGATCACTGCGGTGCGCACTGGCTGCGGCAAGAGCCAGACCACGCGCAGGGTGGCCGAGGTGCTCAAGGCCGCCGGCCGCAAGGTCGTCGCCATACGCCACCCCATGCCCTACGGCGACCTCGTCGCCCAGAAGGTCCAGCGCTTCGCCACGATCGCAGACCTGAAGAAGCACAAGTGCACCATCGAGGAGATGGAGGAGTACGAGCCCCATATCGCCCGCGGCGTCATCGTATACGCCGGAGTCGACTACGAGGCCATCCTCCGCGAGGCCGAGAAGGAGGCCGACGTCATCCTCTGGGACGGCGGCAACAACGACACCTCCTTCTACAAGCCCGATCTCACGATCACGGTCGTCGATCCTCACAGGCCCGGAGACGAGATAACCTACTATCCCGGCCAGACCAACCTCCGCCTCGCCGACGTCATAGTGATCAACAAGATCGACTCGGCATACCCCGAGGACGTCAACGAGGTGCGCGAGAACATACGCGCCACCAACCCCCGCGCCGTCGTCATCGACGCCGCCAGTCCGGTCTCCGTGACCGACCCCTCCCTCATCGCCGGCAAGCGCGTGCTGGTCATCGAGGACGGTCCCACCCTCACCCACGGTGACATGGAGTACGGGGCCGGCTACGTGGCGGCCGAGCGCTTCGGCGCCGAGGAGTTCGTCGATCCTCGCGATTTCGCGGTGGGCTCGATAGCCGAGACCTTCGAGAAGTACTACGCCGATCGCGACGAGGCCCTCGTCCTCCCCGCAATGGGTTACGGTGACGCACAGATGAAGGACCTGGAGGAGACCATCAGACGCTGCGACTGCGACACGGTCATCATCGCCACCCCCATCGACCTCGGGCGCGTGATCTCCATCGACAAGCCTTCCGTCAGGGTCACCTACGACCTGCAGGAAATCGGCAAGCCCGACGTCGCTGCCGTCCTGAAGCCCTTCACCGGGAAGAAGTAGGGCAGGCGGACAACCTGTCCGGAGGAGATGAGATGTCGGAGAACGCACCGCCGGTGCAGTCCGGCGAAAAGGCAGCGCAGGAGCAGGAGGAAGTCAGGTCCTACGTCCACATCTTCCACGAGTGGTGCAAGGG
>DIAQ01000073.1:911-1288 GCA_002414865.1 candidate division Hyd24-12 bacterium UBA5074 | reverse complement strand
TGATGCCGAATGACGCTGCCGTGGGGTGAGACGCGGCTCGTGCAGGGCAACGAGGCCATAGCGCTCGGAGCCCTGGCAAGCGGCGTGAACTTCTACGCCGGATATCCCATCACTCCCTCCACCGAAGTTGCCGAGATCCTCGCCAGGCGCCTTCCGGCCTCGGGCGGGGCCTACATCCAGATGGAGGACGAGATAGCCAGCATCAGCGCCGTGATGGGCGCCAGCCTGGCGGGCGCCCGGGCCCTGACGGCCACGAGCGGTCCCGGATACAGTCTGATGCAGGAGGGGCTCGGCTTCGGCTGCATGGCCGAGATCCCGTTCGTCCTCGTCAACGTGATGCGTTCGGGTCCGTCCACCGGCTTGCCGACCCAGGTCGC
>DIAQ01000073.1:0-566 GCA_002414865.1 candidate division Hyd24-12 bacterium UBA5074 | reverse complement strand
TTCGACTACACGGTGAGGGCGTTCAACCTCTCCGAGACCTTCCGGACCCCCGTCCAGCTCCTGTCCGACGAGGTCGTCGGTCACATGCGGGAGAGGGTCACATTCCCGAAGAAGGAAGAGGTCGAGATCCTGGAGCGCCCCATCCCCGAGACGCCCACGGAGTGGTACGAGCACTACCACCCCACTCCCTCCAACGTCTCCCCGATGGCTTCCTTCGGCTCGGGCTACCGCTTCCATGTGACAGGCCTCACGCACGACCGTCAGGGCTTCCCAACGCGCCGGCGCGACGAGGTCGACGAGAAGATGGCCCGCCTCAAGGCGAAGATCACCCGCAGGCTCGACGAGCTCACCGAGGTCAAGGTGCACGACGTGGAGAAGTCGAATGTCGTGATCTTCGCATACGGCTCCGTATACCGCTCCGCGCTGGCGGCGCAGGTGCAGCTCGCGAAGAAGGGCAAGCGCGTGGGCGTGTTCCGCCCCGTGTTCCTCTGGCCGTTCCCGGACAGGGAGACCAAGGAGATGCTCGACGAGAAGGATGTCGTGATCGTCCCCGAGCTCAACCAGGG
>DIAQ01000036.1:6982-7697 GCA_002414865.1 candidate division Hyd24-12 bacterium UBA5074 | reverse complement strand
CTTGTGGGTGACACTCTTTACATGTTGACTTGGAGAGAAGGGCTTTGCCTTCTCTTCGGAATCCCCGGCCTCACTCCTCTCGGCTCCTTCGAATACGAAGGCGAAGGATGGGGTCTGGCATTCGATGGGACGAACCTGCTTCAATCCGACGGTTCCAGCTGCATCACGGTGAGAGATCCATCGGATTTCGAGCCCGTCCGCCTGATCGAGGTGACCATCTCAGGGCGACCGCTTGACCGCCTGAACGAGCTCGAGTACAGGGACGGCATACTGTATGCGAATGTCTGGACCACCGATTTCATCGCCAGGATAGACCCCTCGACAGGCCATGTGCTGTCGCTCGTTGATGCCTCGGGACTGCTCGAAGGCGCCCGGAGGGCGACTGCCGATGTCATGAACGGCATAGCTTTCGACGATGGCAGCGGGCGCTTCTGCGTCACGGGCAAGTTCTGGCCTTCGATGTTCCTTGTCGACCTGGAGGGCGGGGCGCAGTAGAGGCCCGGGCTCACTCTCCCGCGGACATGGTCACGCCGAGCATCCATGCCGAAAGGCTGTCCAGGAAGCCGGGGGTGAATTCCTTCGGGAGCATCGCGTACTCCTCGACCGCTCCGGTCCTGGCACTCTGGAACAGGTGGTTGGCGCCGGGGAAGACGATGACCTTCGAACTCGGGTCTCCCGATAACGCCTGCTGCATCAGCGATGCGTTCGGATCGGC
>DIAQ01000036.1:0-6612 GCA_002414865.1 candidate division Hyd24-12 bacterium UBA5074 | reverse complement strand
ATCGCCTGGTCGCAGTTCGCGGAGACCAGCGAATCGATATTGCCCATGGCCTGCTGCTGGATTTCAGGCAGGGCGGCTATCTCGGCCCTGACCTGCTGCTCCACGATCGGACGCAGATCCTCCGGATCGACGCCGGCGATGACCATGTCCATTACCTGGCGCTGCATGTCGAGGAGCGCCCGGGTTTCCTCCTCGCTACGTCCCGCTGCCTGCGCCAAAGATTCGACCTGAGAGAGCAGGATCTCGTAGCCGCGCGACGCCGGCCCGGCCATGCTGACCACGAAGGCCACGTCGCCGGAGTCGCGCACGGCAGCCTGAAATGCCACATTGGAGCCTTCGCTGTGGCCCAGGAGGCCGATCTTGGACGGATCTACCCCCTCGGTCCGGCGGAGCTCGCCGATCATCAGAAGTGCATCGCCCGCCAGGGTGGAGTCGGTGATGCCTGACGAGGCCCCGGTGGAGCCGCCCACCCCCCTGTCGTCGCATCTCAGGACCACGAATCCGTCTCGTGTCAGCCTGTCGGCAATGCAGTCGAACACGAGGAAGCCGAACACGTTCTCGTTCCTGTCCTGGCTGCCGCTTCCCGTGAGAAGCGCCACGCCCGGATGAGGCCCCGGCGACGGCGGCATGGAGATCGTTCCCGAGAGCTGGAATCCATCGCCCTCCAGCATCACCTGCTGCATGATGTAGGGCCTGTCCATCTGATATGCGACCTCGGATCTGGAAACACTGAAGATGCCGGCATAGCCGGCCTGGTCGAACGTCCCGGATAACACGCTGTCGGTCAGGACGCCCCTGAAGGAGGCAACGCCCGGGCCGGCCTGGAGATCGAATGAGAGGCTGTCGCCGCTCTGGCGAAGATCCGAGAGGGCCAGTCCGGCAGCTCCCTGCACGGGGATGTCGATCGTTCCCCGGAGGGAATCGCCGTCGGCCGCGAAATCGAGCGCTATGCCCAGCTCGCTCCCGCCCACGAGCAGGGATCCCTCCCAGTGGCCTTCGGGCGAAGGCGTACGGGAGGCCTGCGATCCGCACGAGACAGCCATGACCAGGATGCAGGCCGGGAGCGCTCGCTTCATCTCAACCCTCCGATGGATCATGGAACACGACTGAATGCTCCTGCAGCTTCCCGCAGGCATATGCGAAGCGGCCGGAGAAGAACCTGCCCGATCCGATCCATGGCAGGAAGATCCTGTCGCCCTCCCACAGGTCGAGATCCTGCAGTTTCGAGTCCTCTATCCAATCGAGGACACCTTCCGGACATGGCCCGGCCTCACCTTCGAATCCCCGGGCTTCGAACACGAAGACATACCAGTCGTCATCGTCCTCGAACGACGGAAAGGTGAGGATTCCGCAGAGTCTGGGCGATTCGATGCGGATCCCGCTCTCCTCCAGAACCTCCCTTATGACGCATTCCTCCGGGGTCTCCCCCGGGATCAGCTTGCCCCCCAAGCCATTCCATTTACCCCAATGGATATCGCCGGGTCTGGTGATCCTGTGCACCATCAGAGTCCTGCCGGACCTCCGCAGGTAGCAGAGCGTTCCTATCTTCATGGATGGTGAGCCCGATGACCGGGTGCGGGCTATCCCCTGCCCGGACGGGCCTTCAGATATCGCCTCCAAGCCAGGTCATCGGACAGGAGACGGAACTGCCCCCGGCCTCGACGCGACAGATGTAAAGCCCCTGCGGCATGTGACCGCCCGTCCCCTGGATGCCGGCGAGCGGGAGCGAATGGAGACCCTGGGTCAGCAATCCCGGCTCCATCCAGCCTGCCGTTCTGCCCGTGATGTCGTACAGCGTGATCGAGGGGCTGCAGGCCTCATCCAGGTTGAGCAGGAGGGATGAGGTCTCCATGCATGGATTTCCGCTCACCGAGAGCGCGGCAACAGGTGTCGGATCCTCGTCCTCGATGCCGTACATGTACCCCCCGTCCAGGCAGATCATCTGTGTTCCGTCTGCGACATAGACTCGGCCGGACATCGTTGCCGGACTGCCCGCGCTGACGATCGGATAGGTCCAGATGACGTTGCCTGTCGAGGCGTTGACGCAGCTCAGACCAGTGGTGCCCGCGAATATCCTGTCGAGATAGATGCAGGGGCTCAGAACGCTCCCTCCCAGCGAAGTCGACCAGTGGAAGGTGCCCAGGGACGCATCGAGGCGGAAGAGCGAGCCGCCCAGCGTGCCGAAGTATACCGAGCCTCCGTAGATGGCCGGTTTCGAGTCGATCTGGCTGCCTGCGTTGTACGACCAGATGATGCTGCCATCGAGCCCGTTCAGGCAGTAGAACATGCCGTCCAGACATCCGAAGTAGACCTTGCCCGCGTGGACCGTGCAGGAGGATATGACAGCGCCGAAGCCTGACTTGCCCCAGATCTGCGCTCCTGTGAACGGATCGAGGCAGTACACGTAGCCTTCGCCGGTGGCGACGAACACCTTGGCTCCGGCGCCATTGTTGCCGACGGTTGGAGCGCCCTGGACCAGGCCCTCCGACGGGAAGACCCACATGTGCTCGCCGGTCAGCCTGTTCACGCACTGCGTGACTTCGTCATAGGACCCGAAGTAGACTCCCTGCTCCCACTGGGAAGGGCTGAAGCACTGCCCGCGGCACTGGTGGTACCACCATGGCGAGGCGCCGATCAGTGCGTACATCCTGTTCCCGGGAACGCTCACATAGGTCCTCATGCTGGTGTCCGTGAGATCGCAGAAGGGATCTGTCGTTATCGCATCGCCCAGATCGACGTAGCCGAGGTTTCCTCCGGTCGTTCCGTCGAGCACATACAGAGTGCCGTTGCCGGCCCCGAAAATGACCGCGTTGTAGGGGGCATTCAGGGCGGGTGTGCAACTGATCGTGAAACCGGTGGAGAAGCTCCAGATGAGAGGAGCCTCGGTGGCATAGGCGGGCGCGTGCCCGATCAAGGTCAGCGCCAGCAGCTTACAGGCACATGAAGCATTCATGCAGAACCTCCTGCAGCGGCCATCGGCGGATCCGGGCTTCCTGTGAGCCTCGCCGGATCTGTCGACCTTTTCCTGCATCTATTATTGGCAATTCGCAGTGCAAGTTCCAGGCCAGTGCCTCCGGAGTGATCGTGCTCCATAATACCGAGGGCGGGCTTCGTCTTCGGCTCCACTGGCTGAGGCAGTCCTTGTCAGCTCGGAGGGGGAAATGCGTTATTCCGTTCTCGGCGCCGGGATGGTGGGTCGCACCATAGCCAGGGATCTGGCTTCCGACGCCGATGCCGATGTCGTTGTTTTCGACAGGAATCCGGATGCGCTCCGAAAGGCCGGGGCTCTGGGGCTGCACGCCTCCGCATGCGACCTGTCACAGCACGACGCAGTCTGCGAGGCTGTGGAGGGATCGGCCGCCGTGGTCACAGCCGTGCCTGGCTACATGGGTCTCTCCACGCTCAGCTCTGTCATCGAGTCAGGCACCGATGTCGTCGACATAGCATTCATGCCGGAAGACCCCGGAATGCTCGACCCGCTCGCCAGGGAGAAGGGCGTAACTGCCGTCGTGGACTTCGGAGTCGCTCCCGGCCTGTCGCATGTGTTCTCTGGGAAGGCGAGATCGCTTCTCGACAATGCATCCAGCCTCAGGATACTCGTGGGCGGCCTGCCCAGGGTGAGGAAACTCCCATGGGAGTATGTGGCCCCCTTCAGCCCGGTCGACGTGCTCGAGGAATACACCAGGCCGGCGCGCGTGATGAGGGGCGGCGCAGTGACGGAGAAGGCGGCCCTGTCAGAGGTCGAGCTCGTTGACCTGCCCGGGGTGGGCACCCTCGAGGCCTTCGTCACCGACGGACTCAGGAGCCTTCTCTTCACCATCGACTGTCCGGAGATGGTCGAGAAGACGCTGAGGTATCCAGGATATGCCGCCAGGATAGGTCTCCTCGCCGGAGCCGGCTTCCTCTCGCGCGAGCCCGTGGAGGTCGGGAGGGCGAGGATGCGACCGCTCGATCTCACATCGAAACTGCTCTTCAAGGCGTGGGAGATGGAGGAGGGCTGCGAGGAGTTCACGGTTATGAGGGTCGAGATGGAGGGCATGTCGTCGGGACGGAAGACCCGGATCACGTTCGACCTTTACGACGAGTACGACAAGGCCTCAGGCACGTCATCCATGTCGCGGACAACCGGCTTCCCGGCGGCCGCGATGGCCAGGATGCTGGCCCGAAAGGCATTCGTCGGCCCCGGCATCGTGTTCCCCGAAAGCGTTGGCATGAACGAGCCGGTATGTCGGAAGATCCTCTCCGAGGTGCGTTCGAGAGGCGTTTCGATCAGGGAGACGGTTCGCAGGAGCCGCAGATGACCTTCTGCGCGCTCCGCGGGACAGGCGGAAAACCCTTCATTCCGGAACAGAGGAGGTTCGAGATGCGGCCCTGCAAGATGCTCCTGTTCGCAGCTGCTCTCCTGGCCGTGCTGGCTGCTCCCTGCTCGGCGGGCGCCCTGTATGCGATTCAGGGCGATGTCCTCTACAAGGTGGACTCTTCGACAGGCGAGTGGCAGTCGCTCTCCGACACATGGTCGGGCACCGAGCTGATGGCTCCGCTCGGCGGGCGGCTCTATGCGATACAGGGAGACAACCTGTACAGGGTCGATCCGGCAAGCGGCTCCTGGGAGACGATCTCCAGCTCCTGGACAGGCACGACCGCGCTGGCCGCGGGGGGAGGCAGCCTCTACGCGTACCAGGGCACGACTCTCTACGAGATCGACCCTGTGGACGGCTCCTGGGAGATAGTGCCCGGCAGCTACGACGGGCTCCAGTTCCTGGCCTGGGCCGGCAACGCCCTGATGGTGATCCAGAACGACGCTCTATACAGGACCGATCCTTCTACAGGCGACTTCACGGCGCTGCCCTCGAGCTATGCGGGGACGACTGCGGCCACCGGAACCCAGTCCGATTTCTACGTTGTGCAGGGAGATGTGATGTACCGGGTCGACCCCTGGAACGGCGATTACACAAGCCTCGGCGGAGGCTATTCCGGGACTTCGGAAATCGCCTCCACCGGAGGTTACGTCTTCTGCGTCTGGGAGGGATCCCTCTGGATCACCAACCCGGCGGACGGTTCGTATTCCAGCATGGGAAGCGGCTGGGACGGCACCACCGCCTTCTGCGCCCTCTGATCGAACGACCCGCAGGGGATAACCGGGGATCCAGCGCTCCTGGGTCCCCGCTCTCCTTCCCGTCAATCCCGGCGGAGCAGGGCTCCGGCGCTCCCGAGCATCTGCAGGTTGCGCGCCGCTGGAATGTTGCCCGGATCCAGCTCCAGGGCCCTTCGGAACCTCGCTTCCGCAGCGGCTGAATCCCCTCCCCAGAAGGCCGCGATGCCGGCATTGACGAGCGTCGAAGGCCGGGAATCGCCCGAGGCCAGGGCGCGCTGCGCCGATTCGATGGCAAGGCCCGTGTCCGAACAGGAGACCGCTGTCTCCAGCGCCAGGCCCCACAGCCCGCCCGCCTCGGACGTGAACAGGGAATCGACCATGACCGCCGCCCTCACAGCCTCCCGGGGAGCGCCTGCATCGCGGGCCGATAATGCCAGTTCCAGCCAGACCGTTTCCACATCCGGTCTCGAGGCCGCTGCAGCCATGGCGACGCCGAGAGCCTCGGCAGGGCGACCCGACATCCTCAGGGCCTCCGCCTCCTGGGATAGATGCCTGCCGTTGCCCGTCACATCCCAGGCCCTGTGAAAGAGTGCGGCGGCCTCGTCGGTCAGCCCGCGGCTTCGCAGGAGGATGGCGTATTCCTCTATCGCCCCTGCATCCCGGGACTCTGAAGCGGCGGAGAGATACATCTCCTCGCTCTGTCCGGGGTCCAGGAAGATCGATATCCTGGGGCCTGCGAGCGCAGCGCAGAGAACTGCTGCAGATGGCAGGACCAGCCTGCCATCCCCCGAAAGGGCGAGCAGGGCTGCGAAGGCCGGCGTCAGAAGCAGCCCCGCCAGGTCCCAGTCGAGCCTGACACCCCTCTCGAAAGGGAACAGGAAGAATGCCAGGAGCGATGCTGCCAGTGCTGCGACAAGTGCGCGGGATGGCCTCCGGCGCACCAGAAGCGGCGCGGCCGCCACGAAAGGTGTGCAGAAAACGATCATCCTCAGCCTCCCGACCGGATCGAGTCCCGGGGATGGGAGGTCTCGAGGAATGCCGCCGGCTGCCAGGGAGATGGTGGCGAAGGCAACGCATGCTGCACAGGCCGCAGCTGCCGATGGAGGAACGAGGGGGGAACGGCGGCCGGCGAGAGCATACGAGACAAGCAACGGGAGCAGCATCAGCGCCGCGAGATGGAAGGCCCCTGCCGCAGCGACGGCAGCCGAAACCGAAGCAATAGACCTGCCCCTCGCCGCCAGGGCGACCGCGAGAAACGCGAGACCGGCAGGGATGGCGTAGTCCTCGACATATCCCGTGAAGAACACGCACCATGCAGGAGTCAGTGCCATAGCGAACACCGCGGCGCCGGCGATCCTCGACCTGCCGCCGGCCATCACCATGGCTCCTGCCAGTTGAGCGAGCATGCCGAGGACAGCCGTGACAGCGAACGTGCTCCTCGCGGACAGGCCCAGCGCCATCATGCCGCGACGCAGCAGGTAGTCGCCCATCTCCAGGGGGGCGGCTCTCAGGACTGG
>DIAQ01000107.1:6682-7203 GCA_002414865.1 candidate division Hyd24-12 bacterium UBA5074 | reverse complement strand
GGCGGCACCTTCGATATCTCGATCCTCGAGATAGCTGAGGGCGTATTCGAGGTCAAATCCACAAACGGCGACACCCACCTGGGCGGCGACGACTTCGATCAGAAGATCATCGACTGGCTGGTGGAGGAGTTCCGCAAGTCCGACGGCATCGATCTCTCGCGCGACCCCATGGCGCTGCAGAGGCTCAAGGAGGGCGCCGAGAGGGCCAAGTGCGAGCTGTCCACCACCCAGTCCAGCGACATCAACCTGCCCTTCGTCACGGCCGACGCATCGGGCCCCCGCCACCTCAACATGAAGCTGACGCGCGCCAAGCTCGAGCAGCTCGTGGACGATCTCGTGACGAGAACCCGCAAGCCCTGCCAGGACGCTCTTCGCGATGCCGGCCTCACGATCGACAAGATCGACGAGGTCATCCTGGTGGGCGGGCAGACGAGGATGCCGATGGTGCAGAAGATCGCCGCGGAGATCTTCGGCCGCGAGCCCCACAAGGGAGTCAACCCCGACGAGGTCGTGGCAGTGGG
>DIAQ01000107.1:6166-6402 GCA_002414865.1 candidate division Hyd24-12 bacterium UBA5074 | reverse complement strand
GCCGCCATCCAGGCGGGCGTGCTCACCGGCGAGGTGCACGATGTCCTGCTGCTCGACGTCACTCCATTGACGCTGGGCATCGAGACCCTCGGGGGCGTTTCCACAGCGATAATCGAGCGCAACAGCACCATCCCCACACGCAAGAGCCAGATCTTCAGCACCGCGGCCAACGACCAGACGGCGGTGGAGATCCATGTGCTCCAGGGCGAGCGCAAGATGGCGGCCGACAACCGCAC
>DIAQ01000107.1:0-5843 GCA_002414865.1 candidate division Hyd24-12 bacterium UBA5074 | reverse complement strand
GTCACCTTCGACATCGACGTCAACGGAATCGTCCACGTCACGGCAAAGGACAAGGCCACGGGCAAGGAGCAGAAGATCCGCATCGAGGCCTCCAGCGGGCTGTCCGAGTCCGACATCCAGAAGATGGTAAAGGACGCCGACCAGTTCTCGCGCGAGGACGAGATGAAGCGGTCGAAGGCCGAGAAGAGGAACACGGCCGACTCTCTCGCCTACGAGGTCGAAAAGGCCCTCAAGGAGTACGGGGATAAGATCGACCCCGCGATGCGCTCGCAGCTGGACGAAGCCATCGTGAAGGTGCGCTCGGCCCTCGAGAAGGAGGACGACGAGGCCATCGAGTCCTCCACGAACTCCCTCAGGGAGCTCTGGAGCCAGGCTGGAGCCTCCATCTACAAGCAGTATGGAGAGTCGCAGCAGGGGCCCGAGGCGTCAGGGCAGGGCGGACAGGCCTCCGAGGGCGGCTCCCAGGCGGCAGGCGGCAAGACAGTCGACGCCGACTACGAAGTGGTGGACGAGACATGACGAGAGGGGATCCCCGCAGGAAGGCCTCGAGCCGCAGGAGATCCGCTCCCCAGGGCAGGGACAGGCGCCTGCCTGCCGTGGAGGGGCCGCTCGAGCCGGTGGGCGAGGCAGCCCCGAAGGCGGCCGGCCAGGTCGAGGAGTCTCCTGGCGCTGATGCCCAGATGGAAGCGAGCGCCGGGGATTCCGAGGGCCAGGACGAGGGCATGCTCGAGCAGGTGGCGCGCCTCCAGGCGGAGTTCGACAACTATCGCAAGAGGCAGGCCAGGGAGTTCCACAGGCTCTGCAGCCAGGGGAAGAAGGATCTGGTGCGCGAGCTCCTCGCAGTGCTCGACAACGTGACTCTTGCCAGGGCGCATCGCGACGCCGGCTCCGCGGCGGAGGAGATCGTGCCGGGCCTGTTCCAGACAGCCGAGCAGCTCGACGCCATCCTCGCGCGCGAGGGCCTCGAGGCGATGAGCATCCCTCCCCTGACCCCGTTCGACCCCAATGTGCACGAGGCGGTCGTGGCTGAGGACAGGGACGACCTGGAGGTCGATTCCGTGCTCGAAGTGCTGCGCAACGGCTACTTCTTCGGCAGCGAGCTTCTCAGGCCCGCCCTCGTGAAGGTGGGCAGGGTCGTGAGGCCGCCCGCCCGGACCGAGTGAGGCCGTCGAGGTGGACAAGGACCTCTACTCGATCCTGGGAGTGCCCGAGACTGCGACCCTCGCCGAGATAAAGAAGGCCTACCGGCGGCTCGCGAAGAAGTACCACCCGGACGCGAACCCTGGCAACAAGGAGGCCGAGGAGCGGTTCAAGGAGATTTCCGAGGCCAGCGAGATACTGGGCGACGAGAAGAAGCGCTCGCAGTACGACGCCCTTCGAAAGAGCGGCTTCAGGACCCCTGAGGGGCAGCCGTTCGAGCCCGGGGAGGGCTTCGGCGGGCTCGACGAGATACTCAGCTCCCTGTTCGGCGGGATGAGCTTCGGCGGTGAGGCCCCCAGGGGGCCGGCCCAGCGGCGAGCCCCGGTGGTGGGGATAAGGGTGCCGTTCGTCACGGCATGCCTCGGAGGCGCCGTGTCCACGAGGGTGGATGTGCCCTCGAGCTGCTCGACCTGCGGCGGTGCCGGAGGAGTCGGCCAGGAGAAGTGCAGCGCCTGTGGCGGCACGGGGCAGAAGACAACCCGCCGGGGCGGATTCGCAACGATGCACACCTGCCCGAAATGCGGCGGGACGGGCGTCACCTATCGCAGTACCTGCTCGACCTGTTCCGGCTCGGGCAAGGTGTCCCACTCCGAGAGTCTCAGCTTCAGCCTTCCCCCGGGCACCGATGACGGTACCGTACTGAGGATAGGCCGCACCGACGGATCCTCTCTCGCGGTCAGGATCAGCGTGGAGCCTGACAGGTTCCTCCGCCGCGAAGGCGGGGACATCGTGTGCTCCATAGACATCTCGGCGCCGCAGGCCGTACTGGGAACCAGCCTCATGCTGCGGACCCTCGAAGGAAGAGTGCGTCTGCGCATCCCGGCCGGCACGCAGCCGGGCTCGATCCTGCGCCTCCCCGGAAGGGGCGTCCCGTCGCGCTCCGGCAGGGGCGATCAGCTCGTGACCGTCGGGGTGACGATTCCCACGAATCTGAGTACCGAGGAGCGCGAGGCCTGGGAACACATCGGCAAGGTCCAGGGTAAAGGCAAGGCGAAGTAGCTTTTATCCCGGGAGAGAAATCATGTCCGGATATGGAGTCCTCGTTTCCGTCCTGATCCTGTTCGAAGCCGCCTGCGCCTCCCAGGGCTCTGCCCCTGTCGAGGGACAGGCGCAGATGCCCGACACCGTCTTCGTGATGTCCAGCGACCCCGAGGCCCTGGGGCGCACCTTCGCCTCCATCGCCGAGTCCGTGGGCCCCTCCGTGGTCACGATCACATCCCGGACGACGGTCAAGGCAACCATCCCCGGGTTCCCCGGCTTCTCGTCACCCTTCGGCTTCAACCCCTGGCAGAATCCGGTGCCGGAACAGCAGGAGTACGTCATGGAAGGCCTCGGAAGCGGGGTGATCGTCACACCTGACGGCTTCATCGTCACCAACAACCATGTGGTGGAGGGCGCTGACGAGCTCGAGGTCATCCTCGGCGACGGCACCCGCTATCCCGCCACGCTGGTGGGAGCCGATTCGAAGACCGACATCGCGATCATCTCCATCGAAGCCGACTCTCTGCCCGCATTCACCCGCACCGGCAACAGCGACAGCCTCGAGGTGGGTGAGTGGGTGCTGGCCATCGGCTCGCCCTTCGCCCTCAGCCAGACCGTCACACAGGGCATCGTCAGCTACATCGGCCGAAGCGGGATGGGCCTGGCGGACTACGAGAGCTACATCCAGACCGATGCGGCCATCAATCCCGGCAACAGCGGCGGCGCCCTCGTCGACATGGAGGGCCGTCTCGTGGGCATCAACAGCGCCATCGCCAGCCGCAGCGGAGGCTACGAGGGGATCGGCTTCGCCATCCCCATCAACCTCGTACTCCAGATTCAGGATGATCTCATGGCGCAGGGCTTCGTCACACGCGGATGGCTCGGTGTGAGGATCCAGGAGCTCGATGCGGGCCTGGCGGCCGAGTTCGGCGAGGAGAGGGGTGCGGTCCTTGTCTCCGACGTAGAGGCCGGCAGCCCCGCTGAGGATGCCGGCATCCAGCGGGGAGATGTCATCCTCGAGCTGAATGGCACCTCTGTGGAGTCCTCTGCCTACTTCCGTAACACCATCTCGTCGCTGGACCCCGGGAGCGAGGTCTCCCTGCTCGTGAGCAGGGATGGGGCGAGATCGACCATCCGCGCCGTGCTGGAAGCGCTCCCCGGCGAAGAGCAGGTTGCCAAGCTCGAGAGCCGGGCGCCTGCGGTGACGGGCTGGGTCCTGCGCGACCTCGATACCAGGACAGCACAGAGGCTCGGATATGACGGCTCGGAAGGAGTGGTGGTGGGTTCGGTCACCGCTGACGGATTTGCTGCCCGGGCCGGCCTGCAGCAGGGGGATGTCATCCTGGAGGTCGATCGCCGGACAGTGTCCACCGTTGACGAAGTGGACAGCGCGGTTGCAGCATCTGGCTCCGGGGCGCTGCTCCTGGTCTGGCGGCAGGGGTACACTGTCTACCTGGTCATGCCGCTCGAATAACGGGCCCGCAGGGGCCGCGGGGGGAGACTTTGGACTACCGGTACCTCGTGCTGGTCATTACGGGGTTCGCGCTGTCGGTTGCCGGCTTCATCGCGATCGGGCGCAAGAAGATGCCCTCCGCGGTCTCGGGGCTGGTCTTTCTCGCCGGCGTGTGCTCGCTGATCCTGGGCGTTCTGCTGACGCTGGTGCCCGACTTCTTCAAGGGCTGATCAGCCGCGCTTCAGCAGCCCCATCCTGCCGAACTTCTCCACGAAGGTGGATAGCAGTTCGTGCCCCGGGTACTTCTCCAGCCCTTCAGCGGCTATCTCCGCGGCAGTGGGGATCGCGCTGAGCTGTATCTGCTCGCGGACCCTCCGCACGTACTCGTCTGCGCCGGCATCCGGACCCTGGGCCGGAACACGGGTCTGCCCCTGCTGCTTCGGCTTCTCCTGCCTTTCGGGCTTCCGGGCGACTTCCTTCCCGGCATCGGCATCGGGCGTCTCCAGCGAGTCGAGCAGCTCGGAAAGGCCCGGCACCTGGGGCCATAGCGCAAAGGCTTCCTTCGCGGTCGCGACGGCCTCGGTGAAGTTCTTCTCCGCGGCCTTGCGGGCTGCGAGCCCGACCATACTGCCGGCCTTCACCCTTCGCTGGAGGACCCTGATCTTCTGAGTGGCCTCCGTCTTGTCCGGCGCGAGCTCACGCGCCTTCCTGAGAAATCCCATGGCGCCAGCCTCGTCTCCAGCCTGCAGGGCCTTCTCCGAAGCGTCGTAGAGTTCCTTGAGGTTGTCCTCCAAATCAGCTTCTCGCTTCCTTTCAGGTGTTCGGGGTTCCGGCGCCGCTGCAGCCGTCCTCTGTTCGAGAGCCTTTCCCGCGGGCTGCGCCTGCTGTCCGGGAAGAGCCCCGGGCGCAGGGGTCGCCTTCGGGATGGATGCCTGGGGGACAGCCTGTTTCGCGACGGAGGATTGCCTGGCTTCCGGCCCGGGGGCCGATGGACGGGGTGACGCCTGTTTTGTGGACGGCTGCCCTGGCACGACCTGCCTGGCCGCCGAAGGCGGAGCCGGTGCAGGCCTTGCAGCCGGCGCCTGCTGTTGGGCAGGCTTTGCCGCCGCCTTTTGCGTTGCCGATGTCCTTGCCTCTGGCTCGCGCACGGATTCGGGACTGCGGGCAGTGACCTTCTGGGAGACAGGCTTCGGCGCTGGGCGCAGCTGCTCCGCGGGAGCTTCACGGGCAGGCTCGGAGGCGGAGCTCGTCGGGGTAGTCGTTGAGGCGGGCCGGGCCTGGGGCTGCTGCTGGGGACGCTGCGGCGGGATCTGGGCCAGTTTTGCCGCCGCGGCGCTTTCCTTCTCCATCTCCAGGATTGCGTCGGTCACCGCGCTGCTGCCGGGATCGATGGCCATGGCCTTCTTGAGGAGGGTCAGTGCCTCCTCCCGGTTTCCCGCGTGAAGCTCGGTTTTAGCCTGTCGCACCAGCGCCGAGACGCGCGTCCTGGTTTCGCTCACAGCGAGAACCCCCATCCGTTCCGCCGAGGATCAGCGCAGCTTTCTCTAAAGCCCTTCGGAGCCCGGGTCAAGCCCCTGCGGCCCTGTTTGGACCCTTCCTGCCGGCGAGCATCGCAGGGATGCTGGAGAGGTCCCTGAAGAGAGCTCTGAAGCCGCGAAGCCGGAAGTGCCTTGCGAGCAGTGCCGGGATCCGGGAAAACGGCCGCCGCAGGAGGTAGTTCCAGCCGGTTCTCCGTTGGGCCCAATCCCTCAACCTGATCAGCTCGGTGTCGGGCATGTCGGTCAGGTTCACGAGCAGCTCATCTGCGGCGTTCATCGAGAGGACGAAGTCCTCGATAGATCCGATCTTCTTCTCAGCGGTCGCCCGCTCGAAGATTGCCGTGCCCGGATAGGGCGTGACGAAGAGGAGAGGCGATGTCATGTCCGCCCGGCGGCAGAATTCGACGGTCTCGGCAACGCTCTCGCGCGTCTCCCCGAACATCCCGATCATGAAGCTGCCGTCCGCGTGGATGCCGGCCCGGCGTGTCATCTCTATGGCTTCGAGGCACCGCGCCGAGGTGACGCCACGGTTCATCAGGGTGAGCATCCTGTCGCTGCCCGACTCGATCCCGTAGGAGATCCAGTCGCATCCGGAGCGCTTCATCTCGGCCAGCATCTCCTCGTCCACCATGTTCACCCGTCCCAGGCACGACCAGGAAAGTCCGGGGACC
>DIAQ01000033.1:93238-98768 GCA_002414865.1 candidate division Hyd24-12 bacterium UBA5074 | reverse complement strand
ATCAGGATCAGGACGAGGGGGCTCCTGACCGGGCCGAGCAGGAGCATCGGCCCCGTCACTCTCATCTGCTTCTGGATCGCGTTGGGACCGTAGCGCTCGAGCCTGGAGGAGGCCTCCTCCTCCGAGAGCCCCCGGGCCGTCGACCGCAGCCGCGGAAGGACCTCGTCCGGGGAGAGGCTCCACCAGTCGCCCTGCATGCCGGCCTTCAGCCCGGCCTGCAGAGTGATGCCGTCCCTGCGCGCCGGACTCACCTGTCCCGCGAACCCACTATCCTGTAGGCGAAGGCTCCGAGGACGGCGCCGATCACCGGGGCCACCCAGAAGAGCCAGAGCTGGGAGATCGCCCAGCCTCCTGCGAACACCGCCACTCCGGTGCTCCTCGCAGGGTTCACCGAGGTGTTCGTCACAGGGATGCTTATGAGGTGTATGAGGGTCAGGCAGAGGCCGATGGCGATGGGCGCGAATCCCTTGGGGGCTCGTTCATCGGTGGAGCCCAGGATCACGAGGAGGAACATCATGGTCATGACGATCTCGCAGATCAGCGCGGCCGCCAGCGAGTACCCTCCGGGGGAGTGCTCACCGTAGCCGTTGGAGGCGAAGCCCGCGGAGACGTCGAATCCGGCTCTTCCGCTGGCGATCGCGAACAGGACCGCTCCGGCGGCGATGCCGCCTGCGACCTGCGCGACGATGTACGGAGCAAGCTTGCTCCCGGGGAATCTCCCGCCGGCCCACAGGCCGATGGAAACGGCCGGGTTGAGATGGCAGCCGGAGATGTGGCCGATGGCGAAGGCCATGGTGAGGACAGTGAGGCCGAATGCGAGCGACACGCCCACGAACCCTATCCCGAGACCCGGGAAGGCAGCCGCCAGGACTGCGCTGCCGCAACCGCCCAGGACCAGCCAGAAGGTCCCGAAGAACTCCGCGACGTACTGCTTCATGGCTTCCTCCTCTCGACTTGTTCCCGCTCCAGAGGCTGACGAATCGAAATAGGGGGAGAGGAATCCCCGGTCAAGGCCCGGACCCGGAACCTCCCCTACTCCCGCAGGCGTCCCCGCGGTTATTATTGTCCCTGTCCTTTTCCGTTTCTCCGGGAGGAGTCGAAATGATCGCGAGGACCACCGTCAGGGATGCGCTGGAGTCCGTCCAGCTGGGATCAGAGGTGACCGTTTACGGGTGGGTGCGCAACAACCGCACCTCGAGCTCCGTGGCGTTCGCCTCGATCAACGACGGTTCGTGCTTCGCGAGCCTGCAGGCTGTCTTCGACAGGGTCTCCTTCCCGGACGCCTCGCTGGCGGGGATGACTGCAGGCGCATGCATCAGGGTGGCCGGCCGGATCGTGGCATCCAGGGGTGCGGGGCAGGAGCGCGAGCTGCAGGCTTCGTCGGCTGAGGTGATCGGGCCTGTCGACGGCGGATACCCGCTGCAGCCCAAGCGCCACTCCATGGAGTTCCTGCGATCCCTGCCGCAGCTCAGGGCAAGGACCGGCACCTTCAACGCCGTGTTCAGGATGCGCCACCGGCTGGCGATGTCGGTCCATGAGTTCTTCGATGCCCGCGGCTTCATCTACGTGCATCCGCCGCTCCTGACATCGAGCGACTGCGAAGGCGCGGGCGAGACCTTCCAGGTGACGACCCTCCCACTCGGGAGCGTCCCGGTGAAGGATGGAGGAGTCGACTACGAGGCCGACTTCTTCCGCCGCAAGGCTTATCTGAGCGTCAGCGCGCAGCTGGAGGCCGAGCCCCTCGCACTGGGGCTGGGCAGCGTGTACACGTTCGGGCCCATCTTCAGGGCCGATCCGTCGGACACCAGGGTGCACGCCGCCGAGTTCTGGATGATAGAGCCGGAGATGGCCTTCTGCGATCTCGACGATGACATCGCCCTCGCCGAGGCATTCGTGAAGTCGCTCGCCTCCGGGGTGCGGGAAGGGTGCCCGGACGAGGTCGCGTTCCTGGGCGAATTCGTCGAGCCGGGCCTTGCCGACAGGTATTCTACGATCCTCGACAAGCCCTTCGCCCGCATCCCCTACGACGAGGCCGTGGCGATCGTCGCGAGGGAGGGCGCCGGCAGGATCTCCAGCCTCGCCTGGGGAAGCGCACTGGTTGCCGAGCACGAGCGCTTCCTGGCCGACGAGGTATTCGGCCGGCCGGTCTTCGTCACCGATTATCCGGCCTCGTTCAAACCCTTCTACATGCGCCTGAGCGACGACGGGCGGACGGTCGCCTGCACCGATCTCCTCATGCCCGGTGTGGGCGAGCTGATCGGGGGCAGCCAGCGCGAGGAGCGCCTCGAAGTGCTGATGCGCAGAGCCTCCGCACAGGGTCTGGACATGGAAACCTACCAGTGGTACTTCGACATACGACGCTGGGGCACCGCCCCTCACTCGGGCTTCGGCCTGGGCTTCGAGAGAATGCTCATGTACCTCACAGGGATGAAGAACATCAGAGACGTCCTCCCCTATCCGAGGACATTCGGCAGCATGGCCTAGCCTGCGGCCGTCACGAAGGAGCAGCGATGGACAAGGCCCAGAGGGCGATGGTGACGATCGACGGCAACGAGGCCGCCGCGACGATCGCACACAAGCTCAGCGAAGTCATTGCCATATATCCCATAACGCCATCGAGTACCATGGGCGAGATGTCCGACGAGTGGTCGGCCAAGGGGCGGAAGAACCTCTGGGGCACGGTCCCGCTCGTGCAGGAGATGCAGAGCGAGGCCGGCGCTGCCGCCGCGGTCCACGGAGCGCTCCAGACAGGGGCCCTCACCACCACCTTCACTGCGTCCCAGGGGCTCCTGCTGATGATCCCCACGATGTACAAGATAGCCGGAGAACTCACGCCGGTGGTATTCCACGTCTCGGCCAGAGCCCTCGCATGCCAGGGACTCTCCATCTTCGGCGACCACGGTGACGTGATGGCGGTCCGCCAGACCGGATTCGCCCTCCTGGCCAGCAACTCGGTGCAGGAGGCCATGGACATGGCGCTCGTGGCGCACGCCTCGACTCTCAAGTCCCGCGTGCCGTTCATCCATTTCTTCGACGGCTTCCGCACCAGCAGCGAGGTGCAGAAGATCGAGGCGGTCTCCGACGAAGCCGTCCGCGCGATGATCGACGACGAGCTCGTCACGGCCTTCCGCATGCGGGCGATGAGTCCGGACAGGCCGGTCGTGCGCGGCACGAGCCAGAACCCCGACGTCTACTTCCAGGGCCGCGAGACGGTGAACCCCTACTACCTGGCCACTCCGGCGATCGTGGCCGAAGCCATGGAGCGCTTCGCCGGACTGACCGGGAGGGCGTACCACCTGTTCGACTACGTGGGCGCGCCCGACGCCGAGAGCGTGATCGTGCAGATGGGCTCCGGCGCGGAAGTCACGCACGAGACGGTCGAGAGCATGGTCGCAGGCGGTGACAAGGTCGGCCTCGTCAAGGTGAGGCTCTACAGGCCCTTCGACTGCAAGGCCTTCTCAGCCGCCCTTCCTCTGTCGGTGAAGACCGTGGCAGTCCTCGACCGCACGAAGGAGCCCGGCTCCCCCGGCGAGCCCCTCTACCTCGACATAGTCAACGCGCTGGCGGAGACCGGCAGGGGAGGCGTCAGGGCGTTCGGCGGACGATACGGCCTCGGGAGCAAGGAGTTCACCCCCGGGATGGTCGCAGCGGTGTTCGACGAAGCCGTGAAGAGTGAGCCCGTCAACCACTTCACAGTCGGGATCGCCGACGATGTGGCAGGCACCTCGCTCCAGGTTCGGAGCGACTTCTGCCTCGAGTCCCCGGGCGTCCACCAGGCCGTGTTCCTGGGGCTCGGCTCCGATGGAACGGTCGGCGCGAACAAGAACTCCATCAAGATCATCGGCGAGGAAACCGACTACTACGCGCAGGGCTACTTCGTATACGACTCGAAGAAGGCCGGCACCCTGACGGTGAGCCACCTGAGATTCGGACCGAAACCCATCAGGCAGACCTGCCTCGTCTCCCAGGCGGCATTCGTGGGCTGCCACCAGAGCGTATTCATGGAGCAGTACGACGTCCTGTCCTACGCGGCACAGGGCGCCACTCTCCTGCTGAATGCGCCCTGGCCCCCCGCGCAGGTCTGGGACCACCTTCCCCTCACGGCCCAGAAGCAGATGCTGGAGAAGAAGATCCGCCTGTTCGTGATCGACGCCTACAAGGTCGCTCGCCAGAACGACATGGGCGTGAGGATCAACACGATAATGCAGACCTGCTTCTTCGCCATCTCGGGGATCCTGCCCCGCGAGGAAGCCATAGACAAGATCAAGCAGGCCATCAGGAAATCCTATGGACGCAAGGGGGAGGACGTCGTCCGCAAGAACTTCGAGGCGGTGGACGACACGCTCGCCAACCTGCACGAGGTCTCCTACCCGGACACGATCAGCGCCACCCATGACATGGCCATGCCCGTGCCGGAGGAGGCCCCGGCGTTCGTGCGCGAGGTCACCGCAGCGATCATCTCCAAGAAGGGTGACGGTCTGCCCGTCTCCGCGATGCCTGCGGACGGCACCTGGCCTTCGGCGACAACGCGCTGGGAGAAGCGCAACATCGCCCTCGAAGTCCCGGTGTGGGACCCGCAGGTCTGCCTTCAGTGCGCGGTGTGCAGCCTGGTGTGCCCTCACGCAGCGATCAGGGTGAAGGCCTGCGACCCGTCCGCTCTGGAGGGGGCGCCGGCAGGCTTCCGCAGCGCCGATGCGAAGGGCCGGGAATTCGCCGGCATGAAGTGGATCGTGCAGGTCGCCCCGGAGGACTGCACCGGCTGCGGCGCCTGTGTCCACGCATGCCCCGGCAGGAGCAGGACCGAGCCGGGGCGCAAGGCGATCAACATGACCGGGCATGACGAGGTCGTGGACATCGAGAAGCGGTATTTCGACCATTTCCTCTCGATACCCGATTACGACAGGCAGAAGCTCGACCGCGGGACCGTGAAGGGCACTCAGCTCATGCGCCCGCTCTTCGAGTTCTCGGGTGCCTGCGCAGGCTGCGGCGAGACTCCCTACGTAAAGCTCATGACCCAGCTGTTCGGAGACAGGGCTGTCGTAGCCAACGCCACCGGCTGCAGCTCCATCTACGGCGGAAACCTGCCGACCACTCCGTACTGCGTGAATGCCGACGGCAGGGGTCCGGCCTGGAACAACAGCCTGTTCGAGGATGCGGCGGAGTTCGGGTTCGGATTCAGGCTCACGCTGGACAGGCAGGCCCAGTTCGCGGTGGAGCTGCTGAAGGAGCTCGAGCCTGCCCTCGGGCAGGATCTCGTCGCCGGGATCATGGACAACCCCCAGGGGACGGAGGCCGAGATCGCCGGACAGCGCTCCGCCCTCGCAAGGCTGAGTGAAGCCCTGTCGAAGATCGAAGGGCCGCGGGCCAGGCTGCTGTCCTCCGTGAGCGACTACCTGATGAGAAGGAGCGTCTGGATCCTGGGCGGAGACGGCTGGGCCTATGACATAGGCTACGGCGGACTCGACCATGTGATCGCACAGGGCAGGAACGTCAACATCCTGATCCTGGACACCGAGGTCTACTCCAACAC
>DIAQ01000033.1:26850-92995 GCA_002414865.1 candidate division Hyd24-12 bacterium UBA5074 | reverse complement strand
AGGTCTACTCCAACACCGGCGGTCAGTGTTCGAAGGCCACCCCGCTGGGCGCGGTGGCGAGATTCGCAGCGTCGGGCAAACCTACGCCCAAGAAGGACATGGCGATGCTGGCCATGACCTACGGCAGCGTCTACGTGGCGCGGGTGGCCCTCGGAGCCAGCTACGCGCAGGCCGTCAGGGCGTTCGTCGAGGCGGAATCCTACGACGGACCCAGCATGATCATCGCCTACTCCCACTGCATCAATCAGGGCATCGACATGACCACGGGGCTCGACCATCACAAGCTGGCGGTCAACTGCGGCTACTGGCCGCTGCTGCGCTACGATCCCCGCCGCATCAAGCAGGGGCAGAACCCCCTGCAGCTCGACAGCAAGGCTCCCTCCATCCAGTTCAAGGACTTCGCATACGAGGAGATCCGCTTCAGGACCCTCGCCGACTCCAAGCCCGAGCACGCTGCCGTGCTCCTGGAGCTGGCGCAGGAGGAGGTCACCCGGCGGTGGAGCATCTACGAGCAGATGGCGGCGATGAAGTACTAGCCCCCTGGATGCGGAGAGGGCCGCGCTCGCGGCCCTCTCCGTCAGGTCATGCTCAGGTCCGCCTGGCCGGGCCCGCGGGCCTTATCCGGTCCGTCAGGCCAGGAGGCCCGACTTCTCGTGCTTCAGTATCTCCCAGAGCTCCTTGGCATTGCGCGCGGTCAGCACCCTCTCCCTGGCAGGCTCCTCCTTGAAGAGCCTCGCGAGGGACGAGAGGAGCTCAATGTACTCGCGCTGTCTCTGGGTGCCCGTGACTATCATCGCAACGATGTGAACGACGGATCCGTCGATCGACTCGTAGTCACCAAGGCCTTCCGGGCTGGTGCCCAGCGCGATAATGGAGGAGCCCACATCCTGGAGCCTTGCGTGGGGAACCGCGATTCCGAGGCCGATGCCCGTGCTCATGAGGGCTTCCCTCTCATGGATGAGCCTGTCGAGCTCCCTGCCGTCCTGGACGACGCCGCTCTCTACGAGCAGGGAGATCATCTCGGAAAGGGCTTCGTGCTTCGTGCCGGCTTCGAGCACCTTCACTCTCTCCGGTGCGAGGGCATCCATGAGATCCATGTGCTACGGCTCCTTGTGCGTGTGAAGACGCCACCCATCCGGGACGGGAACATAGCGAACCGTGGAGCGGTTCACAAAACCGGGGATGGCGATCGAGACTGCGGCAAGGCGGGTGGTGGAGGCGGCGGGAATCGAACCCGCGTCCGTTCCCAGGGGCGCTGGAGCCACTACATGCTTAGTCCGGATTTGAGTTTCCCTCGAACATCGCCCCGGACGGCTCTGTCTCCGGTAGCCTCCCTGCGTCTCGCCGCGGCCTCCGGGATGCGAAGAGGAAGCGGCCAGCCCGCCTTCTTACGCCCGGCCTCCGGTCGACGGACACGAACCGGAGCGGACGTGCGGCCCGCTATAGGGGCCGCAGTGTGCCGAAATTAGGCGGCAGTTGTTTGTTTCCGCATTTTTACGAGGCTGCGGACCTCGGCATGCAACTCCAGAACCACATCTGAGCCCGTCGAAACCGATCGCCCCCTTCCCCGAGCCTTGCGATCAAGTGTAGACAATTCGCGACCCCGGGGTCAAGGCCTCTTGCCCCGGAGGCGTTGCGCGTGTATAAATCCGGTTCTGTATCGCAGAAAAGGAGTCGAGATGTCATACAAGTGCGCCATCTGCGGCAAGAAGCCGTCCACCGGGTGCAGGGTGAGCCACTCCATGCGGCACACCAAGCATATATTCCGCCCCAACCTGCAGCCGGCCCGCATAATGCTCGACGGCATGGCCCGCAGGGTGCGTGTCTGCACCTCATGCATCCGCGCTGGGAAGATCCAGAAGGCCTGACGCCCCGCGGCGCCGGGAACGGTGGAATGAGGCGGCCCTCGCGGCCGCCTTTTCGCATCAGCAGAAGGCGGAGCTCTCCACTTCGACCTGGCTGGGGACCTGCTGCCTGTCGGACGGCTTGAGTCTTGCGCAGTTCGCAGCGGCAGCCATCCCGAGTTCCCTCGCGAGCCTGGTGTGGCCGAAACCCATGTTGATGAAGTCCCACTCGAAGGGCTGGGCCGGCCTCAGAGGCGAGAACACCCAGTCGAACGCGATCCCCGCCCGGGCGAATGCCGTGCTCCAGCTGTCCCCGTCGAGCCTGTAGATTAGGGCTTCGGCCGACCTGGAGTCGCCCCTGGCCAGCAGCGCCTGTATGTGAGCCTCATGCACTCCGAGGAAGCGGAACTCGACGCCCGGTATCCTCCGGAAATCGCGCGACAGATCGTCCCGCCAGCGACGAAGGTCCTTCAGGTCGGCCATCGCGGTCCACTGGAAGGCGGTCCACGGTTTCGGGACGAACGGATTGAGGCTGAGGGACAGGGGGAGATCCGTCTTCTCCCGTATCTGCCTGACGAGCTGGACTATCGACTCGCGGTCCTCGTCGGTCTCGAACGGGAAACCGTAGATGAAGTAGAGCCGTATCCTCGAGACCTTCCCGGTGGCCGCCTCGACGGTCCTCAGGATCGCTTCGTTGCGGAGGCTCTTGCCGATCACCCTGCGCAGGCCGTCCGAGCCGGCTTCGGGGGCGATCGTGAGAGTGGTTTCCTCGAAGCCGTCCTTCTTGAGCTGGAGAGGGTCCTCGGCGCGCTGCGACCCGATGCTGACATCGTGTCCGCCGGACCGGGCCAGCTCCACCATCTCGGGGAAGAGAGGATGGGAGTCGGGCGAGCAGGCCACGAAGCCGAGCCTCGAGCCGCGCGGCAGGCCTGCCAGGGTCTCCGAGAAGTCCTCGAGGCGTCCTTCGCGATAGGGCAGGTATGCGTATCCCGCCAGGCAGAACCTGCAGCTGTACGGACAACCTCTCGAGATCTCGACCATGATCATGTCGCCGAGCGCACTGGAGCTGGCCTGGATGCAGGAGGAAGCCCCTATGGCCTCGGCGCTCGCCCACTGGCGCATGATGGTGGCCTTCGGAGTCGAGAAGCCGTGGAGTTGAGGTACATAGACGCCGGGCAGATCGGCCAGGAGCCTCAGGATCCTCTTCTTGCCCGCTCCCTGCGAGCCCATGCTCTTTATCGTGTCGAGCAGGGGGCCCAGTGTGGGCTCGGACTCGCCGATCACCATCGCGTCGAAGAAGCGGGACAGAGGCATCGGGTTGGCAGTGACGCAGAGGCCTCCAGCAAGCACGATCGGCCATTTGTCGTCCCTGTCGGAGCTCAGGGGGGCGATCCCCGACAGGCGCATCATCTCGAGGGCATTCACATAGTCGGGCTCGTACGCGATGCTGAATCCCAGGAGGTCGCAGCTCCGGATCGAGCGCCCGCTCTCGAGAGTCACCATCGGCTTGCCCGTGCGCTTGCGCCAGTTCAGCTCGTCCGGTTCGGGGAGGAAGGCCCTCTCGCAGATGGTTTCCGGCCAGTTGCCGAGCTGCAGCAGGACCTGCTGGAACCCCAGGGATGACATGCCGACCTGGTAGCAGTTCGGATAGGCGAGCACGGTCTCGAAGACGCCGCGGGAGTTCCTCGGCCTCAACTGCACCTCTGACTCGAGCAGCTTCTTCCTCCGCTGCTCGTAACGATCGGCCGCAGGGGCTCTGCTCACTCCCAGGATCCCTCCCGGACTGTAATTAGTGCGTAAATATAACCCCGTCCCCGTCCGCGGACCAGCACGAAGCCGCAGACTCCGTCAGCGCCTCAGTTGATCTCCTTCTTGAGGAAGCTCGGGAGGCGGGCATCGGCCCGCCTGTCCAACTGCGGACCGGAGCCTCCTGTGTTCATCGGAATGCTCTCCCGGTCCTTCACGGCGGGTTTCGTCTCGGCGTTGAACTGGCTGTAGGTCCGGTAGGTTACATCCTCCGGTTCGCGCTCCACCGCCTGGCCGAACCCGGTCGCGATGACCGTCACCCTCATCTCGTCGCCGAGGTCAGGGCAGTGTGTGGATCCGAGGAACACGTGGGCCTGGCTGCCGGCGGCATTCGTTATCGTCCGGACAGCCTCGTCGAACTCGTTGAACTTCAGCTCGGCCGAGGCCTGCACATGGATGAGCAGGGCCTGGGCTCCCTCTATCGACACGCCGTCGAGAAGGGGACCCGAAACCGCCCACTTCGCCGCCTCGGAAGCCCTGCTCGGGCCCGAAGCGCGCCCGGTCCCTATCATCGCGCCGCCGCCCTTGGTTATGACCGTCTTCACGTCCTGGAAGTCGCGGTTTATCTGTCCCGGCGTCGAGATGAGCCTGCAGATGCCGTCCACCGCGTTCAGAAGGACGTCGTTGGCCATGTCCAGGACGTCGGTCAGGGTCGAGTCGGGATCGGCAAGGGTCCTGAGGCGGTCGTTGGGTATCACTATCAGCGTGTCGACCTCCTTGCGGAGCTCCTCTATCCCGCTCTCGGCCTGACGGCTCCTGACATCCCCCTCGTATTCGAACGGACTCGTCACGACGCCTACCGTTATGGCGCCGGCCTCGCGGGCCACCCGCGCGATGACCGGAGCCGCCCCGGTGCCCGTTCCGCCGCCCATGCCGGCGGCGAGGAACACCATATGGCTGCCCTCGATCGTCGACTCTATCTCCTTGAGGCTCTCCTCCGCCGCCCTCTGACCCGCCTCGCAGTTGCCTCCGGCGCCCTGTCCGCGGGTTTCGCGCTGCCCGATCTGCAGCCGGTTCTCGGACAGGCAGTCGTTCAGCGCCTGCGCGTCGGTGTTGATCGCGACGAACTCGACGCCGCCGATCCTCTGGCGGATCATCCTGTTGATGGCGTTGCATCCACAGCCGCCGACGCCCACCACCTTCAGCCGGACCCGCCCGGTATTCTCCTCGCCTATCTCGGTCAACGAAGTCACAACCATGGTCCCCCCTCTCTAGCGGAGCCTCCCGGCCGCGCCGGAAAGCCACGAGAACAGCCTCGAAAGGCCCTTACCTCTGCTTCTCCTCGAATCGGAAGCCCCTTCCAGCGCGAGCGCGAGGAGCCCCACACAAGTCGCATACTCTGGCGCAAGAACCATTTCCGTCGCAGTCTCGAAGCCGGACGGCACGCCGTGCTCTACAGGAAGCCCGGTCACGCGGCCTGCAACATCCGAGATCCCCGCCAGGCGGCTCGATCCTCCGGACAGCACCAGCCCGGCCGGCAGGTCCGAAAGCTCGATCCCGGTCTTGAGAAGCTCTCCGAGTACGCCCTCGAAGATCTCCTCGACCCTCTGACCCACCACCTGGGAGACCACCGAGTGCGAGACGGTGAAGACTCCCCGGTTGCCGAGCATCGGCACCTTCCTGCTCATGTTGGGATCGACGAGGCCGGGAGACGCGACAGCCCAGCCGGTCTTGATCTTCTCAGCCTGTTCGAGCGGAATCCGGAGCGCCTGGAGGTCGGAGGTGATGTAGTTCCCTCCCAGCGGGACGACACCCACATGCGCCGGGAAGCCGGACTTGTAGACGGCGACATCGGTCGTCCCGGCCCCGATGTCCGCGACGGCGACTCCCATCTCCATCTCGTCCCTGGTCAGGACGGCCGCTCCCGTGGCGAGGGCTGATGGGAGGACGGAAGCCACCTCGAGGCCTGCCGATCTTATGGCCGCTTCCAGGTTGCTGACCGCGGTGCGATCCGCGATGACGGTATAGACGCTGGCGCTGAGCTGCTCAGCCCTGAGGCCTATCGGGGGCTTCCTCACGCGGTCGAAGCCGTCCACCCCGTAATCCCGCCTGATCACGCCCAGCACCCGGCAGCCGGGAGGCAGTCCGACCGCCTTCGCCGCCTCTTCGGCTCTCCTTACGTCCTCCATCGTTATGCCGCGGGATTCGACCTCGTCCTGGCGACCTACGCTCACGGTCCCGGTCCCGCTGAAGCCCCTGACATGCGCGCCGCTGACTCCGGCAAAAACCCTCTCGATTCCCGAGGAGCTTATCTGCTCGGCCTCGGAGACCGCCTTCTCGATGGCTTCGGCAACTCCCGGGACATCCAGCAGGACACCCTCCCGCAGGCAGCCTTCGACCGGGGCCTGACCTGCTCCGGTGATCGTCAGGCCGCCCGACTCGTCCAGCTCCGCGGTGACGCAGCAGACCTTGCTGGTCCCCACATCCAGTCCAGCCAGCAGGCTGTCGCTCAAGAGGACACCCCCTGATCACTTCTTCTGAGGACCGTCTGGCCTTCGTACCTGAGATCGATGACATCCCAGCCAGTCCCGATCAGCCCGGCCCCGTACACTCTCCTGTAGACCGCCAGCCTCTCCTCGTAGTCGCCCGCTCCCAGGAGCAGCACGTGCCCCTCCATGAACGCCGAGATGCAGTCTCCCTGTATCGTCAGTGCCGCAGCGTCCTCGGGCACCCCGCCGCGCGCCGCCCAGGCCACTGCGCTCCTCAGGACCGAGGGGTCCGGCATGCCCTGGAGGTCGAACACCGGGAGCGTGTCCGAGAGGAAGGAGGCCGGCAGGTTCTCGCCCCGGTCCGAGACCGGTGACGCCCAGCTCCCGGAGCGGAGGACCAGCACAGGCCTCGCGATGGAGATTTCGGCGCATATCGCATCGGGCCAGCTCCGCCAGACCGCCGCGGACTCGAACCCGCGGAGTCCCTCCAGGGCTTCCGCCACCTGCTCCGGGTCGATCTTCCCGAGGGATCTCCCGAAACAGCCCTCCACGGCCGAGGCCACCTCGGCCGAATCGGCGGGCCTGCAGCCATAGACGAGGACCCTCCTCAGCTCGAACTCGCCCCTGCGCTCGAGCCACCTGTAGCCGAGGGCGGCGAGCGCCGCGGCGAGCACGACCGAGGCCCAAACCAGGAATGCCGCCGCTCTGCGCCTCACAGGGGCTCCAGCGGCAGGGACCTGGCGATCGAATCGCTGTTCCCCGCTCCCATGAAGACGACGACTCCGGCGCTGACGGATCTCACGAATCCGGGAACCTCCTCCGGAGGGCAGGCGGAGCATTCGGCCCCGGCCCTCCTCGCGGCTGATACGACGAGAGAGCTGTCGACCCCCGCGAGCGGCTCCTCGCGGGCGCCGAAGACCGGGAGCACGGCGCTGGAGTCGGCGAGACCGAGCGCGGTCCCCATCTCGCCGGCAAGCCTCGCGGTGCGGGAGTAGAGATGGGGCTCGAACACAACTGCCAGACTCTCTCCGCCGCAGGCTCTTCGCAGCGCCTCGAGGGATGCGGTCATCTCGGCGGGATGGTGGGCGTAGTCGGAGATTATCAACCGCCCGGCGAACCTTCCCAGCCGCTCCAGCCTGCGTCCCACGCCCGGGAAGCCCCTGACCGCGGCCGCGGCCTCCTTCGTCCCCACGCCGAGGGCGGAGAGCGCGGCCATGGCGGTGGACAGGTTCCTGAGATTCTGGAGGCCTGGGACGGGGAGCAGACCTGTGGCGCCGCCTGCGTCGAAGACCTCTCCCCAGCTGGAAGCGCCCCTGCTCCTGCAGTCGCAGTCGCCTCCGGGACCTGCTGTCAGCACCCTCCTGCCGATCCTCGCAGCCCAGTGCGCCAGGTCCCTGTTCTCGACAGGCACGACTACGGAACCTCCGGGAGCTGTCAGCTCCAGGAAGATCTGGAATGCGGTGTGCAACTGGTCGGGCCCGCCGTAGCACTCGAGGTGCTCGAGGTCGTAGGAGGTGACTGCGGCCAGCTCGTGCGGCAGCCTCAGGAAGGCCCTGTCGTATTCGTCCGCCTCGATCACGGCCACCCCGGAGCCCATTCTGAAGCCGCCCTGCCAGCCCCTGACCCGTCCTCCGGCGAGGACCAGCGGGTCGAGGCCGAGCTGCTGGAGTATCCAGCCTGTGATCGCCGTGGTGGTGGTCTTGCCGTGCGCCCCCGCCACCGCGAGCACCCGCCTCCCGGCGCAGAGATCTGCGAGGGCCTCCCCCCTCCTCAGAACCCTGGCGCCCAGCTTCCTGGCGCTCTCCAGCTCTGCACAGCCCGTGTCGACCGCAGCCGAATGGATGACCAGCGAGGCGCCCTCGACGTGCCCGGAGGAGTGGCCCCTCTCCACTTCTATCCCGAGCTCCGCGAGATGCCTGTCGCCTCCCGGGCTCCTGTCGCAGCCGTCGACTTCCCATCCCAGAGCGGCGAGCCACGCTGCGAGGCCGCTCATGCCGCTTCCCGAAATGCCCACCAGATGAGCTCTCATGACTTCGGGGAACCTCCCGCCTCTCCGACCAGGAGCTTCGCGACGAGTCCGGCCGGGTCGCCGGGAGACATCGCCTTCATGGCCGAGGACATCGAAGCCAGTCTGCCGCGGTCCGAAATGATCGAGCCTATCTCCGCCCAGAGCGCCACGGCGTCCAGGGAGGCTTCGGGCCGGAGCAGGCCGCCGCCCGCCCGTTCGACTTCGGCGGCGTTTGCAGTCTGGTGGTCGCCCGCGGCGTGGGGGTACGGGACCAGGATGCAGGGCAGCCCGAACCTCGAGAGTTCGGCGATCGTCATCGCACCGGCGCGCGCGACGCAGAAATCGGCGGCCGAGTAGAGCGGGGCGGGATCGGTCGCGAACGGCGTCACGACGAAGGAGCCGAGACCGGATGACCGGGTCGAGACCCTCGCTGCATCCCGCTCGCCGCACTGGAGGATTATCTGGACCTCGCCCCCCGCACCTGCGAGGGCCAGGTCGTTCAGGGCGGAAGCCCCCTGGCTGCCTCCCAGCACGAGGACCACGGGAACGGCCGGGTCCAGGCCCATGGAAGCCCTGGCCGCGCCGGCATCGACCGGCACCAGCGAGGGCCTGACAGGATTGCCCGTGAAAATCGCCTTGCGCCCGAAGGCGCTCGAAGCCGATTCGAATCCGACGAGCGCCTTCCGCGCGAAGCGGGCGGCCCTGCGATTGGCCATCCCGGGCACGGCGTTCGATTCGTGGACCAGGACGGGCACCCCGTCCAGCCATCCCGCCAGGACGCAGAAGAAAGACGAGTAACCTCCTGTGGCGAGGACGGCGTCGGGGCGGAAGCCGGAGACCACTCTGTGCGCCGCCGAGAGGGCGGACGAGGCCCTCAGGGGCAGGAGAAGCTTGGCCGCCATGCCTCCATCAAGCCTCGGGGGATCGAGGATCCTGAGCCTCGAGGCCTGCGCTGCGTACATGGCCGCATCGACCGGCCTCGGCGTCGCTGCGAAGAGTATCTCCACGCCCGGGAAGTCCCTCTCGAGGGCCTCCGCCACGGCCAGCGCGGGCGCTATGTGCCCTCCCGTGCCCCCTCCCGCCAGCAGAAGCCTCACGACGCCTTGCCCCCCGAGATCCTGGCGATCACGCCGATCCCGGCAAGCGTCATGAAGATGCTCGTGCCGCCCCACGAGATCAGCGGGAGAGTCATCCCCGTGGTTGGGAGGAGCCTCGTGGCAACACCGATGTTGAGCAGGGCTCCGATGGCGATGGAAGCGGTCAGCCCCGCCGCGGCCAGCGAGCCGAAGGTGTCATCAGCCCTTTCGGCGATCCTCCATCCCAGCAGAGCGAGGGCGATGAAGGCTGATATCAGGACCGTGGTCCCGACGAACCCGGTCTCCTCGCCGATCACCGCGAGGATGAAATCAGAGAATGCCTCGGGCAGGAAGCCCCTCTGCTGCCTCCCCCTGCCGAGCCCCCTCCCCAGGAGGCCTCCGCTGCCTATCGCAATGCAGGCCTGCTGCGGCTGGAAATTCTCCTCCTGGATGCCGGCCTCCTGGTCCAGCCAGCCACGGACTCGCTCGACCCTGTATCCCGAGGTCAGGACGAAGGCGGCTCCGAGGCAGGCGAGAGCGACGAACAGGACCGCCATGTGCCTGAATCTGGACTCGGCGAAGTACAGCATCACCACCATCATGACGAGCAGGTAGGCGGCTCCCGCGAAGTCGGGCTGCAGTATCACCAGGGCTGCCGGGAGCAGGGCGGTACCGGCCGTGAAGAGGACGCCTGAGAACTTCCTCGGCGCAATGAAACCTCTTGCAGTGAGTGTAGATATCATCAGGATGTACGAGAACCTGACGAGGTCGGACGGCATGATCCTGAAGGAACCCAGGACCAGCCAGCGGCTCGACCCGTTCACCGCCGGGGCGAGCGGGAAGCCCGGTATGGCGGTCAGGAGCACTAGCAGGACCGAGACCAGATAGAGCGGGACCGAGACGAGCCTCCACGCCGAGAGGGGGATCCTCCAGGCTGCAAGGGCGCAGAGTATGCCGATCAGGACCCTGACGAGGTGCCCGACGAAGTACTGATGGGTGTTCCCGAAGGTCTTCATGGCCGCGAACGAGCTGGCGGAGAGCACCGCCATCGCCCCGGCCACGAGCAGGCCCGCCGTGAGGAAGATCAGCGCGCGCCCGTCGGAGCTCACCCGGATCCGCATCAGGAAAGCTCCTCCACGAGCCTGCGGAAGTGATCTCCACGCTCCTCGAAGTTCCTGTACTGGTCGAAGCTGGCGCAGGCGGGAGAGAGGAGCACGGTGTCTCCTGGACCGGCCAGCTCGCGGCAGACTCCCACCGCCCTGGCGAGGTCTCCGGCGCGCGTCACGGGAGCGGCTCCTTCCCAGGCTTCGGCGAGTTCCTCCGCAGCGCTCCCGATGAGCACCAGATGCCGCACCTTCTCAGCTACCAGCGCCCTGAGCGAGCCGTAGTCGGTGCCCTTTGAGAGCCCCCCGGCGATGAGGATGACTCTCGCACCGAAGCTCTCGAGCGCCACTCTGAGAGAGTCCTGATTGGTCGACTTGGAGTCGTTCACCCACTCGACGCCGCCCAGGGACCTGATCCGCTCTATCCTGTGCGCCACCCCTGGGAATGTCTTCAGGCCTTCGAGCATCGCGGAGCCCGGGATCCCCGTGCGCGCCGCGAGGCAGATCGACGCGAGGGCGTTGGCGACGTTGTGCAGTCCCGGGATGGAGATCCCCGATGCCGGGAGCAGCGCCGTCCTCTCCCCTCCCCAGGCCTGGATGATCTGCCCGTCCTCCAGGAATGCGCCGGTCTCCACGCTCCTCGACAGGCTGAAGAGCCCTTCGATGCCGCGGGCCAGCCCGAGGAGCGGAGCCGATTCCGGGTCATCCGCGTTCAGGATTGCCAGATCCTCGGAGTGCTGATTCATGAAGATGCGGGCCTTGGCGTTCCGATAGCCCTCCATGTTCCCGTGCCGCTGGAGGTGGTCGGGGGTCAGGTTGAGCACCGCCGCTCCGGCGGGCCTGAACTTGTCGATGGTCTCCAGCTGGTAGCTGCTGACCTCCAGCACGAACCAGTCCAGGCTGGGATGATCGAGCACCGCCGCTGTGAAGGGGTAGCCGACGTTCCCCGCGACCACCGCCCGCAGGCCGGCCTTCCTCAGGATGAAGCCTGTCCATTCGGCCGTTGTGGTCTTCCCG
This sequence comes from candidate division Hyd24-12 bacterium UBA5074, assembly GCA_002414865.1. Lineage (GTDB taxonomy): Bacteria > Fermentibacterota > Fermentibacteria > Fermentibacterales > Fermentibacteraceae > UBA5938. The sequence continues at coordinate 81,712 of DIAQ01000033.1, read as the reverse complement.
TTGGATCCGGTGACCGCGAGGATCGGGACCTGGGTGTTGCGGAACGCCAGCTCGATCTCGCCTATGACGGGGAGCCCCGCCGCGGCCGCGGCCGCCGGGATGGGAGCCGAAGGGCCGATCCCCGGCGAGAGGACTATCCCCTCGAGGGTCGGGAGCGCTTCGAAGCCGCCTCCCCCGATGTAGTTCTCCGAGCAGCACTCGCAGGGCTCGACAGCGGGGTTGTCGTCGTATCCGATGACGGTGAAGCCTTTCCCGGCGAGGAGGCGTGCCGCCGCCCTGCCGCTCTTCCCGAGCCCGGCGACTCCGACCCTCCTGCCCTCCCCCTCGGTCCAGTATCGAGGCATCGCTTCTTCCTATCGGATCTTGAGCGTGCTCAGCCCGAGCAGTCCGAGCAGAGCGGCCACGATCCAGAACCTTATGACGACCTTGCTCTCGGACCATCCGAGGAGCTCGAAATGATGGTGGATGGGGGCCATCCTGAAGATGCGGCGCCCGGTGCGCCTGAAGTGGCCCACCTGGATCGTCACGCTCAGCACCTCGATCACGAAGATCCCGCCCACGATCGCCAGCAGGAGCTCGCTCTTGGTCGCCACGGCCAGAGCCCCGATGGCGCCGCCGAGCGCCAGCGACCCCGTATCGCCCATGAAGACCGATGCGGGAGGCGCATTGAACCAGAGGAATCCGAGGCACGCCCCTGCGGCGGCCCCGGCGAACACGGCGAGCTCCCCCGCCCCCAGCAGGAACGGGAACTGCAGATAGGACGCGAAACGCGCATTCCCCAGCAGGTAGGCCATCACTCCGAATGTCATGATGGAGACCAGGCTCGTCCCCGTGGCGAGCCCGTCCAGGCCGTCGGTGAGGTTGACCGCATTCGAGGTACCGGCCAGCACCAGGGCCACGAAGGCGATGTAGAGGATGCCGAAGTCGATCCGAGCCTGCTTCACGAACGGCACCGTCGTCTCGCTCGGGGAGATCGAGGTCTCGCCCTGCTCGAGGTCCACGGTGTGGATGCCCGGGGCGACACCGGGTCCGGGCGAGGCGTTCCCCGCGAGCGGCGCGAAGTACAGCCAGCAGCCGACAGCGAGGCCGAGTGCGAACTGTCCTATCAGCTTGTATCTCCCGATGAGACCCTTCGAGCAGTGTCTCATGACCTTCAGATAGTCGTCCAGGAGCCCTATGAGGCCCATCCAAACGGTGCTCACGAGCACGAGCAGCAGGTACTGGTTGTCGAGCCTGCCCCAGAGGAGGGTGGGCACGATCACCGAGAGCAGGATGATCAGCCCTCCCATCGTGGGAGTGCCCTCCTTGACGAGATGGGTGCCGGGGCCGTCGCTTCTCTCGTGCTGCCCGATCTGCCTCTTCCTGAGGAACCTGATGATGACGGGGCCGATGAAGAACGCTATCAGCAGGGCGGTAACTGTCGCATAGGCTGCCCTGAAGGTGATGTACCCGAACAGGTTGAATAGAGAGATGCTGTCCCTCAGCGGATACAGCAGCCAGTACAGCATTTCCCCTCCGTCCGCAGAGCCTCGACAAGGCTCTCGAGCCCGATGGAATGGCTGCCCTTCACGAGCAGCGTCAGCTCGCCTCCGATCCTTCCGAGCTGCTCCAGGGCGCCCTGCCAGTCGTGCGCGAGCAGGACCCTGGTCCTGGATGCCGCAGGGGAGGCCGACGCCATGCCGTCGCCCACCAGCACGAGGGCTGTCAGGCCGAGTAGGTCCGCCGAGCGCAGAAGCTCCTCGTGCTCTGCCGCTGAGCGCGGGCCCAGCTCCAGCATGTCCCCAAGGACCGCGGCCTTGTTCCCTGGCATCCCGGCGAGCGTGGACAGGCAGGCTCGCATGGATTCGGGATTGGCGTTGTAGCTCTCGTCTATCACCCTGAACCGGCCTGCCTCGAAGACGCTCCCCCTGCCTTCCAAGGGCTCCAGAGAGCTCAAGGCCTCGAGGGCCCGGCCGGCCGGGATTCCCAGCCCCGATGCGGTCAGAGCTGCACAGACTGCGTTCCCGCAATTGTGGAGACCCGGCATCCGCAGCCGCACAGGGAGCCCCCACGGCATCGCCACAGGGACCGGGCCCGAGGAATCCAGCCAGGCGTCTCCGCCGGGCCCGTGCCTCAGGATCCTGAGACCTCTCGAGGCGGCCGCTTCATCGAGCAGCGGCTCGCCGGAAGGTATCACACAGAGACCGCCCTCCGCCGTCTGCGCCAGGAGCTCCGCCTTGGCCGCGGCGATGCCCTCCCTTGATCCGAGGAACTCGATGTGGGCTGTGCCGATGTTGGTTATCACCGTGACGTCCGGACGCGCGATCCCGCCCAGCAGGGTCAACTCGCCCGGGGCGTTCATGCCCAGCTCGACAACGGCGGCGTCGCAGGACGGGTCCAGGTTCAGCAGCGAGAGCGGAAGCCCGATGGAGTTGTTGAGATTCCCCGGGCTGGCGCCGGCCCTGTAGCGAGGCGAGAGGGCCAGGCGGATCATCTCGCGCGTGGTGGTCTTCCCGCTCGATCCTGTCACGGCCACCACCGGGAACTCCATCCTGGAGCGCATGCCGGAGGCGCAGTCGAGCAGGGCCTTCTCCACAGAGGCGACGCGCACGGTGCCTTCGAGAGCCTCCCCGCGTGAGACCACGGCTGCGGCTCCCAGGGCGAGCGCTCCGGAGACGAACTCGTGCCCGTCCGCCCTCGAGCCTCTCAGAGCGAAGAACACCGAGCCGGGAAAAGCCTTCCTGGAGTCCGTCACCGCCTGCGAGAGAGCCCTGTCGGACCCGCTCATGACCCCGCCGGAAAAAAGCGCGAGGTCGCCGAGGGTGAAGTTCATGACCCGGCCTCCAGCGCGGCCCTGGCTTCTTCCCTGTCATCGAAGTGCGAACGGGTGTGCCCGACTATCTGGTAGTCCTCGTGCCCCTTGCCGGCGATGATCACGACGTCGCCGGGGAGTGAGCCCTCAACCGCCATGCGGATGGCCTTCCTCCTGTCGGACTCCACGGAGACCGTGCCGCATCCCGACGGGATTCCGGCGAGTATCTCCCCGATGATCGAGAGAGGATCCTCCGTGCGCGGATTGTCGCTCGTGACCACGACCCTGTCGGCGAGACGCGCGGCAATGGCTCCCATCCTGGGCCTCTTGGCCCTGTCCCTGTCGCCGCCGGCTCCGAATACGACGGCCAGCCTGTTCCTCGTGAACTCCCTGGCCTGCCGCAGAACGCGCTCGAGGGCGTCGGGCGTATGGGCATAGTCGACGGCGACCAGGAATCCCCGGTCGTTCCCGATGATCTCGAGCCTTCCCGGCACTCCCGGGAAACCGGCGAGAGCGGCGGCGCACTCCGCCATCGGAAGCCCCAGCGTCACGCAGGCGGCAATGGCCCCTGCCGAATTGTAGGCATTCACCCTCGCGGGCGTGGCCATGGATACCCTGGCCGAATCCCCCTCGTGCTGGATGTCAAACGAGATCCCGGAAGGATCGCAGGTGAGTCCGCAGATCCTGAAGGCGCTTCCCGGCGAGGTCCCGAAGGTCACCGCCCCGGATACCTCGGGCCATCCCGGCGCGTAGGTCCCGAATACCGCCTTCCCGGAAGGCTTGAGCAGGTCGAGCAGGTGCATCTTGGCGCGGAGGTATCCGTCCATCGAGGAGTGGAAGTCGAGATGGTCCTGCGTGATGTTCGTGAAGACCGCGGCGTCGAAACGGATCTCCTCGACCCGCGAGAGAGCCAGGGCGTGGCTGGAAACCTCCATGACCGCCGCGGCGTCGCCGCCCTCCGCCATCCCGGAAAACAGGCGGGCGAGGGCGAGGGCATCGGGAGTGGTCTCGGACGCGGCCACCTCCCTGCCGGCCACGATATGCCCGACCGTCCCCAGCAGTCCGCACCTGAGGCCCTGCCGCTCCAGCATCCATCTGATCATGTGGGCTGTGGAGGTCTTCCCGTTCGTGCCCGTCACGCCGACCACGACGAGGCTCTCCCAGGGCCTGCCGTAGAACCTGGCGGCGATCTCGCCCAGGAGCCTCCTGTTGTCTCCGCGGGGATTGACGATGCACGACGGCATCTCGAGGGGGCGCTCGGCCAGCACCGCCGACGCGCCTGCCTCGATGGCCCGGGCCGCATATGCGTGCCCGTCTTCGGTGAATCCCCTCACGGCCACGAAGAGGAATCCCGGGGCCACCCTCCGGGAGTCGTTCTCCAGCCCCGTGACCTCCAGGCCGGCGAGACCCTCCGGAACAGGCACGCAGCTGGGTCCGAGGAGTTCGCCGAGCCTCACCGGAGTGCCATCCAGGATTGCTGGGACCCGGGCTCGCGGCCTCCGAAGGCCAGCTCCGGCTCGGTGGCGAGGATGCGGCTCATCATGCGCGCGAAGACGGGGGCTGCCAGGGTGCTTCCGAAACGGTAGATGTAACCCGGGCGGTCGATGATCACCACGGCGACGAGCCTCGGGTCCTCTGCAGGGATCATGCCGGCGAACGCGGAGAGGTATGCCCCGCGTCCGAAGCCGAGCCGCTCGGCGGTGCCGGTCTTGCCTGCGACGGTCACCCCGGCGACCGCGGCCGTCGTCCCGGTGCCTGATTCCACCGCCGTGGCGAGGACTGATCGCATGGTGTCGGCCACGGATGCTTCCAGCACCTGGCTTGTGGGGAAGACCGCCCAGCTCCTCCAGTGGCTGCTGGTGTTGCTCGCCTCCACCAGCCGGGGCTGCACGAGCCTGCCACCGTTGGCGATCACGCAGAACGCCCTCGCGAGCTGGAGGGGGGTCACCGCGACCTCCTGGCCGATCGCCATGCTCGCCTTCGACATGCCCGACCACTCGGACGGGGGCCGGAGTATCCCCCACTGCTCGCCGGGCAGCTCGATTCCCGTGGGCGCGCCGAATCCGAACGATCTGCAGTAGTCGAAGAAGACCGAGTCGGGGATCAGGGAGACTAGCCGGATCGTGCCGACATTGCTCGAGTTGGAGATGATCTGCCTCACCGAGAGCGTCCCGAAGGTGTGGCAGTCGGAGATCGTCCTGTCAGCGACCTCGATGATGCCCCTGCTGCAGTCGAACGAGTCCTGCAGGGCCACGAGGCTCTCCTGCAGGCATGCTGCGAGGGTGACGATCTTGAAGGTCGAACCGGGCTCCGACATGCTCTCGACGCAACGGTTCATGTCTATCGAGCCGTTGTCGGTGCGGACCGGGCAGCTGCCCATGGCCAGGATGTCTCCGTTGTCGGGATCCATGACCACCGCGGCGGCCCAGCTCCCGCCGGACATCTCGAGGGCCGCCTCCAGCTCGGACTGGACGATGCACTGGAACCGGGCGTCGATCGTCAGTCGGAGGTCGGCCCCGTCGACGGGAGGGATGTTGTCGGCCTCGGGATCGGTCACGCTCATGCCGGGAAAGGCGCTGCGCTCAACGAACCGGACGCCCGCCGTGCCCGAGAGAAGGCCGTCGTACTCCCTCTCGAGGCCCTCCGTGCCACCCGTGCCGGCTCTGCCGATCACCGCGGCGGCGACGTCTCCCAATGGATAGGTCCTCCGGGCGCCGATGGTCCAGTTCACTCCGCGCGGCAGCGGGCCGGAGATGATGCCCAGCGCCTGCTCGTAAGGCATGTCGCGGGCCAGGATCTGATTCCTGCCCGTCCTGTCCGGGCTGCTGGCCTCCGCTCCCGCCGCGGAGAGCCTCAGGCAGAGGCTGTCTATCTGGGCCTCGCTGCCTACCGGCACGTTCGGCCAGTAGACTTCTATCGACACTACGGAACGGTTGCCGGCCAGGAGGAACCCATTCCTGTCGTATATCCTCCCGCGCTGCGGCTCGAGAATCACCCTGTGCGTGTGCTGGGCCTCGGCCTTCGCTGCATAAGCATCGTGCTCTATGAGCTGCAGCCGCGCCATCCGGCAGATCGTGACGCCGAACAGCGCCACTGCCAGCGCCGATGCAAGTCTGAGCCTGGCGGACCTCCTCCTGGCGGAGAGATCATCTGAGAGAAGCAATGGCATCCTCTCCCACCTCCCCGGGGACGAGCGCCAGCTGCGACAGCGGAAGGGGCTCCAGCCCCAGCGCCCTTCCGGCCTCCTCCAGCCTGTACGGCGCCAGGAGCGCGGCCTTCAGGTTCTCCAGCTCCTCCCTCTCCCTGATCAGAGCGGTGCGCTCGGTCTCGAGGTCCTCCATGCGCAGGGCGAGCGAGAGCCGGAAGTTGTACAGGACCACCTCGCCCATGGCCAGCGCGACGAGCAGCACTGCCGCGACCAGCAGGGCCTGCCGCATGCGGCTCACGACCTGACCCCCATGCGCAGCTTGGCGGACCGGGACCTGGGGTTCCTCCGTATCTCCTCCCTGGAGGGGGCCATCCACGGGGGATCCCAGGGCGTGAAGGCAGGATCGTCGATGAAGAAGCGCTTCACCGCCCTGTCCTCGAGCGAATGGAATGTGAGAAACGCCACCCTGGCTCCGGGCAGGGTCCATCCTGGAAGCCCCGAAAGGAGCCTCGCAAGCCTTCCCGGCTCGTCGTTGACCGCCATCCTGAGGGCCTGGAAGACCCTGGACAGGGGCTTGACCGGACGGCCCCTCACAGCCCGGCACACCGCGCGGGCGAGGTCGCCCGTGGTCTCCACGGGACGCGCCCTGACTATCTCGCGAGCGATCGAGCGGCTCCTGCCTTCCTGTCCGAAGGTGTAGACGAGGTCGGCGATCTCCGTCTCAGACATGCCCTCGAGCAGCTCGGATGCGGGCACGCCGGTGCCGCGGTCGAACCTCATGTCCAGAGGCCCGTCGAGGGAATGGGCGAAACCCCTTTCCGCGTCGTCGAGCTGGATCGAGGAGAGCCCGAGATCGAACAGGGCGGCGGCGGCTCCCCCGAGACCGTGCGATGCGAGCAGCTCGGGGATGCAGTCGAATCCCGATGCGATGATCTCGAGCCTCTCGTCATCAAGGGTCTCCCCCACTCTGCGGACGGCTTCGGGATCGAGGTCGACCGCGAGGAAACGGGCTCCGGGGAAGGCAGCCATGAGCGCAGCCAGGTGCCCTCCACCCCCGGCCGTACCGTCCACGACGAGCGCCTGCGCGGCCGGGCGGAGGAAATCGACGATCTCCCCGACCATCACGGGCTCGTGACGGGCGACCGGGACGCTGCGGGATACCTCGCGGACGCTTTCCTGCAGAGCCATACCAATCCGACCCCCGGGTGGAGCCCGGCGTCAGAGATCTATCTCGAGCCCTTCAGCCACCTCTTCGAACGAGATGTCCTCGCGTTTCATGAACGCTGCCAGCCGGTCGGGCGACCAGATCTCGATCTTGTCCAGCTGGCCCAGGAACACGACCTCGCTCTTCATCCCCGCGAGGCTCTGCAGATCGGCAGGGATGGAGATCCGCCCCTGCGCATCGACGCTGACGGGTCGCACGAAGCTTGCGAACCTCCGCACGAAGAACCTGTTGCGCTCCTGGTTGCGGGAGACTTTTCCTAGGGAGTCGCGGAGGGAGGACCATTTCTCGGGCGTATACAGCTCGAGACAGCCGTCCATCCCGAGGTTCAGGTAGAGGTCCTCGCCGGTGAGCTGCCTCCGGAACTGGGCGGGCACACTCACCCGGCCCTTTTCGTCGAGCGTGTGCTGATGAGTGCCAGTGAACTCGCCCATGTTCCCCCCTGTGAGGGATATTCTACCCCACTTCCTACCACTGTCAACCCATTTCATGGGAATTTCACCCACAGAAGGATGAGGTCGCGAGGTGCGGTCGCGGTCACCCCCCCTTGCAGGGGGAGCGCTCCGTGTGGAGGGAGCCGGGGATGGATGTGCTAGGGGGTTTCTCTGCTGGCCTTGCGTGACTTCCCGGACTCCGGCTTCTTACGCCTTCCGTCCGAGTAGTAGTAGTAGTACCTGTAGGTGTAGTAGCCGTAACTGGTGTACATCCTGAGGGGATCGAAACCGTTCAGCACGGCGCCCACGACATGGGCGGAGGCCCGCGCGAGCTTGGAGAGAGCGGTCTGGACGACCCTCTTGTTGCCGAGCTTCGCCCCCACGACGATCAGCGTTCCGTCGAACTCGGGGCTCAGCAGGAGTGCGTCGGTCACGACCGCGACAGGCGGGCTGTCGAAGATGACCATGTCCCATCCCGCCTTGAGGACACCCATGAGCTCGCGCAGCTTCGCGCTGCCCAGGAGCTCGGACGGGTTGTGCGGGATGAACCCGCAGGGCAGGACGCTGAGGTTGTCGACCCCGGTCTCCCTGATGCACTTCTCGAGCGGGGCCATGCCTGCCACGGCTTCAGACAGGCCGGGCTCCCTGGGCACGTTGAAGAGGTTGTGCGCCACCGGGCGCCGGAGATCGGCATCGACCAGCAGGCACTTCTGCCCCGACTGGGCGAAGGCTATCGCCAGGTTGGCCGATGTGGTGGACTTGCCCTCGCGGGGTCCCGCGCTGGTGACGAGGATCGTGCGGATCTGCAGGTCGGTCCTGCTGAACTTCAGGCTGGTTCTCAGGTCGCGGTAGGCCTCGCTCACCGGGTCGCGCGGGGCGAAGTAGGTGACGAGGCTCGTCGACATGCCGGTTCCCGCCGAGAAGGGCGCCGCCGATGGCCGCCTGATGCGGGGGACCACGCCGAGGATAGAGATCCCGAGAGCCTCCACATGCTCCGGACTCGAGAGGCTCGTGTCCAGCTTCTCCCGGAGGAATACCGTGCCGACGCCGAGGGCCAGGCCGATCAGAAGGCCCATCATCAGATTGCGCTGTTTGGAGGGCTTGATGAGCCCTCCGGGCAGAGCCGTGTCGATTATGGTCACGTTGCCGATCTGGCCGGCTTCGGCGATACGGATCTCCTCGTATTTGGTCCTCATGAGGAGATAGACGTTCTCGCTGACGGTCCTGTTCCTCTCGAGGCGGGCCAGGCTCATCTCGGCCTCGGGCAGTTCCAGCAGCCTCGAGTCCATGTCGGCCACCAGACCGTCGAGAACCGACTTCCTGGTCCTCTCGCCCCTGATATCGGCCTCGGTCCTGAGAAGGTCGGACATGACACCCTGAACGGCACCCGAGGGATCGGCCGGGAAGTCGCTGCCCGCGAGGTCGGCGAGGGCATCCGCCAGGGAGGAGCGCCTGGAGGATATCTCGGCATCGATGTCTGCGACCGCTGGATCGCCCTCGTCGGCTCCCCTGGCGAGCAGAGACGCTCTGGAGCCCTCCAGGAGGGCCAGGTCGGACTGGAGTGAGGATACGAGGGCGCTGTTCAGGGACTCGAGGTCCTCCGGCAGACTGCTCCTGAAGCCCTCGCTCCTCGAATAGAGGTAGTTGCGGGTGGCTTCAAGGGCTCCGAGTTCCGTTGCAGCGAGGGCCGACTGGGTCTCGAGCGTCGAGAGGTTGGTCACGAGCTCCCTGGTCTCGGTGTCGAGATCGACGAGTCCGTGCTGCTCCTTGTAATCCCTCAGGGAGGCTTCGTCGCCGAGGAGCTTCTGCTCCATCTCGGTGAGCTGGCTCGCGAGGAATTCCCTGATCTCCCGGTTCTCGCCGCGGACGTCCTCGAGGTTTCTCCTGTAGTAGGTATGCGCCACCAGGTTGGCAAGTGCCGCCGAGGCCGAGGGAGAGCTGCCGGTGGCGGAGAGGATGAAGAAGTCCGTGTCCTTCATCACGCTTACGGAGATGTTCCCCGCGCTGAGAGAGACGAGCGCGGACCTGAGGGCGGGGCCCTCGGGGACCATGCCGTCGAAGAGAAGTGCGACGAGGCTGTCCGAGTCGGGGGAGCGCAGCACCGAGTCGGCGACGGCCTCGGCCATGCTCCTGCTGCGGATGATCTGGATCTGGTTGTTCTTCTGGGGCTCCACCTCGAACCAGAACACGCCCTGGAAGTCGAGGGTCTGGGACATGGTGTTCGTGAAGTCGTAGATGAAGGTAGTGCTGGACTGGTAGACCGGAGCGGTTCGCATGGTCACGTAGATGCTCACCGCCATCGCGATCACGACGAAGGCCAGGATTATCCACTTGCCCTGGCGGATGAGCCACACGTACTCCGCCAGATTTATGGAATCTCTCTCCTCGGTTGCTCCTGTCATCTGTCCAGCATTATCCAGACGAGGTTGGCTGTCACGAGCAGCTTGTATGCGACGTCGAGAGCTTCCTTCCACCAGTCCGAGGTCGACCTCGGAACGTACACCGTCACGCCAGGCACGAGGGAGGGAACCGGGGGTCCTTCACCCATCAGGAAGCTCTCGAGGTCATAGATCGACTCGGTGGAATCGAAGACCATCCTGACCTCCGTCAGGTCGGCGTCCGCCGAGGGGCCGCCCGCCGCGGAAAGGGCCGCCACGAGGTCGGATCCGGCGGGCAGGAGCTGGGTGCCCGGGACGTTGACGCAGCCCCAGACATGCACGCTCATGAGCACTTCGCCGGTCTCGAGCCCGGGCACCACGTAGCCCTCCAGCCCCGACGCGGTGCAGATGCCTGCGAGCAGGAGCGCGCAGAAGGTCGCTCTCACTATCTCCGTCCGACTCCGTAATACGTGAAGCCCAGCTTCTTGATCTTCTCGGGATTCCAGACGTTCCTGCCGTCGAACACGACCGATCCCCTCATCAGGGTCCTGATCCTGGCGAAATCGGGCTCGCGGAACTCCATCCACTCCGTCAGGAGGAACAGGGCGTCGACCCCCGAGGTGGCGTCGTAGGCCGTGCGGCAGAAAGTGAGCCTGTCGCCGTACCGATCGGTCGTGTTGCGCATGGCCTGCGGGTCGAAAACGGAGACGGCGGCTCCCCGTTCCAGGAGCTCGTCGATTATCACGAGGGCGGGGGATTCGCGGATGTCGTCGGTGTTGGGCTTGAACGACAGACCCCAGATGCCGAACCTGAGTCCGTCCATGTTCGTGCCGAAGTGCTTCACGGCCTTGTGGACGAATACGCGCTTCTGTTCCTCGTTCACTTCGTGCGCCGCTTCGAGCGAGCGGAGGCGGTAGCCGTTCTCCCTGGCGGTGGCCATGAGAGCGCGGACATCCTTGGGGAAGCAGGAGCCCCCGAACCCGACTCCGGGGAAGAGGAAGCTCGGGCCTATCCTCCGGTCGGATCCGACGCCTATCCTGACTTCGTTGACGTCGGCATCGATGATGTCGCACAGGTTGGCTATCTCGTTCATGAAGGAGATGCGCGCCGCGAGGAGGCTGTTGGCCACGTACTTCGTCATCTCGGCGCTTCGGTTGCTCATCACGAGTATGGGGTTGTTGGTACGCACGAACGGGGAATAGAGCTCCTTCATGGCCTCCGCGGTCGCGGGATCGTCAGTGCCGATGACCACCCTGTCGGGCTTCATGAAGTCATCTATGGCGGTGCCTTCCTTGAGGAACTCGGGGTTGCTGACGACGTTGACGGGATGGGAGGTGATGGCCTGTATCTCGGCCTTCACCAGGTCAGCGGTGCCGACGGGGACAGTGCTCTTGTTCACGACGATCCTGGGACCGTCCATGTTGTGGCCTATCTCCCGGGCCACCGAGAGCACGTGCTTCAGGTCGGCCGAGCCGTCCTCGTCGGGAGGCGTGCCCACGGCGATGAAGATGATGTCGCTCTTCCTGACAGAGTCGGCCACGTCCGTGCTGAAGGTCAGCCTGCCCTCGGCCGTGTTCCGATGGACCATCTCGTCGAGGCCCGGCTCGAAGATGGGGATTATCCCCCGTCCCAGATCGGAGATCTTGCGCTCGTCCTTGTCCACCGAGATGACATCGTTGCCCATCTCAGCGAGGCACGTGGCGGCCACGAGTCCTACATAGCCGCTACCCACTACTGCGATCCGCATCTTTCCTCCAGGGTCTGAGCGTAGTTGTGAGACAGCTGCGAGAATAGACAAGCGCCGACGGGCTGTAAAGCCGCACCCTAGCCGGCCGTCAGGAAGCGGAGGTCCCCCTTCCGGCCTGTGAGGCCCAGCCGGTCGAGCAGCTCGGCCCAGAGCACGGCAGCTTTCCGTGGAACGCCGAGGGCCTGGCGCAGTTCCCCGAGGCGGAACCCGGCCGTGCCGAATGTGGATCTCAGAGAGGCCTCCGCATCCTTCGCGACGGATGGAGAGGTGAGCAGCCCCTTCTCGAGCTCGAGAAGCAGCCCCCGCTCGAGGAGGGACTCGACGAGCGCAGAGCCGGTCCCCTGAGGCGGCTCCCAGCCCTGGAAGCCGGCGCCTCCGACCGCTTCGAGAAGGGAGCGGACGCTTGCGGGAAGAGGGTCCGGGATCTCCGCGGGGAAGGAGCCGAGGGCGATCCTGTCGCCGGATCTGCGGATGGTCGAGGACTCGGCCATCCTCCCGAGAATCCCCCTCAGGAACCACTGGGGCGCCTCGGGCAGGAGACGAGCGACCTGCGAGGAGAGAAGACCTGCGCTGAGCGGTCTCTCGGCGTGATAGTCCGAAAGTGCTGCGGTCAGCCTTGCCATGGCTTCGGAAGCTGTCGATGCAGCCACGGCTCTCTCCGCGGAGCCGTCCCTGAGGATGAGCGCTTCCCCGTCCGCTGCCAGGGAGGACATCGCGGACGCGATCTCCTCCGCTCCCCTGCCCAGCTCCCGGGAGGCCTCGGCCAGGGCGAATCCCTCCCAGCGCTTCGATGCGAGCTTGGCCAGGAGAATGCCCCGGATGTCGCCCCCGGAGAGCATTTCAACCCGCCTGAGGCGCTCGTCCCTGGCCTTCGCCCTGATGCGGGCGGTGCCGGCCTCCAGTATCAGCCCTCCCCCGATGGTGGACACCGGGGAATACCTCCTGATGACGAACCTGTCGCCGGGAACGGCGACGACGGGCTCCTCGAGCTCGAAATGGACGAAGCCCGTCATGCCCGGGGCGAGCCCCTCGGTAGAGATCGGTATGGCCCAGGCCATGACCTCGGCGGTCCCTGTGTGGAAACGCACCCTCTGCCTGTGTTCGAGCATGGCGTCCGGAAGCATGGTGCACTCGGCGTCGAAGCCGCTCCGGGCCTGGAGCCATCCCGGCACTGCGAGGCAGCTCCCCCTCCAGGCGTCCTCCTTCTCGAGACCGACCAGATTGAGGGCGACCCTGTCCCCTGCCGTGCCGGCCCCCTGGGTCCTTCCCTCGTTTACTCGTATCTCCCTGACCCGGTAAGGTTTCCCGGCGGGCAGGAGCTCCACGGTCTCACCGCTGTGCACCGAACCGGACAGAACCGTACCGGCGACGACAGTGCCGTGGCCCTGGAGGGTGAAGACCCTGTCGATGGCCAGCCTGAAGCGGTCGCTGGCGTCCCTCCTCCTGATGCTGGCGGCCCTGGCGATCAACGCCGCGCGCAGATCCTCCATGCCTTCCCCGGTGACGGAGGAGACCCTGTGGACGGGGATCGAGGCATGGCCGGCCCCGGCGAACAGGTCCGAGACCTCCTCCTCCGCCATGTCCTGGACTTCCCGGTCCACCATGTCGCATTTCGTCAGAGCCACCATTCCGTCCCTGACCCCCAGAAGCCTCAGGATATCGAAATGCTCGCGGGTCTGGGGCATGACCCCTTCGTCGGCTGCCACGACCAGGAGGAAGAAATCCACGGTGGCGACGCCTGCTACCATCTGGCGGACGAACTTCTCGTGTCCGGGAACGTCTATGAACGCGAGCACGCCTCCGTCCGGCAGGGGCATGAAGACGTATCCGAGCTCGATGGTGATGCCCCGGAGCTTCTCCTCCTTCAGGCGGTCGGGATCGCGCCCGGTGAGCCACCTGACGAGAGAGCTCTTGCCGTGGTCGATGTGGCCGGCGGTGCCTGCTACTACGCCCATAGCGCGGACGCGGCCGAGGCGACGATCTTCGCGAGAGGGGCGACCTGGCGCTCGAAGACGGTCCTCATGTCGAGAACGAGCGCGTCATCCTCGATCCGGCCGGAGACGGCCGGTCTCGAGCTCCGGAGAGCGGCGGCGAGCTCGTCCGGGCCGGGGCACCGGATGGACACCGCCCAGGAGGGAAGAGCGCTGTCCGGAAGCGAGCCGCTGCCCATGTAGCTGTCCGAGGGGACGACGGCGGCCGTGCAGCAGTCGGGGAGCGCGAGACCTCCGAGCAGGGCCTCCGCCCTGGCCCTCACCTCTTCGTGAGGTTCCCCCAGCATCGCGTAGAGGGGATGGTTCGCCCGCAGGGACTGCTCATCCTCGAGGAACAGCTTCAGCGTGGCTTCCATGGCGGCGAGCGTGAGCTTGCACACCCGCAGCGCCCTGGCCAGGGGGTGTTTCCTTATCCTGTCCACGAGGTCGCGGGAGCCGACGATCACGCCTGCCTGAGGACCGCCGATCAGCTTGTCGCCTGAGAAGCAGACAACGGAGGCGCCCTCCTCGATGCTCCTGGCGACGGTGGGCTCGGTCGGCAGGCCGAACAGCGAAAGGTCTGCGAGCGCCCCCGCCCCGAGATCGTCGAGGACGGGGATGCCGTGCTCGCGTCCGAGGGCTACGAGATCCGGGAGGGGCACCTCGCTTGTGAAGCCCCTGATCCTGTAGTTGGATGGATGGACTCTGAGGAGGGCGGCGGTCTGAGGGCCGATCGCCGACCTGTAGTCCTTCAGATGAGTCCGGTTGGTGCAGCCGACCTCCCGCATCACGGCGCCGCTCTGCCGCATGACGTCGGGGATGCGGAAGGAGCCGCCGATCTCCACGAGCTGCCCCCTGGAAACCACGACCTCCCCTCCCCGGGCCAGGGCCGCGAGCATGAGGAGCGTGGCTCCTGAGTTGTTGTTGACGATGGTGGCTGCCTCGGCGCCTGTGAGCTCACGGACCATCCACTCGACGTGGGAGTCCCTCTCGCCGCGGGAACCCGTCTCCTGGTCCCACTGAAGACTGCAGTACCCCTCGGCCACCGAGGCCAGGGCGGCCCGGGCGGCGGCAGGCAGGCAGGCCCGGCCGAAGGCGGTGTGGAGGATGATGCCGGTCGCATTGATCACCTCGAAGAGGCTGCTCGAGGACAGGCGACCCGCCTCGGATGCTGCGAGGAGGACGAGCTCCGCCTCGGGCTTCGCCTCACCGCCTGCGAGCAGACGCCTCCTCTCTGACTCCACCACACTCCTGCAGGCCATCCTCGACAGGACATGGGGGAACGGGCCAGCCTCCCCGACCAGCTCGAGCAGCCTGGAGATCGAGGGCAGCTTCTGCAGCTCGTCCGCGCCCAAGGCTAGCGGACCTCCTTGGAGTAGGCCAGCGAACCCATCAGCCTGATCGCCTTCTTGGGGCACTTGGGAACGCACTGGCCACAGCCCACGCACTTCGCGGCATCGACCTCGTGCTTCTGCTTCAACTCGCCGGTTATTGCCTTGGTGGGGCACACCTTGGCGCATATCGTGCAGCCGATGCAGCTCGTGTCGATATAAGCCCTGGGGCGGGCCGGCGCCCTGTCGATGATCGCGCCCGTGGGGCACACCGTGGCGCATATCCCGCAGTTGATGCATTTCGCGGCATCGATGCGGGACAGGAAGTCGGTGATCGCGATCGCCTGGACCGGGCATTCCTTCTCGCATTTCCCGCAGGCGATGCAGGCGACGCCGCATCCCTTCCGGGCGACGGGTCCGCGCTCCCTGTTGCTGCAGGCTACGGCCACCTCCCGGTTCCCGGGCCACAGGACGATGAGCTTCTTGGGACAGGTCGAGACGCACTTTCCGCATCCGGTGCACTTCTCGCGGTTCACGGAGGGAATCCCCTTCTCGCCCATCGAGAGCGCACCGAACGGGCAGGAGGACACGCAGTCACCCATGCCGAGGCACCCGAACCTGCAGGCCTTCGACCCTCCCATGACGAGCATGGCCGAGGTGCAGGAGCGGGGACCGTCGTAGGCGAAGGCATCGACGGCGGAACGGCCGCCGTTGCACTGGACGAGCGCGACTTTGCGCACCTGCTCGGACAGCTCGACACCCATCGCCCTGGCCAGGGAGGAGAGCGTCGCCGCATTGGCCGCAACGCAGCAGGAGGGCTCGGCCCTCTTCTCGGCCAGCGCCCTGGCGAAGCCGCTGCAGCCAGGGAATCCGCAGCCTCCGCAGTTGGCCCCCGGGAGCAGCGCTTCGAGCTCTGCGACGAGCGGGTCCTTCTCCACGGCCAGCTTCCGGGCGGCGACGGCGAGCCCGACGCCGAGCAGCAGGCCGGTGGCTCCCAGCAGCGCGGCCGGGATGGCGACCGCTTCGCCGAGAGCGGGAGCCTGGAGCGAGGAGATCATCGCCTGGATGATTAGGGAGTGCATCCTACACCCCCAGCCCGGCGAAGCCGAGGAAGGCTATGGACATGAGGCCCGCGAGGATGAAGGTGATGGGTTTTCCTCTTAGGGCCAGGGGGATGTCCGAGTACTCCATCCTCATCCTCAAGCCGGCCATCAGGATGAGAGCCAGGCCGAACCCGAGGGCGCCCGACACTGCATTGATGACGCTCATCGCCAGGTTGTAGCCGGCGTCCTTGTTGAGAACTGCGACGCCGAGGACGGCGCAGTTCGTCGTGATGAGCGGGAGATAGATCCCGAGGGCCTTGTAGAGGGCGGGGCTGTATTTCAGCAGGATCATCTCCACGAGCTGGACCAGGGCGGCGATGATGAGGATGAAGACGATCGTGCTAAGGTACTCGAGGTGCATCGGGATCAGGACCAGCTCCCAGAGAGCCCAGCACGCCGCACCGGTCATCGCCATGACGAAAACCACGGCGGCGCCCATGCCGATGGCCGAGTCGAGCTGCTTCGAGACCCCGAGGAACGGGCAGATGCCGAGGAATCGCGACAGGACGTAGTTGTTGATCAGGATGCCGCCTATCACGAGACCCATGATCTGGGCGAAGCCCCCGTCTCCCGCACCGGTGGAAGAGACGGCCGCCGAGAGCAGTAGAGCCGGGCTCACGCTGCACGCTCCTTCCTGCGGTCGATGATGGCGAAGACGCCGAGCACGAAGCCCATCAGTATGAAGGCTCCCGGCGGGAGGATGGCGAGCAGCACAGGCTGGCTGGTGTAGGCATGGCCCAGGATGTTGATGCCGTACCATGTGCCGTTGCCGAGGATCTCCCTGATCGAGGCCATCAGGAGCATGGCGAGGGTGAAGCCCACTCCCATCCCGATGCCGTCGAGGAACGAGCTCATGACCGTGTTCTTGTTCGCGAAGGCCTCGGCGCGGCCCAGGATGATGCAGTTGACCACGATGAGCGGGATGTAGATGCCGAGTGCCTTGTGGAGAGGTGGCATGAACGCGGCCATGACCATGTCGACCAGGCTCACGAAGGTTGCGATGAAGACGATGTAGCACGGAATCCGGATCTTGTCCGGTATGAAGTTGCGGAGCGCGGAGATCGCCACGTTCGACCAGATGAGCACGAAAGTGGCTGCAGAGCCCATCCCGACCGCGTTCTGCACCGAGGTGCTGAGGGCGAGGAAGGGACACATCCCGAGTGTGATCCTGAAGATCGGGTTCTCGGTGTAGAACCCGTTGGTGAGATCCTTCCACCTGCTCATTCAGCACCTCCGGCAGCAGCTGCGGCAGGGGCTCCTGCGACGAACAGCCCCGCCGCCCTCATGGCCTCCAGGCCCTCGGCGACCGAGCCGACTATCGCCCTGGAGCTGACGGTGGCCCCGGTGATGGAGTGTATCTCCCCGCCGTCCTTGTCCACGGCGAGGGCGTTCTCGTCACGGCCGGCGAGCTGCGCCATCCACTCGGGCGCCTGCGCCTTCGTGCCCAGGCCCGGCGTCTCGGACTGGTAGAGGATGCTGCTGCCGCAGATCACCCCGGTGGTGTCGACCGCGACGAGGGTCTCGATGACGCTCGAGTAGCCCTTGCGGTAGGCCGTGAACACGAAGCCCACCCGCCTGCCGCCGGAGACGATCTCCATGGGGGTCAGAACCCTGCCTGTCTCCTCGTAGGGGTTGGCCAGGCCTGCCACCGACAGCGAGTCGAACTCGAGGTCGGAACCGAAGGAGGCCGACACGGACTGCATGGCCTGCTGGCGGATGAGCTCCTTCTGGGCGGCGATCCTGTCCTCCGTCTGGTTGTTGACGAAGCCCAGGGCAGCGGCGCAGATGAGACTCATGCCCATCAGGATGAGGCCGAGGCGCATCATCTCACGCATGCTTCCCCACCTCCCCGAGGATCCTCGGCCGGGTGAACCGGTCGAGCAGCGGCGTGGCGAGGTTCATGATGAGGATGGAGTATGAGCATCCTTCCGGATAGCCTCCCCAGCGTCGAATGACGATCGTGATGAAACCGGCCAGGAAGCCGAACAGGATCTTGCCCCAGGGCGTGACCGGCGTGGTGACCATGTCCGTGACCATGAAGAAGCCGCCCAGGATCACCCCGCCTGCGAGCACGGAAAACAGGGGATCCCCCTGGAGCAGGCCCGGGCCGCCGATGATCCATCCGAAGAGGGCCACGGAGCCGAGGTAGCTAAGCGGGAGCCTCAGCTCCAGGACGCCGCGGACCACGAGGTAGATCGCCCCCAGCAGGAGCAGGAGGCCCGAGGTCTCCCCAATGCAGCCTCCGCGGCGACCGAGGAAGAGGTTGAGGTAGGTGCCCTCGCTCGCGAGCTGCGCCCTCACGGCGTTGCCGCGGTGCCGCTCCATTGTGAAGGAGTCCTTCATCACCCGCAGCGGCGTGGCACCGGAGATGGCGTCGGCGTCAGGGATGGCCTGCAGGTTCTCCACGGGTATGCCGGACGTCTCGAAGTGGGATTCCGGCGCGCTCCACTCGAAGGGGGCCTGCCATCCGGATGTCATCAGGACCGGGAAGCTCGCCATCAGGAAGGCCCGGCCGAGCAGGGCTGGGTTGATCATGTTGTGCCCCAGACCTCCGAAGGCCTGCTTGGCCACCACGATGGCGAAGCCCGAGCCGATGACGGGCAGCCACCAGGGGACTCCCGGCGGCAGGTTGTAGGCCAGCAGAAGGCCGGTCACGATCGCGCTGCCGTCCAGCGCGGCGTTCACGGGCCGCTTCATTATCCTGAGGCAGAAGTACTCGGCAGCCACGGCCGTGACGACGCTCACGAGGACGGGCAGCAGAGAGTCGACGAAGCCGAAGAACCAGATCGCGCCCGCCAGGGCGGGCAGCAGGGCCGTCACCACGTCGAGCATCACCCGCCGCGTGTTGAGCGGCGATGTCACATGAGGCGACATGGACAGCTGGAAGAGGCGCGGTTCAGCCATCATGCCTCCCTGGAGCGCTTGGAGGCGCGGATTGCCTCCTGGGCCCTCTTGATGTAATGGACGAGGAAGCGGGAGCTGGGGCAGACGAAGGTGCAGGTGCCGCAGGCCATGCAGCTCAGGGCGCCGGCTTCGTCGGCCGACTTCCAGCCGGAGTGCTCCGCGGCTTCCGAGATGAGACACGGGGCCAGACCCATCGGGCATGCGTCCACGCATTTCCCGCACCTGATGCACGGACCCTCGGAGAGCGACCTCGCCTCGCGCGAGGTCAGCGCGACGATCCCGCTGGTCCCCTTCGTCACGGGCACGGCGTCGGTGAACTGAGCGATGCCCATCATGGGTCCTCCGGAGAGCAGCCTGACGACTTCTCCGGAGTAGCCCCCCGCAGCCTCGACGAGATCCGCGAAGGAGGTGCCGACGCATGCGTCGAAATTGCCGGGTGCCTTTATCCCACCGCCCGAGACGGTGACTATGCGCCGCATGCAGGGCATGCCGTCGCGAACGGCCTCTGCAGCTGCGGCCGCCGTCCCGACGTTCTGCACGACGACTCCGACATCCATGGGAAGGCCTCCCACCGGCACCTCGCGCCCGGTGACGGCCTTGATCAGCTGCTTCTCGGCGCCCTGCGGATACTTCACCTTCAGAGTGATGACTTCCGCGCCGGCTCCCTCGAGAGCGGCGGCTGCCTCCGGCTTGTTGGCCTCGACGCCCGCGAAGACCCGCCCGACTCCGAGAGCGTGGGCCAGGATCCTCATCCCATCGATGACGTCGGCCGTGCGCTCGACCATCAGGCGGGCGTCCGAGGTGAGGTAGGGTTCGCACTCGGCGCCGTTGAGGATGAGGGTGTCGACCTTCTTGTCCCTGGGCGGGGAGAGCTTGACATGGGTGGGGAAGCTCGCGCCCCCCATTCCGCAGACTCCGGCAGCCCTTATCCTCTCGATGACCTCCTGGGGAGAACGGCTGGAGTATTCGGGCCAGGGCTCGAATACCGCGCCTCCCTCCTCCGAAGAGGTCTCGATCACGATCGTGGGGCCAGACCTCCTGTGCGGCAGCGCCGCATCCTCGAGAGCCAGCACGGTTCCGCCGACCGGAGAATGGGTGGGCAGGCTGATGAAGCCGTTCTGAGCACCGATCTCCTGGCCGCGCGTAACCCTGTCACCCTTGGCGACAAGCGGCGTCGAGGGGGCTCCGAGATGCTGGCACAGGGCCACCCGGATCACCTTCGGCGCGGGCAGCTTCCGAACGGCGCTGTGCTCGGCCAGCTCCTTGCGCTCGTCAGGGTGCGCCCCCCCCGAAAAGGTTCTGCGTTTCCCCATAAGCCTCCATGGACAGACCTTCCCGATGCAACAAGCCTGTATGGTCGAAGGAAATCGCCCGGGAAGGACCGGCGTGTTCCATCCCGACCCTGCAGGATGCTCCAATGCCTTGCTGTGACTGGCCATTCATAGGGAATCCGAAGTGCCGCCACAAGGCGGGTAACTCACTTCTGGTTCTTCAGCAGCCTCTCCAGCTCCTCCTTGAACTGAGCGACATCCCGGAACTGCCTGTAGACGCTCGCGAACCTTACGTAGGCGACTTCGTCGATCCCGCGAAGAGTCTCCATCACGCATTCTCCTATGAAACCCGAGCTGACCTCATCGGGGAATTCCTCCGTGATCCGCGCAGTGAGCTTCTCGACGACGTCCTTGATCTCCTGTGCGGAGACCGGGCGCTTCTCGCAGGCCCTGGCGATGCCCTTCTCCAGCTTGGCGGTATCGAAAGGCTCGCGCCTCCCGTCCTTCTTGACGACTCCGGGATAGCTGGTCTCGATGAATTCGTAGGTGGTGTACCTGTAGCCGCAGTCGAGACATTCGCGACGGCGCCGGGTGGCCCTGCCCTCCTTGGCGCTCCTCGAATCGACAACCCTGTCGTCCATGCTCCCGCAGCGCGGGCATCTCATCGGAAAGGGCCCCCCGTTCGCGTCTGGTCGACGAAGCGTATCCTGCCGCGGAAGCTGCGTCAAGAGCTTGTATTGCTTGACGCATCGAGGGGCTCGTCTATATATGCGGCCTGCTCTGGTGGGAGTAGTTCAGTTGGTAGAGCCCTTGACTGTGGATCAAGTGGTCGCCGGTTCGAGTCCGGTCTCCCACCCCAGGATTTTTGCGCCCCTAGCTCAATTGGTAGAGCAACGGACTCTTAATCCGTGGGTTCCGGGTTCGATTCCCGGGGGGCGTACCATCGTGCAGGAAGGCCGTCCGTTAGGGCGGCCTTCCTCCGTATCGTGCCCGGGTCCGTGCGGGAGCCTTGAGTCGGTGCCGGCCCACGGGAGGGCGGGCCTGGAGATGGTGGAACGGAAGGCCGCCTGCCGGGAAGGCCTTCCGGAGAGTGGTACGCCCGTCGCGACTCGAACGCGAGACCTGCGGATTAGAAGTCCGCTGCTCTATCCAGCTGAGCTACGGGCGCACCGCACGCGAATATTGCCAAGCGCCGCCCGGAGGAGGCAACACTGCGACCCCGGATCCCTGCCGGGTCATGTGCATCGATATCCCGGAAATCGCTCGGAACCCGTCCGGCGCCGCTCAGGGGCTCCCGGAAAAGGACGACTTCACCGCCGCGAAAGTGGTCTGGTCGAGCGCCTGCACTCCTGTGAGGACCAGCATCGGGATCATGCTGGTGAGGCTGCCCGAGGACGCCGTGTACGGGCCTGACGCGCACCTCATGGCGCCCGTGTTCCACTGCCAGGTGTACACGCACTCGGAGCCGATCTCCTCGCCGTCCGACCAGAGGATCTCGACCACGAGGTTGTGCGTTCCTCCGTACCAGAAGGGCTGGTCCAGCTCGAAGTCGATCTGCTCGCCCGGACTCGCGGAAAGGTAGAGCGAGTCGCGGTCGAACACGAGCGTGCGTGTGCCGGGGATGAAATTGTCCTCGAACATCGACGAGAGCTGGTCGGAATCGGTCAGTCCGAACCAGATCTGGAAATCGCTGAAGTTCGTCGGGGCGGGCGTAGAACCCGAGCTGTGCCGCACGAGTGACAGCTCCTGGATCTGGAACGCTCCCCCGATCTCCGAATCGAGCACCACCACCTGGTAGTGCAGGGACTCGACTCAGGAGCAGCAGAGCGGCTCGCCGCCCGAGAGCTCCTCCTGCCCGATGGTTATCGTCGCGGCCGGCGCGAGGAATGCAAGGGCCAGCAGGGGCAGCGGCAGGATCTTCATTCCCCCCGCTCCTCTCCGCCGATGAACAGGGTCTTGATGCAGCCGAAGGTGTCGACCTCCAGGTCGAGGTCTGCCGTGAACTGGAGCTCGGACATCTGGGTCGACATTATGCCCGACGGCGCGGCGAGGTCGACGGCCTTGATCGATCGCACGGCCCCGGTATCCCATTTCCATGTGTAGAAACTGTAGGAGGTGTTGGCGGAGCCCCACTCGACCTCGAGGAGCAGGTTCTGCTGACCGCCGTACCAGTATGGCGCATCGAGCGTGATCGGCTCCCATTCGTTGACGCCGGCGGACAGGTCGAGCTGGTCGGTGGAGAATACCAGCGTCTTGGTGCCCGGCACCCAGTTGTCTTCGAAGACCGAGCCGAGCTGGTCCGATGCACAGAGGCCCATGTAGATGTTGACGTCATAGTAATGGCCCTGGTCGTTCCCCGAAGTGGTCCGCTGCCATGCCACCGAGAGGATGTCACAGGCTCCCTGCATCTCTTCGCCCAGCACTACCGCCTGGTAGCGCATCTGGGGGCTTCAGGAGCCGCACCAGGGATCGCTCGACGATATCTGAGGGCTGCCGACCGTTATGGTGGCTGCGGTGACGGGCAGCACGGCCAGCAGCAGAACAGCCAGAATCTTCCCCATCTTGCCTCCTCGCATGCAAGGCTGCTTTTCCACGCGGTTTCGATCAGTATCGCGGAAATGTCCGCGATTGCCAAGATCGAGCTCCTGTTGATCCAGGAACGAATATTTGTATATTTGCATAAGTTTGCAAGGAGGAGAACCATGTCGTCGAACAACGAGATCTATCGAAGAAGGGCATCGATACTCTCCGCCCTCGCCAATCCCGCCCGCCTGCATCTCGTGGATGCGCTCTCGACAGGTGAGAGGACCGTGGGCGACCTCTCCGCAGAGGTCGGCCTGGACATCTCTACGGTGTCGAGACACCTCTCCGTCCTTAGAAGCGCGGGCCTCGCGGCGGACCGCAAGGAGGGCACGAAGGTGTACTACACCCTCGCGGTGAGATGCGTCCTCGATTTCTTCCAGTGCGTGGAGAACGTGATCGCGGGAGGGGCCTGCAGGCTCCCGGCCTGCCCGAAGGAGAACAAGCAGTGACTTCGACGACGAAGACGCTTCTCCTCCTGGCTGCCGCTCTTCTCGCAGCCTGGTTCCTTCCGGTCGGTTCGCCGCGGTTCGAGGGTGCAGTCCGGGAATCCCTCTTCATGCTCAACGAATACGCCCGCCTTCATGTGATCCTCTGCCTGGTCCCCGCCCTGTTCATCGCGGGCGCCATCGGCGTCTTCCTGAACAAGGACTCCGTCCTGCGATACCTCGGACCGGGGGCGAACAGATTCAAGGCGTACGGAGTCGCTTCGGTATCCGGGACCGTTCTGGCCGTCTGCTCGTGCACGGTGCTGCCCATCTTCGCCGGCATCTATACGATGGGAGCAGGGCTCGGGCCAGCGACGGCATTTCTATACAGCGGCCCCGCCATCAATATCCTGGCCATCGTGATGACGGCGAGGGTGCTCGGGCTGGAGATCGGAGTCGCCCGCGCCGTCGGCGCAGTAGCCTTCAGCGTTGTCATCGGCCTCCTGATGAGCCTGTTCTTCCGCAAGGCTTCGTCAGAGAAGACGCGAACCAGCATGGCGACGGCGCCGGGGGCTCCTCAGCGACCACTCTGGAAAACAGCTCTGTACTTCGCCTCCATGGCCGGAATCCTCGTCTTCGCCAACTGGGGCAGCCCTGAAGGGGCGGCTCCCTTCTGGGCCTTCGTAGCTCAGATCAAGTGGTACATCACATCGGCATTCTCCGTTCTCCTGGCCGTGATCCTCGTGCTCGAGTTCAAGGTCGGATGGAGGAGAGTGCTTCTGGGTTCCGTTCCCGTCACTGCCCTTGCGCTGCTGTGGCCGGAGCATCCGATCTACGCGTTCTCGGCTGGTGTCATCGCTGTGGGCGCCCTCTCCGCCACAGGTGGCCCCCAGCTCCGGGAGTGGTTCGACGCGACGGTCGGCTTCGCCCGTCAGATCATTCCCTTGCTCCTGGGAGGCGTGCTCGTCGCCGGGTTCCTCCTGGGCAGGCCCGGCCATGAGGCGATGATCCCATCCACATGGATCGCTGGAGCCGTCGGCGGCAACTCGCTGCTCGCGAATCTTTTCGCCTCCGTTTCCGGCGCGCTGATGTACTTCGCCACGCTCACGGAGATACCCATCCTTCAGGGACTGCTCGGTTCCGGGATGGGCAAAGGCCCGGCCCTGGCCCTTCTCCTTGCCGGCCCGGCACTGTCCCTGCCCAGCATGCTCGTCCTCAGGAGCATCATGGGTGCGAAGAAAACGGTGGTCTTCGTTTCTCTCGTGGTCGTTCTCGCAACTTTCACCGGGTTCATCTTCGGCACCTTCGCGAGCTGATGCGGAACTGGAGGTAAGAGATGACTATTCAAGTGCTGGGAACGGGCTGCCCGAAATGCATCAAGCTCATGGAGCACGTCCACAAGGCAGTCGAGAAGGCGGAGCTCCAGGGCGTGTCGATCGAGAAGGTTACGGACATCAGGGAGATCATGAAGTTCGGCGTGATGATGACTCCGGCTCTCGTTGTGGATGGAGAGGTCAGGGTCATGGGCAGAGTCCCGGGAGTGGATGAGATAGCGGCCATACTGACCGGGAAGTAGACAACATCAGATTCCGAAGGACGGATTCACTCCGATGAAGACATTGACCAAGGCAGCGATAGTCCTGGTAGTCGGCGGGCTTGCAGCCGCAGCAGTCCTGACCCGTGACACGGGAACCGAGCGCCTGGAAGCTCCGGACACGACATTGACGGCATTGCCGAAGGTCCTCGATCTCGGTTCGCAGATGTGCATACCGTGCCAGACCATGATGACCGAGCTCGACCGTCTCGAGGACATGACGCAGGGGACCCTCGAGATCTCTTTCGTCGACGTGAACGAGAACCAGGCGGCAGCGCGCACCTACGGCATCAGGGTGATCCCGACGCAGATCTTCCTCTCGGAGACCGGAACCGAGCTCTGGAGGCACGAGGGCGTCGTATCGGCCGAGGACATGGTCGCGAAGTGGACCGAGCTGGGATACGACGTGATACCGGAGGATGCCGGTGAGTGAATTCCTGACCGGCCTGGGGAGAGCGGTCGAAGGATCCTCCCCCGTTGTCGGGCTTGCCGCCGCCATGGTCTGGGGAATGCTGAGCATTCTTCTCAGCCCATGCCATCTCGCCAGCATCCCCCTGCTCGTGGGCTACATCTCGAAGGATCCCGAGACCTCCACGAGAAAGGCGTTCCGAATCTCGGCGTCATTCGCCGCCGGGGTCCTGGTTGCCGTTTCGGCCCTGGGAGTCATCACGTTAAGCGCGGGGCGCATTGCGGGAGACATGGGGAAACCCGGGGGCATCATTCTTGCCGTCCTGCTGATGCTGTTCGGTCTGAACCTGATGGAGGTCTTCACCCTGCCGGCGCCACGAGTTGCGATGCCGGGACGGAGAAGGTCGGGGCTCCTGGGTTCCGCCCTTTATGGCCTCGTCTTCGGGGCTGCGGCGGGGCCCTGCACCTTTGCCTTCATCGCCCCGCTGCTCGGGGTGGTCCTGGCCGCACAGGCCGTTCGGCCAGTCCTCTCCGCAGCCATGATGGGCTGCTTCGCCATCGGCCATTGTGGCGTGATCGTCGCCGCAGGCACCTTCTCCGGGACAGCCTGCAGACTGCTGAGCTGGAACGAGAAGTCCCGAGCTCTCGCCATCCTGCGGCGCGCCGCCGGAGCCCTCGTCATCCTGGCAGGTATCTATATGCTGCAAAAAGCCATATGAAGCGCCTTCCAACTCCTGCGCGAAATGGATTCGCGAGCTGCGCAGGGATTGAGGCGATCGTGGACAGGGAGGGGCGATGAGCGGAACCTCGTGCCCGGCTGCAGACCGCAGGATGTCGAACGTGTTCGAGCGGTATCTGACCGTGTGGGTTGGCTTGTGCATCGTCGCGGGGATCATACTCGGCAGGCTCGCGCCCGCTCTGGCGACCAGGCTGGATGGATTCTCGATCTTCGTGAACGGCGCGCCGGTGGTTTCCATCCCGATCGCCATCTGCCTCTTCCTGATGATGTACCCGATCATGGTGAAGATCGACTTCGCTTCGGTGGTCAGGGCCGGCAGGAGCGGCAGGCCCGTATGGCTGACTCTATTCGTGAACTGGGCGATCAAGCCCTTCACGATGTACGCCATCGCCCTGCTGTTTCTGGGGGTTCTCTTCCGCGCGTTCATCGGAACCGACGCGACGGACCTGGTGAAGATGCCTTTCGGCCTGGACCTGCCGGTCGGAGCGACACACGGGGCGGGCACGGTGGTCCTCTCCGACGGGATCAAGATGCTGCAGGTACCACTGTGGCGCAGCTATTTCGCAGGATGCATCCTGCTGGGGATAGCGCCATGCACGGCCATGGTCCTTGTCTGGAGCTATCTCGCCAGGGGCAACGACGGGCTGACGCTCGTGATGGTCGCCATCAACTCTCTGTCGATGTTGGTTCTCTACGGACTGCTCGGCGGATTCCTGCTGGGCGTCGGGAGGCTGCCGGTCCCATGGCAGGCACTGGCGCTGTCCATCGCAATCTACGTGGCATTGCCCCTGGTGGCGGGATACCTCTCCAGGAGGTGGATCGTCAGGGCAAGGGGCGAGCGGTGGTTCAGGGAGAAGTTCCTCCATGTCCTCACGCCCATCACGATCGTCGCCCTTCTCACGACCCTGGTCCTCCTGTTCAGTTTCAAGGGCGGGACGATCCTCTCGAATCCCCTCACGATCCTCTGGATCGCCATTCCCCTCTTCATCCAGACCAACCTGATCTTCTGGCTCGGGTACTGGCTCGCGAGGCTCCTGAAACTCCGCTACGAGGATGCGGCGCCGGCGGCGATGATCGGGGCCTCGAACCATTTCGAGGTGGCCATCGCCACGGCCACGATGCTGTTCGGCCTCTCGTCGGGAGCGGCGCTGGCGACCGTGGTCGGTGTGCTGATCGAAGTGCCCGTGATGCTGATGCTCGTGAAGATATGCCTGCGGACGCGGGGCTGGTTCGAGCCGGCAGCCTGATCGCCGGTCAGTCGGCTCCGAGGAATGGGCACTCGAGGACGGATTCGATCAGGTAGTCGTACTCCTCCGGCGAGTTGTAGAGCTGAGCGGAGAGCCGCAGGAGCCTGCTCCGCGGTCCGGGAGTCCAGGTGACCGGCACCTCTATGCCCCTCTCCTCCCTCAGCCAGACCTGAAGCGGATCGAGCCAGAGAACTCCGGGAGGTTCGGGAGGCTGCCTCCACGGCAGCAGGACCGCCGCCATGGGCCCCGTCATGGAGTCGGGCGCCTGAGGCGGGAGCCCCAGAGCCGACGAGAGCCTGCGGCCGGCCTCGGTCGCCAACGCCCTGTTCCGCTCCCTTATGGCCGTCCAGCCCCCCGGCAGGATCGAGGCCATGTATTCCACGCTCTTCCTGACGCTCAGCGCGGCCGTGGGGTCGGGCGTGCCGTTCCACATGAACTCGAGCTGGAAATCCGACAGAGGGGTGTCGAGGTCGGCCCGGACATGCGATATCGCGAGCGGGTGGACGCCCTCCTGCCTGTCCGGCCTGACATAGAGTATAGCGCACACCTTCGGGCTGCAAAGCCACTTGTGGCAGTTGCCGGTGTAGTATGACGCGCCTACGGAGCGGAGGCTCAGATCGACGCCGCCCGGTCCGTGCGCCCCGTCGACCAGCACCTCGATGCCCCTCGATGTCAGCGCGGCCGTTATCTGTTCGACGTCGAATACAAGGGCCGTCGGGCTCGCGATGTGGTCGATCACAGCGAGCCGCGTCCGGGGGGTCACGGCGGACAGGATGGCATCCGAGGCCTCGGAGGGATCAGAGAGCGGGAACGGGATCCCGACCATCCTGACCGAGGCTCCTGCGGCCTCGGTGACGGAGCGCGCGGAGTTCCTCGTCGAGAAGTACTCGCTGCCGGTCACCAGGACTTCGTCGCCGGGTCCGAGCCGGAGGCTCCGGAGGATCGTGTTCACGCCTACCGTGGCGTTCTGCACGAGCACGATCGAGCCGGGCTCGGCATCGAGGAACGACTCGAGGAAGGATATCTGCTCGCCGAGAAGGCCAGGGTATCTCCTGACGAGGAAGTCCATGGGCTCGGACTCGAGTTCCTCGATGAGCGCCCTCCGGTGGGCGAGCACTTCGCGGGGGCAGGCCCCGAACGAACCGTGGTTGAGGAACACAACGCCGGGGTCCAGCGCCCACAGCGGTGAATGGACGCTGCCCTGGAGGCCTTCGGGGCGCACGGGGCGCCCTACCTGTGCCTGGAGTAGGTGCCCATCAGGCTCGCCGAGTAGATGACATGGCCGTCCATGGCCCTCGCGACTTCCGCGGGGCGTGAGCGGGACGGGAGATCGAGCATTGCATCGAGGGCGTAGAGCCTGAAGAAGTAGCGATGGGTGCCGGAAGGAGGGCAGGGTCCGCCGTATCCGGTGCGCCCCCAGCTGTTGAGACCCTGGCAGGAGCCGTCGGGAAGGCGGGACTCCGTGGAAAGACCCTGGGGGAGCGAATCGGTCGTGGCAGGGATGTTGAAGATCACCCAGTGGGTCCATGTCGTGAGAGGCGCGTCGGGGTCCTCGCAGACGAGGGCAAAGGAGACGATCGAGCTGTCCTGTGCCTGCCAGGAGAGCGGGGGCGAGATGTCGGCCCCGTCGCAGGTATGGAGTGCAGGGATCGGCCCGCCATCACTGAACGCGCTGCTGAAGAGCAACAGAGCGGCCATTTCTCATCCCCCTGCACCGGAGGCGCATGCCGGTCTGCGCCTTCTCGGGAAGTACGTTCCGGTGAAGCTGCAGATCGCCAGTGCATTCTCCCGCGCCAGCTCCGCCACTTCCGCGGCGGGGGCGCCACCGGGGAGCCCGAGGGGACCGGGAAGGGCGTATCCGGTGAACGTGAGCGTGACGATGCCGCCGTCCTCGCCGGGACCCGTCCAGCCCGTGACCCCGAAGCTGTTCGTAGCCTGGTGCGACCCGAAATCGAGCACGGGGCGCTTCGGCAGCCCGCCGAAGACGGTTGCGGGATAGGGTGCCAGATCGTACAGCACCCAGTGCAGAACCTCGGGTGTGGCCGAGAGGTTCTCGCAGGTCACCGCGATGCTCCCGGTCTCCGGAGGGAGTCCGGCCCATCCGACGGGAGGCGAGCAGTCATTCCCCGCCTTCGCGTACCAGCAGGGCAGATAGCCAGTGGGATCGACGGCGCTGCTGACGAATCTGAAACTCATTTATACCCACCCTCCGCGGGTCGTTGTCCTGCGGCGCGGCTCGCGGCCGGCATCGGCACAAGCCTGTTCTTCATTATAGCCGGAACACCCGGCCGGTTCAAGAAGGAAGACTACACTGCGCTGCAGAGCAGCCCCTTCAGATAGGTCCCCTCCGGGCAGGAGAGCAGGGCGGGGTGGTCGGGCGCCTGACCCAGCCTGGAGATGATCCTGGCGTCCCTGCCGGCCTCGACCGAGGCGGAGAAGATGATCTTCTGGAACAGGTCTGCGTCCACCTGGCCCGAGCAGCTGAAGGTTGCCAGGATGCCACCCGGCTCGAGCAGCATGAATGCCAGGCGGGCGATGTCCTTGTAGGCCCTGGCCCCCTTCTCGAGAGCCGATCTGTTGGGCACGAAACGAGGCGGGTCGAGTATCGCCATGCCGAACGACCTGCCCTCCCTGGAGAGGGTCCTGAGCCTCTCGGGCACGTCGCAGTCCTCCGGCGCATGGAGTTCGCCGAAGCCGTTGAGATCCATGTTGGCGGTGGCCAGGGACAGAGCCGGGGCGGACGAGTCGAGGCTCGTCACGACAGAGCTCCCGGATGCTGCACAGTGCACGCCGAACGCCCCGGTGTAGCTGTAGCAGTTCAACACGGTCCTCCCGCGGGCGTAGCCTGCGACGATCCTCCGGTTGACCGCCTGGTCGAGGTAGAAACCGGTTTTGTGACCGGTCCTGATGTCGGCCAGCAGCCTGACGGCACCTTCCGAGAATTCCACGAGGGCCGGGGGCTCCTCCCCCTGCACGAGCCCGCAGACGGTGGAGAGGCCCTCGAGCCGTCGAACCTCGCTGTCGCTGCGCTCGTAGATGCAGCGCGGGGCGAGGATGGCGTTCAGGGCGTCCACGATCTCCCGCCTGCGGATGTCCATGCCCATGCAGAGCATCTGGATCACCGCACAGCCGTCGTACATGTCCACGATGAGCCCGGGCAGCCCGTCGGCCTCGGCGGATATGACCCTCAGGGCGCGGCCGTCGAGCTCCATGCCTAGGGTCCTGATCCTGTACGAGAGGGCGTCGGCTATCCTGCGAGTCCAGAACGAGGGCTGCCTGACGTCTTCGTCAGCCCATGTGAGGGCTCTGAAGACGATCTGCGACCTGGGATTGTAGAATCCTCTCGCGAGGAGACGGCCGTCGCTGGCGTGTACGTCGATGACGTCGCCGGGGGACGGCTCCCCCGTGACTCCCGCGACCGCACCCGAGAATATCCATGGATGCCTGTTCAGGAGCGACTTCTCCCTGTGCGGGAGCAGTACAAGAGTGGCGCTCATCGATCCGCCTTCTGCAGGATGCGGCCTCCTGCGACAGTTTCCGCCGGGTGCGCGGAACGCTGGTCCGCGCTTGCCGGATCGGCCTGGAGATGCCGGGTCCGCCGGAGGCGCCGGAGCGCGCCCGGCCTAGTCCTCGAGCAGGAAGTACTTCAGTCCGAGGCCCCTGTAGCCGAGGCTGTCGACGGACGGCTGGACCTGCAGCATGATGTCCATGGCATGGCCGAGGTTCGAGCCCTCCGAGAACATCGCGGTAACCTCGACGGCCCTTCCTCCGAGATCCCTCCTGGAGAGGCGGCTCGAAACCTGCGTCAGGACGCTGTCGAGCTTCCATGCGCTGAACTCTCCTGCGCGCACCGGGGCCGTGATGTCGATGCCGAACTCGTCCACCCTGCCCACGAGCCACTCCTCGGTGAAGATCAGCTTCAAGGTCACGGGAGCGGTTGCGCTGTCGGCGGGCGTCGGATCCGTGACCACGAGCGGGATCCTCGTGAAGGTGCTGTGTGAGTCGTCGTTCCAGCAGCAGAGAGCGTTGAGGTCCAGACGGGCGGTCTCGCCCTCCGCTCGCTTTCGCTCGATGAAGCTCACGAGCGGGCGGATCGGGACGGATCTGCTGCCCAGGAACGCCACGGAGCTGCCTTCGGGGATCAGGCTGAGGTTCAGGTTCGTCCTGGGCTCCGCGCTGGTGCCGCTGTCGTTGAGGACATAGACGATGTCCGCCCCGATCTCGATGGGCAGCGAGTCAGAAGGGGCGGCGAGGGTGTCCGCCACGGCCTGCAGCTCTTCGTCACTGCCGACGATCTGCGCCCTGTCGAACGTGGAGATGATGAAGATCGTCACCACCAGGCCGGCGATGCCTATCACGACGCCGGTCAGACCCGTCCGTCTGTAATGGTGCGTCCTGAAGGTGGTATCGCCTATGTCCAGCCTGCCTTCGACAGGCTTCTGGAGACCCTCTCTCTGCTCGCGGAGCGGAAGCGTCTGGAACTCGAGATCGAATCCGCAGTTCGAGCACTTGCCCCTGCTATTCTCACCATTGTCATGCCCGCATGCACGGCAGAACATCAGATATGCCCTCCGGTCTATCCTTCAGCGCTGGGATGGACTCCAGAACCGGGAAACGAACTCGGAATCTACACGACAAGGATACGCAGACCGCAGGCTGTCTACAAGTCCCCTGAGCATGACGCGCTCGGTGGAGTCGGAAAGAGCGGCGGCAATGCTTTCCCGGGCCTCCTCCAGGGTTGCCTGGCGGGCGGGGATGACCTCCTCGAGCGCCATGTAGAGGACCGAGCCGCCCGATAGCGAGCAGGCCCGAGCTTCGCCCGGCTCGAGCGAGGCGACTTCCGAGGCTATCTCGGGAGGCAGGTCCGATGCGGCCAGGGGCCTTGTCAGAACGGTCTCCCCCTCTTCCAGGAGCGACCTCACGGGTGTGAAGAGATCCGGCGAATCAAGAGGGTCCCCCCCGGCCGAGAGGAGGCTTTCGAGCCTCGCGACCTGCGCCTCGTCCACCGCGGCGATCGCGCGCAGCCTGCGCCTCTCCGGGATGACGAGAGCGGCTCGATGGGCCTCGTAGGACGCGACTATCTGCTGCTCGTCAGGTGAGATCCTCGGGAGGAGCACCCTCGAGCGCCAGGCTTCCAGGATCACGCCCTCCCTGGCCTGCGTGACCAGGGCGGCGGTCTCGGGGATCGTGTCGAGCCCCATCTCTACCGCCCTCGTTGCCATGACGTCGTACAGGCCGAGAAGCCTGACGTATCCGTCCACCCACGAGGAGTCGGTGGCATCCCTGGGCAGGAACGACGGGATTGCGATGATGTTCCTGGCCACGAAGCCGGCGGTCCTGTGGCCCCCGTCCCACTCGCATACGATGGTCGAGTCCTCCTCCGGAGAATACGGCGAGAACTCGCCGGAAGGCGTCAGGGCGTGGGAGACCAGGAGGTCGACCGCGCCTTCGGGCACTCTTATCGAGTACGCGGACCTGAGGCTGTCCTCCAGGCCCACCTTGTAGATCTCGGCCTCGTGGCCCCAGATGAAATCGTAGATGCCCTGCCTGGCTTCCTCGAAGCGGGGCATGGGTGCCTGGTAGATGCTGTCGAGCCTCAGGAAGCGCCATCCGGAATCGAACCTCGCCACGGGGGACACCTCCCCCCGGGATAGACCGGCAAGCAGCATCCCGTCTGCCGCCGAGGTCCTCATCGAATCCCTCGGGCCCACCAGCCCGCCGGTCTCGACATCGACCGAGAGCGTGGAGAACCTGCGCACCAGGCCGCTCATGTCCTCCCCTGCGAGGACCAGCGTCCGCAGGCTGTCGGCCAGCGCGCTGTCGGCGACGTTCATCACCGTGTACTGCAGCATGGTTCCGCTCGCGTCATAGAAGGCCGTCACACTGTCCTCCGGGATGACGATGGCTCCCAGCTTGGCGGAGATGTAGGCTGCCTGGAGCCTCTCCCTGGACCTCTCCCAGAGCTGCTCGGTGACGATCCTGTCTCCCGTTATTCCGCGCGCATCGGCATCGACGAGGATCAGCCGGCCTGCGATGAACGACTGGAGCCTGTTCTCCACCGCCTGCGAGTCGCCGGCGACAGGGCGGAGTATCTCCGAGAGCTCCTGCCTGTCGTACGAGAGGTCCCCGACTCTCAGGGCTTCCTCGCGGCGCGCGCATGACGACAGGAACAGCAGCGAAACGGCGATGGCCAGCATTCGTCCCACGCTCGATCTCCTCCCGGCTCCGAAATCCCTTGCGGTTGCACAAGAGTACCCTTCAAATGTAGGTTCGAGGCTGATTGTGTCAACTTCCGATCCGGAGGTTCGTCTTGAGCCCGGCCCTTGTCCTGTCGATCCTCCTGGCGCTCGAGTTCCCGCAACCGCAGCAGAGCTGGCGCACCGGCGCCCTGGCGATAGACGCCGAGACCGGCGAGGTCATCCTGGACACCCGGTCGGACCAGGCCTTCCGCCCCGCCTCGACGGTGAAGCTCGTGACTTCGCTCCTGGCGATGCGCACCCTGGGTCCCGACTACGTCTTCAGGACGCCGGTCCTCGTCGATACGTCGTCGGCGTGCATCTGCCTCGCCGGCTCAGGCGCCCCGCTGCTGGAACTCGACGACATCGAGAGATCGGCCATGGAGACCGCCCTCTCCATAGATCCCTCCGTGCCATGGAGGCTGATCTACGACACAGGCTGCTTCGAGGACGACTCCCATTGCCTGGGCTGGGACGAGGACGACTGGGGCAGGGCCTACTGCCCTCCAGTCGAGGCTCTCTCGTTCGGGGGCAACCTGCTCGAGATAGTCGTCTCGACCGTCGGCGGACCGCTCCGGGTCTCGGGATGGCCGGATCTGCCCGGAGCCGAACTCAGGCCCGCTGCCGGCATCGGCGCCGACGATCTGACTGTCTCCGTCTCGGGATGGGACGAGTCACCGGACCGGGTGACCGTCCAGGGATCCCTGCCGGCGCGGAGCGTCCGTACGCTGTGGACACCATTCCCCGATCCGTCCCTGGAGTTTGCGCTCCTCTTCGCCGACGCCCTGGGGGAGTATGGCATCCGCGTGGCCTCCATCTCGGAAGGACAGGCTCCAGGGGGGCCGGGCATCAGATCGATCTCCGTCATCTCCTCCCGCCCCCTCTGGCAGATCACGGCGGAGATGGACAAGTGGAGCTTGAACGGCGTGGCCGAGCTCCTGCTCAGGGCTTCCGCCCTCCAGGCCTTCGGACCCCCTGCATCGACCGCCGCCGGCTGCGAGATGGCCGGCGCGATGATCTCCGATCTGACGCCCTCTCCAGGGGATATCCTTCTGGCCGACGGCTCGGGACTGAGCAGGCTCAACCGCCTCACGCCGAGAGCCCTGGCCGCCGTCCTGCTCGAAGGGGTGGGCTCGTTCGGCTACGGACCCGAGTACCTGGCCTCCCTGGCGGTCAACGGGCAGGAGGGAACTCTCTCCACGAGGCTCACCGATCTGCCGGAGGGAGCCTTCCGCGGCAAGACGGGCTCGCTGAACGACACGTCCTCGATCGCGGGGATCGTCTCCACGGCCTCGGGCCGGAGGATTGCAGTCGTGCTCATGGCGGAGGTCCCCCAGGGCTCGGTGTACGCCGCCAGGAACTGGCAGGACGCGGTGATAAGGGAGATCTACAACTCGCTCTGAGACCGGCCCGGCGCGCGCCGCCGGCGGAATCTCCCGGGCACGAGTCGCAGCGGCAGCAGAAGGGATTCCAGGAGCACCCTGCGGCTGATCTTGGAACTGCCCGAACGCCTCTCCAGGAACACGATGGGAACCTCTCCCAGTTCCATCCCGGCCATCCAGACCCTGTGCAGCATCTCGACCAGGAAAGCGTAGCCGGAAGCCCGGAACTCCGAGGAGAGCAGGACGGGGAGCACCTCGGCCCGGAAGCCCCTGAAACCGCTGGTGCAGTCCCTCACGGGAAGGCCGGTGGCCGTCCTGATGTACCAGTTGGCCGTGTAGCTGAGATTCAGGCGCAGGATGGACCAGTTGAGGACGCTCACGCCGTGGATGTATCTGGATCCTATGGACATGTGTACGCGGTCGAGGGCCTCCGCGAGCGCCGGGAGATGGGAGGGCTGATGCGACAGGTCTGCGTCCATCATGAAGACCCTGTCGTACCGGCCCTCGGAGCTGATCATCCCGAAGCCCTCGGCATAGGCCTTCCCGAGCCCCTCCTTCCCGGGTCTGAGGAGGAGCCTCACGCCCGGGTCCTCCGAGGCGATCTGCCGCACCAGCTCGGCGGTACCGTCGGGCGAGGAGTCGTCTATCACGAGCAGGTCGTGATCGCAATGCTCCCGGAACGACCTGTGGAACTCGCGGATGTTGGTGGCTTCGTTGTAGGTCGGGACGAGTACGACGCTTCGGGGCATCCCGGATGTCAGCTCTTCACGCGTTCGATGTAGGTGTCGGTCCGCGAGTCGATGCGGACCTTGTCCCCCTCGCGCACGAACAGCGGTACCTGGATCACGAGGCCCGTCTCCAGCGTTGCCGGCTTGGAGCCCCCGCTCGCTGTGTCACCCTTCATCCCGGGATCGGTGGTGACGATGGCCAGCTCCACGAATGTCGGGGGCTCGACGATTATCGGCTCGGACCCGTTGAACAGGACATCGAGCCTGGTGTTGTCGACAAGGTACTTCTCGGCATCGCCCACCACCGACGAGTCGAGCACCACCTGCTCGAAGCTGTCCGGATCCATCAGGACGAATCCGTCCTCGGTGCGGTACAGCAGGTCGAAGACCCTGCGCTCGAGGCGGACGTCCTTGACCTTCTCCCCGGCCCTCCAGGTCCTGTCGAGCACCTTGCCGGTGTGGATCTCGCGCAGCTTCGTCCTCACGAACGCGGGACCCTTGCCCGGCTTGACATGCTGGAACTCCACGACCTGGTAGAGCACTCCCTCGGCTTCGATGACCGTTCCCCGCCTCAGGTCATTGGTGGTTATCATCAGATCCTCCGGAGATGCCTCTCGAAGCCTTCTCGGCAACCGAGCGGGCGATGTATTCCGCTGCGAGCCGGTAGCCCTGCAGGCCCGCGCCCACTATCACGAGATCAGCCGCCCGGGCGGTGAGGAGGTTCCTCCTCTCCTCCTCCCGGCGGAAAACCTGGCTTATATGCACTTCGGCGACGATCCCCGGGAAGGCCTCCAGGGCGTCCAGCACAGCGACGGAAGTGTGTGAGTACCCCCCCGGATTGACGATGAGGGCGCAGCAGTCGCGCGACGCCTGCCAGACGGCGGATACGAATTCTCCCTCGCCGTCGTGCTGGACGAGATCGATCTCCATGCCGAGCTCCCGGGATGCGTCCTCGAGGAGGGCTCCGAGATCGGAGGCGGTTCCTGATCCGTAGATCTCAGGCTGGCGGCTCCCCAGATGGGAGAGGTTCGGCCCGTTGATGACCGCCACGCGCAGACGGGTCATGCCTCCTCCGACCTGTACGGCTCGAGTCCGAGTTCGTCGCGCTCTTCGAGCGAGAAGAGGTCGAGGAGGCTCCTGGGATCCCTCCTCGGAGCGCTCTTCGCCGCCGGGGCGTCGACGGGAGCGGGCTGGAGCCGTTCCGGCCCGGCAGCGGCGGGGGTTTCGGGCTCTTCCACGGAAGGGGAATCGCTGACGACAGACGAGGGATCCGGCGTCAGGAACGCCTGAGGGGTCGCCGCGACTGAAGGGGCTGGTTCTTCCGGGGCGGCCGCCGCATCCATCCCGGCATCCCCGGCCGCCGGCGGGGGCGTCGTCTCTTCGACGGCGGCAGAGGCGGGCGCATCACCGGGGGTCGGCGGCATCGGGAACGCGCCGGGGTCCTTGCCCTGCTCCTGGAATATCCTCTCCATCCTGGCCGTCCGCGGGTATCCCGGATCCTCCTTGTCCTCCTGCTCCTGTCCGGACGCCTGACCGGCGGAGGCCTCCGGCAGCTGAACGGCCTGCTGCTCCGGGCCGGGCTCCTCCCCGGGCTCGGGTCCGGGAAGGGCTTCCGGAACACCCGGGGGGACATCCCGGGGGATTCCGGAGGGCGGCTCTACCGGCGCCGGCGGAGCGACGGGCTCGGAAGGAGGCTGTTCCGGGGCGGCTGCAGCTTCCGCGGCAGAGGCTTCAGCAGGCGTCTGGACCGTGGCCCGGGCATCCGGCCCGCCGCCTTTCCTCACGGCCTCCTTCGCTTCGTCCAGGAGCTTCTCGGCATCAGTGTCGGCGGGGTTCTCGAAGAGGTAGTCGCCCAGGATGCGGATGGCATCCTCGTGCCTGCCCCGGGTCATGGCGATCTCGGCGGACGCGCGGAGGGCTACAAGGTTGAAGGGATCCGTTCCGAGGACCTTGTCGAAGGCCTCCGAGGCGGAGACGATGTTCCCGGTATCCCGGTGGCACCTCGCCGCTGCCAGCAGGATGGCATTGTTGGCCGGCCAGTCCTGCAGACCCCTCGAAGCCACTTCCAGAGCCTCGTCCGGCCTTCCCGCGATCCTCAGCCGGTCGGCCAGCCTGGCGCACACGGACGCTGACGGACTGGAGATCCAGTCGTCGTACAGGCCCCTTATCTCGTTTTCCAGGGCGTCAGGCATTCTAGCCCTCCAGCGAGAAGGTGTTCATGATGATCCACCCCTCGCGTATGAACGGCTCCTTCTCCTCACCGGGGTTGAAGACCTCGGTATCGAGGACCCAGACACCGCTATCCGACTGGAGAACATAGCTCGTGAACGCACCTGCGTTAAGATGCTCCGGATTGCGCCAGGCCCCCAGCAGCCTCCATCCGCCGAGGCCCCCCAGGCTCATCGCCCTGAGGTCCAGCCTCGACCTGTCCACCGAGTCGGCGCCGGCGTCGTAGAAGAAGCGCCTCGCGACGGCCTCCCGCCTCAGCACGGCTTCGCCGGCCGAGAGCAGGGTGTCGCCTTCGGTCCAGCGTATGCTGATCATGATCGCGCCTTCGTCGGAGACGGTGCGCTGGAACTGGATGAAGCCGTCCTCCGGCCTCCACTCCGCCGTCCGGTACGATCTGGGGACGTCCATGGAGAAGCCCACCGCCCTGAGGCTGTCGATCCTCTCGGGGCTCGACATGCCTGTGCTGACGAAGGACCGGTAGAGATAGCTCCTCAGATGGGCGTCGTATGCGAGCTGCATGGCGGTCGAGAGCTCCGATGCGTCGGTCACTCCCGGCACGGCTGCGAAGACCGCCTGGTCGAGCGCCCAGCGGTCGCTGCCCGCCCAGTGGGAACCCACCCTCTCCAGGCCGTCCGGCACGTCCTCGACGGAGGGGCAGAGGAACAGGATCGTCCTGCGCCTCTCGAGCGAGGCGTCCAGCTCGTCCTCCGACGCGTATGAGAAGGCGAACACGGGCTCGGGATCCACGGTGGCCACCACGATCTGCAGGGCGGAGGAGAGCGAATCGGCCTGCTCCTCCATACCCTGCGGATAGACGAGGAGGACGCCCTTCAGGGGGCCCTCCGCGCCGCTCCTGCAGCCCGCCGCCAGAAGGCCTGCGAGCAGCGCACACGAAATCGCGAGCCTCATCTGTGCCTCCTGAAGACGATCGGCAGGACGATGCGGGCGATGCCTGCGGCGAGGGGAAGATACCCCGCGACCCCGGCCGCCGCGCTCTTGAAGAATCGCTTGTCGGCAGACTCCATCAGGGTCCGGGCCGACGAAGCCGTCTTCGATATCTCGGAACCCATCCGGGCCAGCTCGTCGAGAGCTCCACCCACCCTGGGCACGAGGCCGTCCATTTCCCTCCGGAGACGCTCCATCTCGAACTCGAGCCTGTAGACGGCACGCAGCGCCCTCAACACCGCGATTGCGGCGACGAGAAGACCGATCCAGACACCGGCGACTCCTGCGAGAAGGATGATGTCGGTCGAGCTCACGGAACTCCTCCCGAAAACGGCGGGCGGCCGCCGGACCGGATCTGCGCGCGGGACGTGCGGAGCATCTGAAGCCCCGCGGACCCCTCGTCATCCGGTCTATTATCGCAGGGAGCGCGTTCCGGAGAAAGCCCGGGGCCTGTTCAGCCCGCTGCCAGCTTCCTGCAGGCAAGCGTGTTCTCGAGCAGGAGAGCGATGGTGAGCGGACCCACCCCTCCGGGCACGGGTGTTATCGCGGAGCAGAGCGGCTCCACGGATTCGAAATCGACATCCCCGGCGAGCCCTCCGGCCGTCCGGGTGATCCCGACATCGATCACGACGGCTCCGGGAGCCACGAAATCGGCACCTATGAGCCCCGGGATCCCCGCGGCCGTGACCAGGATGTAGGCCTCGCGGCAGACGGAGGCGAGGTCGCGCGTCTTCGAATGGGCGATGGTGACGGTGGCATTCGCGGCGAGGAGCAGAGCGGCGACGGGCTTGCCGACGATCCCGCTGCGGCCGACCACCACGGCGCGCCTGCCCGAAGGATCGATCCCGTTGGCGTCGAGGAGCCTCATTATGCCGGCCGGAGTGCAGGGCACGATGCCCCTCTCTCCGCGCCAGAGGCTTCCCACGTTCTG
Source organism: candidate division Hyd24-12 bacterium UBA5074 (assembly GCA_002414865.1). Taxonomy (GTDB): domain Bacteria; phylum Fermentibacterota; class Fermentibacteria; order Fermentibacterales; family Fermentibacteraceae; genus UBA5938. The sequence continues at coordinate 41,966 of DIAQ01000033.1, read as the reverse complement.
GGGGTGGAAGCCGTCGACGTCCTTGGAAGGGAGCACCGCCCGTGCAACCGCATCGAGCGGGATGTGGCCCGGCAGAGGGAGCTGGCAGAGTATGCCGTCTATCGAAGGGTCGGCGTTCAACCTTGCGATCTCCGCCAGCAGGACCTCCGGGCCGACAGAATCGAAGAACCTTGAGACCGATGAGACGAAGCCGGCCTTCTCGCAGGCCTTCCGCTTGCCCGCCACATAGGATTCGCTGGCCGGGTCGTCGCCCACGAGTATGACGGCGAGGCCGGGCGGGCGGCCGCCCAGGGCTGCGGCTTCCGAAGCCACGCGGGCCCTGATCGAGGCGGCCAGCCCCCTGCCTTCGAGGAGCAGGGCCAAGCTCAGCTTCCGGCGATGCCGGTTATCTGGATCTCGGTGAGCTCCTGGCGATGGCCCGTCTTCTTCTCGTAGCCCTTGCGGCGCTTGCGGTGGTACACGTCGAGCTTGGGTCCGCGCAGATGCCTGACTATCAGCGCATCGACGCTGGAGCCCGCGACCGTGGGGGCACCGATCTTCGCGTCACCCTCCCCGCCGAGGAGGAGAACCTTCTCGATCCTGACGCTGGCGCCTTCCTCCTGCGGCAGGCGGGGCACGATGAGCTTCAGACCGGGCTGGACACGGAACTGCAGCCCCCCTGTTTCGATTATGGCGTACAAAGGACACCTCCAGGTTATCTCCGGCAAAACGATTGCGTTTATACGCAGGAGGCTGCGCTCCGGTCAACCGCGTCATGAGTCGTACAGCGAGGTGATCTCCTCGTGCGTGTCCAGGGAGAACACCCTGAACTGGTCGACCTTCATCCTCCTGTCCTCATGAAACTCCACCGCGAGCTTCGCCTTTTCCAGGATGTGATCCATCCGCCTGCCGTCATCCCTCATGAGATACTCGGACAGGTCGGGATGGATCGAGACGACGATGTTCCTGTGGTTCTTCTGGAGAGACGCCCTCTCGAGGAGGCGCTCGAGCCGCGTGGCGGCCGAGAGCGCCGAGAGCACCCTGCCGGTTCCGCCGCAGTGCGGGCAGGGCTCCGAGAGAGCCTGCACGAGGCTGGGTCTCACCCTCTTGCGGGTCATCTCGACCAGGCCGAGCGAGCTGACCTGGCATGTCTTCGTGGGAGACCTGTCACGCCCCAGCTCGCTGCGGAGGGAGTTCACGACCTTCTCCCTGTGGTCCTCGATGTCCATGTCGATGAAGTCTATGACGATGATCCCACCGATGTCCCTCAGCCGGAGCTGCCGCGCGACCTCCTTGGCGGCCTCGAGGTTCGTCTTCAGGATAGTGTTCTCCTGGCTCCTCTTGCCGACGTATCGACGGGTGTTCACATCGATGGCCACGAGCGCCTCTGTCTGGTCGATCACGAGGGAGCCGCCGCTCTTGAGAGGCACCTCCCTGTTGAGTATCTGCACTATCTCCTGCTCCACCCCGTACTGGTCGAAGATCGGGGTCTTGCCCCTGTAGAGCCTCACGCGCGCCGACATGTCGGGCGTGATCCGCTTCATGTAGGTCCGCGCTATCGAGAAGACGTCCTTCGAATCGGTCACGAAGGAGCTCATCTCGGCGGAGACCAGGTCGCGCATCGTCATCGTGATGATGTCGTACTCCTGGTGTAGCAGGGCCGGCGCCCTGGAGCGGAGCGTGAGCTCCCCTATCTCCTTCCAGCGGTCGATGATCCTCTCCACGTCCGACTTGAAGGCATCCTCGCTCTGATCGGTCCCCGCAGTCCTCGCGATGATGCCGAAGCCTTCGCCGCGCATCCTCTGGACGATCTCGCGGAGGCGGGTCCGCTCCTTCCTGTCGCCTATCTTCCGGGACACGCCCGCGACCGGGTCGCCCGGCATGCTGACCACGTATCTCCCGGCGATCGAGATCCTGGAGCTGACGCGCGCCCCCTTGGTGCCGATCGGCTCCTTCGTCACCTGGACGAGTATGTCCTGCCCCCGGCGCAGGAGGTCCTCGATGGGCTGGTTGGACTCCTCTGCGGGAAGGGGCTTCTCCTCCACGAGGGACTGGGCGAAGGCCTTCGCATCGATCACCCCGCTCCTCACGTCGGAGGAGTGCAGGAAGGCGCTCCGCTCGAGGCCAATGTCCACGAATGCGGCCTGCATCCCAGGCAGCACGGCGTTCACGCGCCCCAGATAGATGTTGCCGACGATGCGCTTCTCCTCGGTCTTCTCGACGATCAGCTCCATGAGCCGGCCGTCCTCGAGGATCGCTATCCGCGTCACATCAGGATGCGAGTTGACAATGAAATCCGATTTCAAGTGAGATCATCCCCCTCATGGAGAGACAGCAGCGGGGTCGGTTCCCCTCCACGCAGCGCGAAGAGCCCGGTCCTCTTTATGAGGCCAACCCGGACGCCCGCTTCGGAGAGGAGCCTGTCCACCCTCGGCGAACCGCCTCCCAGCCCGATCATCGCGCGGGTCTTCCCGTCCGCTCCTGCGCCGGACAACACAATTCCCGGCGCCCGGGAGAGGACTTCCCGCAAGGGGCCATCCTCGGCCCCGGTGAACTCGTACTCGGCCACTTCCGCCTCCGCGTCGGGCGCCCCCGCACCAGGGGGCAGCAGGCGTCCCTCGCAGATCTCGAAGCCCTGCGGCAGGGCCGCGGCGAGCGCCGCAAGGGCGCCCGGGGCAGGCACCGCCTCCAGCAGAATATCCAGAACTTCGGCCCCGCTCTCAAACCCCAGCGGCAACGCCGGTCCGAAGCGGACCCTCAGGCGCCTGACGAAGTCGCCCCTGCCGGCGGCGGGGAGCCCCGACCTCCTGATCGTTCTGGTCCAGAGCCTCACCATGTCGAGGTGGGACGAGAATCTCGCCAGCCCGTGCCTCCCCCATCGAATCCTGAGGACGGCCACCGGCTGGTGCTGCGCCTTTGCGAGGGCGGGCACGGCGGGGTTCCCGGACTCCAGGCCTCCTGTCGCCACCTCTCCGACTGTCCCGGCGTCCCGGCATGCACCGCAGCCCGAGCATCCGGCCTCCCTGCAGTCAGGGGTGGGCACGCCCGCCAGGAACCGCCCGTACTCGGCGCGGAGGAACTCGACTGATGACCCCGCCCTGACGAAGCTCCAGGGGAGATCGGCAGAGGGGTCCCGGCCGGCCTGGGGGCCATCCGGCGAGAAGGCTCCTCCACTCCGGAGGACCGGCTCCCAGATGTCCCACCGGAAGCGATCGCTCCAGGCATCGAACCTCGCCCCGGTGAGGACGGCCTCTTCGAGCATGTCTGCCGTCCCGTGCCCATCACCCAGGCCGAGAACCGCCTCGAGGAGGGCGAGTCTCGGGTCGTTCCATCCCGGCTTCCCCCACCTTATGGCCGAGCAGATGCGCTCGATCCTGCCGCGGACCTCGTCGGGGGCGAGCTGCGGAGCCCACTGAAGAGGAGTGTGCGGCTTGGGGACGAACGGCGAGAGGGCTGCTCCGATCACGTCCCGCCCCCTGCGGCCCCTGGACGCGGCGACGCTCCGCAGCCTCCCGAGGAGCTCGACCATGGCGTCGAGATCTTCACAGGACTCGCCGGGCAGCCCGATCATGAAATAGAGCTTGATCCCGGTCGCGCCGAGACGGAAGGCCGTGTCGGCAGCCGAGAGGATGTCATCGTCCGGGAGGATCTTATTCAGGCTGTATCTGAGCCTTTCCGATCCAGCCTCCGGGGCGAGGGTGACCCTGCCCCGCATCCTGCCCCCCGCTGCGAGCCTGGCGAAGCTGTCCGGCCTCAGCGAAGGCTTGGAAACCGCTATTCCCAGCTCCCTCTCGAGATTCGAGGCCCCCGCCAGCAGCGTGTCCAGGTCTCCATAGTCCGAGAAGGAGAGCGACAGGAATCCCGCCTCCTCCCAGCCCGTCTGCCTGAGACAGGACGCGGCCAGCTCGAGGACGTCCCCTACCGGCCTCTCCCTGACCGGCCGCGTCAGCTGCGTGGCCTGGCAGAACCTGCACCCCCGGGTGCAGCCGCGGGCTATCTCCACGACGGCCCTGTCGTGGGATATCTGAGCGAGCGGGACGAGCTGCCTTACCGGAGCATCCTCCATGGTCAGCCGGCGCACCCTCTGGAGCTCGACGGGCTTCACCCCGAGGGCGGGGACCCAGACGCCCGGTATCCCTGCCGCGGACTCCAGTCTATCCTGCCTGGAGCCCTGTCCGGAGAGAGACTCGAAGAGAGCCGCCGCCTGCTCCTCGGCCTCCCCCAGGAAGAAGACGTCGACGAAGGGCGAAAGGGGGAGAGGATTCGAGATGCCCCCTCCGCCTGCCAGGATCAGGGGGTCGGAATCCCTCCTGCCGGTCGACCTGGTCTGGAGCCCCGCGAGCCGGAGGAGGAACAGGACGTTGGAGAAGAGCGCCTCGGAAGGGACCCCGAATCCGATGACACGGCACGATGCCACGGGGAAGCCGTCCTCGACGCAGCGCCAGGGGCTCCTCCCCGACTCTATGAGGCCGGCCAGATCGGGCGCGGGGCAGAACGCCCTGCGCACGTTGAAGGCCCCCGAGCGCAGGAGCGCGTGGCGCACGACCGACAGGCCGAAGTTGGACGCCCCGAGCTCGTAGATGTCCGGATAAACCAGAGCGACGTCGGCCAGGCCGGACCTGGCAGCCACGGTGTTCCACTCGCATCCGACATACTGCTGGGGATGGGAGAGCCCTCCGAGGAGGTCCTCCCAGGAGACGGGGGACGTCAAAGGCTTCGGGCTCCTGAAAGTGCGGCCGATACTTCCGCGGACTGTGAAACAGGGTTGGAAAGCAGCCCGCGGTTCCTCGAGACGGAGACTGCGGTCTCCCCCGCAGCCTCGAGGGCCCGGGCGGAACCCACGGCCGAGGGGTACCCCAGCCTCCAGAGCGTCAGGAGCCTCAATCCCCGCAGCTCGAAGCCTGCACGGCCTATCACCTGGCTCCAGGTGGAGCCTGTGGAGCCTGATCTCTCGGAGACCTCCACGGAGACCCATGTCAGCGAGGGGCTCTCACCCGGCAGGAGTCCCTCCTCCGGGAAGAAGCACTCCTGTTTGTTGGGATTCAATATGTCGGGGAACCTCGCGAGGATGGCCAGGACCTCCTCGCGGCCGCCCGGGAGGTCGAACTCCCACAGGTCGTAGCGGGAGAGCGCCTCGGGACAGGAGTCCGGCATGGCCCTGGAGAGGGCCCGCAGAGCTGTTCCGGCCACGGGGTCCGACGACTTGAGCCTTATGGCCGCCCGCACGACGGCCATCAGCTGCCTGCCCCCAGGAAGGTCGCCAGGCTCAGGAAGAGGGCCGCTCCCGGACCGGGGACGTCGAGACGGCGGGAAGCCCTCCTGAGGCCTCCCCAGCTTCCACCCAGCGCGGGCGGCACCTGCCAGAGCATCGCCGCCCTCTCGGGATGAGGCATCATCGCGAGCACGTTCCCGCCCGGGTTGAGGATGCCTGCCAGGCTGAAGGAGGAGCCGTTGGGATTCGCGGGGAAGCCCAGGGCCGGCGAGCCGTCGCGCCGGCAGTAGAGGAGTCCCGGCGTGCCCCTCGAGATCAGGTGATCCAGCGATGTGCCCTGGGCGAACTCGAACCGTCCCTCGGCGTGGGCGAACGGCAGCGGGATGGCTCCCCCCGGAGCCTCCGCAAGCCAGGGTGAGCGGGAGGCACCCTCGGCCACACGCACGAACGCCCATCCAGAGAGGTAGCCGCTCCGGCCCGGTATGTCATTGGCGGCAAGCGCGGCCTCGACGGAGCCCGGAGCCCAGCCCGGAACCAGGCCGCTCTCGACGAGTATCTGGGCGCCGTTGCAGATGCCCAGCACGGGCCTTCCGGAATCCGCCATCGCGGCGACGGCCTCCATCACCGGCTCCTTGGCGGCGACGGCGCCGGCCCTGATCCTGTCCTGGAACGAGAATCCACCAGGGAGAACGCATGCATGGCAGGAGGAGATCAGCCGGGCGCCCTCGTTCCACCTGATTATCGTGGCGGACAGACCCGCCGATTCCAGGGCCCGGGCGGTCTCACGCTCGCAGTTGGAGCCAGGGAACTGGATGACAGCGACCCCGGGCCGGCTCATTCCTCCCTCCAGACGACCGATGCGAGCCTGTCCGCCCACGCCGGTCGCAGCAAGGAGACCTCGAGCCTCCATCCCGGACCGGAGAGGGAGCCGTCTCCCGTCACCGTTCCGATGACGGAGGCGAATCCGGGCATCTGCGGAGGGAGGTCGCCCGGCCTCACCTCGACGAGGTAGCCTGCATTCTCAGCGCACAGGGCGATCGCATCGCAGGAGCAGGACAGCTCGATTCCGCATCCTCCGGCATCCGAGTCGGCGAGGATCATCTCCAGGGCGGCCAGGGCCATGCCGCCCTCCGAGATGTCATGGCATGCCCGCGCCCTGCCCGCGGAGATCCACTCGAGGATCTCCCCGGCCATCTCCCTCTCCTCCGCGGGGCGGAATCCGGGAGGAGGACCTCCCGAGCCGCCGCAGAACTCCCTCGCGTAGAGGCTGCCGCCGAGCTCCCCGCGCCTCGGACCGAAGAGGACCAGCAGGTTCCCGGGCTCCTTGAGGGAGATGTCCACCGCCTTGGAGGCGTCGGAGATGCGGCCGAACACGGCCACCACGGGAGATGGAGGTATCGCGCGGCCGGCAGGGGTCTGATTGTAGAAGCTCACGTTTCCGGACACTATGGGGAGCGGGCCGCCCGTGAAACCGAAAGCCTTGCAGGCCTCGGATATGCCCTCGAGCCCCCTGCGGAACTGCCACATGACCTCGGGCACCTCGGGGCTGCCGTAGTTGAGACAGTCCGTGGCCGCGAGCGGAGTCGCCCCGACGGCAACGACGTTCCGGACAGCCTCGGCGACGGCTGATGCTCCTCCGAGGAACGGATCGAGCTCCCCTATCCACGGGTTCCCGGCTCCTGACACGGCCAGCCCGGCCATGCAGCCCGGCACCGGCAGGCTTACGGAAGCGTCGGCTTCGCCCGGCCTGAACAGGGCGATGCCCTGCACTTCACAGTCGTAGTACGAGAACAGCGGCTTCCTCGAGCATCCGGAGAGCGACAGGGCCATCCTCGAGATGTCCTGTGCCGGGGAGAACTCCCGCGACGGCATCCCTGGCGCGGTGATCGGGGCCTCCCTCCAGGGGCGCTCGTGGTGGATGCCTCTGGTGATGGCCTCGACAGGAGCGCAGGCGGCCTCCGTGCCCCTGCACCAGACCCTGTACACGGGATCGTCCACGAAGCGCCCTATGAGCGCCGCGCCCGCCCCGGGGTGCAGCTTCGGCATCTCGTAGTCCTCGTTGTATATGGCCAGGATCCTGGCGGCCAGGCGCTCGGGGACGGCGAGGCCGTATCTCTCCTGCGTCTCGGAGCAGGCGATGACCTCGGGCGGCAGCCCTTCGACGGCTGTGGGGACTTCATCCAGGAAGAGCTCGACCCCCATCCCGCCCGCTGCGGCCATCTCGCTGCTGACGCAGGCGATGCCGCCGGCGCCCAGATCCTTGAACCCGAAGCTGGCGCCGCTCTCGAACAGGAAATCGAGCGCCGCGGCATTCGCGATCGAAACCACCCTCTTCAGGAATGGATCGGCCACCTGCACCGCCCTCAGGCCGCCTTCGTCGAGATCGGCCGAGGCGAAGGTGGCGCCGCCGAACCCGGTGGAATCGGTGGGTTTCCCCACGAGGACGAGCACGTAGGGCTCGCCGTGGGCGGCTTCCGGCACCCGGCTGTGCACGAGGCGGGAGGACTCGACGACGCCCATGGCCACCACGTTCACGAGGCAGTTGTCGTCGTAGCCGGGATGGAAGCAGGTATCTCCGCCCTGATTGGGCACGCCGAGAGCGTTACCGTACTGCCATATCCCGTTCACGACACCCCTGGCGATGGAGCGGACCCTGCTGCCCGCAGGACCCAGGGGATCGCCGAATCGGAGCATGTCCATCACGCCGGTGACCGTGGCACCCATGCAGTAGACATCGCGGACGATGCCGCCGACTCCCGTTGCGGCTCCCTCGACCGGGAGGACCTGGGAGGGATGGTTGTGGCTCTCGTGGGCGACCACCACATCCCAGCACTTCCCCGCGTGCTCCGCGAACCGGAAAGCCCCGGCATCCTCGCCGGGTCCGAGGGTCACGTCGGGCGAGTTCGTGGGCAGAACCGAAAGGAGCCTGCGGGAACTCTTGTACGAGCAGTGCTCGCTCCACATCGTGTCGAACAGGTGGAGCTCGACCGGAGTGGGCATCCGTCCCACCCAGGAGGCCACTTTCAGCGCTTCGTCCGGAGTGAGCGAGAGCCCGCGGGAGGCGATCGACTTCTCCAGGGCCGCCCTGAGCCCTTCCATGCCTGCCTCCGGCGTGTCGGGCGTCAGGATGAGAACTCCCTGAACTCCATCAGATCCAGCCTCTGGAGAACAGGGTCCACCGAGAGGTCCTCACCGGGTTCGCAGGTGAGGAAGCGCATCCTGACGGACGCGATCCTGTCGCCCTCCTCGTTGGTCATGCCCGGGAGGTCGACTCCGAGGCGGGCGACCACGCTGACCAGGCCTTCCGCATTCGTGCCCGGGAGGAGGAGCATCACCCGGTCCCTCGCGACGCGCACGCCTGTATCGATGTTGCGCATGGTGGCCTTGAGCTGGTTGGCGCACATGCGCATCACCTCCTTGGCGAGGAGCCTGTCGGTGGAGGCTCCCTGAGGGAGCTGGAGCTCGATGATGGAGAGCGGGCTGTTGAAGCGCCTGACCCTCTCGAGCTCGGAATCCATGCGGTGGCGCATCTGGCTCTTCCCAGGGAGTGCGGTGTCGGGGTCGAGATCCGCAGCGGTCTCGAATCTCTCGAGGAGCCTGATGTTTTCGCTGGCCGCCGCCCCGATGGCGGCGATGGCCCGGACCCTTTCCCTCACCAGGTTGGACCCCTTGGGTATGCCGTTGAGGCAGAGCACTCCGTAGAGCACTCCCTGGCTGGTCATGGGGGCGGCGAGCTCGGGGGCGTAGCCCGGGATGGCCGAGTCCTCGATATGCTTCCTGACGAGAGTGCTCTCCTTCTCCAGGTCCTCGATGGAGAACACCCTCCCGGTCTCGGCGGAGAAGCCGACATGACCTTCGCCCACATTCAATGCGAGCGGCATCTGGAGAACGTCGGAGAGCCCCCTGGCCTCGACGAGGCCCAGACGCCTGCCGGTCCTGTCGGATAGGAAGACGGCAACCTTCTCCGTGTTCGTCATCATGCTGACTGCCCTGGCCACGAAGTCGGCCAGCTCGTTGACGGAGCGCGCCGAGAAGATCTGCTTGACCAGCTCGGGCAGCAGGACGGCGAGGTCGCGATGATTCTGGATCTCCCGCGCCTGCTGGGTGACGTTGGAGCAGACCTCGCGGTTCTCGTGCTTGATCGTGGTCAGCTCGCGGTTCAGGCCGGCCGCCCGATCCTCCTCGACCTGCAGCCTGCGCTTCATCGCGGCCGAGACCCAGAGCCAGGCCACCGTCGCGCCGACGATCAGGCCAAGGAAGAGCATGAGAATTTCCACTCCCGACCACCCTTCACGGAGAAAGGACCGGCAGATGCCGGCCTGCTCCGAAGCGAATATGGGCCAAGGTGCGCCCGGGGGCCACCGGCGCTACTCCAGGCCTGCCCGCTTCAGGATATCCCCTTCGTGCCTGAGGTGCCGCTCGAGGCTGCACATGGCGCGGATGCTTCCGGATGGCAGGACGGCGGTTATCGAAGGATCTCCGCAGACCTCCTCGACGAAGCTCCTCCCGGCTTCCGATGCCCGCGCGGCAGCTGCCTGGACAGAGGCGTATGCAGCGTTCCTGTCGGCTCCCGAGTCGACCATCGCGAGCAGGACCGTCTGGGAGTAGAAGCCGTCGCCCGCCGAGGCCAGGTGCCCCATCGCGCCCTGTTCGCAGATGCAAAGCCCGTCGGCCACCTCGCAGGCTTTCCTGAGCGAGTAGAGGGCCACGCCGCAGGCATCCGGGAGGACGAACCTCTCCGCGGACGAGTGGCTGATGTCGCGCTCGTGCCAGAGGCAGGTGTCCTCTAGACCCACGAGCAGGTAGGACCGGAGGAGGCGGGCCATCCCGCAGAGCCTCTCGCAGGTGATGGGATTCCGCTTATGCGGCATGGCGCTCGAGCCCCTCTGGCCCTTGCCGAAGGGCTCCTCCGCCTCCGAGACCTCGGTCCTCTGGAGGTGCCTGATCTCCGTGGCGAAGCGCTCCAGGGCTCCCCCGATGCTGGCCAGGGCCCAAAGGAACGCCGCGTGGCGGTCTCGCGGGACCACCTGGGTGGCCACGGTTTCAGGCCGGAGGCCCAGCCTCGCGCAGACGAACTCCTCCACCGAGGGATCCAGATGGGCATAGGTGCCCACCGCTCCGCTGAGCTTGCCCGTGCATACGTCTGCGAGCGCCGATTCCAGCCTCTCCCTGCACCTCCGGTACTCGGCATGGTGCCCTGCGAACTTGAGGGCGAAGGTGGTAGGCTCGGCGTGCATTCCATGAGTCCGCCCCATGCAGGGGATGCCCCTGGTCCTCCTCACGAGCCCCGCGAGCGACCCGCCCCAGGCGTCGAGCGCCCCGGTCAGCAGCGCTCCCGCATCCCTGAGCTGCGTGGCGAGTGCGGTATCGAGGATGTCGCTGGAGGTCATCCCATAGTGAATATGCCTCGACTCCGGTCCCAGGCTCTCCGAAACCGACATGAGGAATGCGATCACATCGTGCTTCACTGTGTTCTCGATCACGGCTATCCTGGCCGGGTCGAAGCGGGCCTTGCTCCTCAGCAGATCCAGGTCGGCTCTCGGAACGGCACCGAGCCCGCAGCGGGCTTCGACGGCCAGCAGCTCGATCTCCAGCCAGCGCGAGAAGCGGTTCTCGTCCGACCAGATCGCCTCCATCTCGGGGATGCTGTAGCGCTCTATCAAGTGAGGCCTCCAAATGCCGGCACCGCGGCGGCGCGGGTGTTCAGGGGACGTTCAGTGCGAGCAGCAGCGGTAATATACCCGCCGCGAGCAGGCTGCCGTCAGCGGCAGTCCTCGCGAGGAGATCGGACGGGAAGGGTGTTCGGCGCAATACGATATAGCCAGCGGTCAACCATGCGTATCCGGCCAGGATCCCGAGAGCCGGCAGGGCCAGCAGGTCCAAGGCGACGGACGCAGTGACGATGACAACCGGCAGTGTGACGCAGGCCCAGAAGAGGATGCGGCTCCAGACCCAGCCGAGTGCCAGCGGGATCGTGTCCCTGCCCATCATCGCGTCGCTCTGGAGATCCACGAGGTCCAGGAGGATGGACCTCGCGAGCAGGAGCATGAACAGGGTGGCCGACCAGGCGGCCACGCCCGGGAGCCCGCACCGGGGGATGCCGAGCGAGATCGAGGGGAGCAGGGACAGCAGGAATGCCCAGGCGGCGGCGAAGATCAGGTCGCGCGAGCCCGGGATCGCCCTCACGCCGCGCGGGGGCTTTCCAGGATTCCTGATGAGCGGCATCGAGTAGAGCGAGAAGAGCACCACGCCTCCCGCCAGCGGGAGACCCCAGAGCGGAGGGAGGAAGAGCGAGATCGCGGCCGCTCCGCACAGCGAGAGAACTGCCGCGAGTGTGAGGAGACCCCTGTTGCGGCGGAGGAAGGAATGCCTCTGCACGCTGACCGAATGCGAAAATCCCGATTCCAGCAAGGCGTTGAGCATGTGGAGCGCCGAGAGGGCGAGGGAGGCGGCCACCACAGGCAGCATCCAGCCGGCGCCTCCGAGAGCCAGGGCTCCCGCGGTGCCGAGAAGGAACGCCGAGGGAAGCACGTGGAAGCTCCCGTGGAACGCGTCCGACAGAAGCTCGAGAGCCCTTCCGGCAGTCGCGCCCTGCATCTCGAGCAGCCTGCCCCGCACCCTCCTTATCACCCAGCCGGGGGTCGAGGCGCCAGAGGTCACAAGGATCCGCCGGTAGCCCTGCAGCGCACGGGGGTCGAGCCCGGCGTCGGACTCGATCAGGAAGACCGGCAGTCCGCAGCTCTTCGCGATATCCGCGAGCCTCGCGGTGTTGGCGCTGTCCCTGCCGCCGACCACGACCGCGCAGTCGGCCTTCGGGCACAGTTTCCTGAGCTCCTCCTGGCGCAGGCCGGTGGAATCGCAGATGGTATTCTCGGACTGGAGACCGGGGAACCTGGCCCGGAGAGCCTCCTCCGTCCGCCTGAAGACCTCGGTGTCCTGAGTGGTCTGGGACAGCAGGAACGGCCGCTGAAGATCGGGCAGCCCTTCCACGTCGCCCGGGCCCGTCACGACGACGGCGGATTCCCCCCCGTACGACTTCAGGGCGTGGACCTCGCGATGGTCGGGATCGCCCAGGATTATCACGCTGCAGCCGTCGGACGACTTCCTCCTGGCGAGGGCCAGCGCCCTGCCGACCCTGGGACAGGTCAGATCCCTCAGCCGCACATCGAGCGCATCGAGTCTGCCTCGCTCTTCGAGGGTCGTGCCGTGCGTGGGGAGGAAGAGCACCCCGCCCCGCACCTCGCCGGTATCCCTGCAGCATTCCACGCCTCGCTCCGCGAGAGCGTCCAGCACCTGCGGATTGTGGACCAATGGACCGGACACCCTGCAGGGCCCGCCTCCCCTCTTGAGCTCGGCGAGCACGAGGTCCACCGCGCGTCGGACCCCCCAGCAGAAACCTGCAGTCCTTGCCACCATGACGCTCATCGGCGCCGGTCCTCCATCAGGCAGACTCCCTCATAAGAAGGGCGCCGGCTCCGAAGAGCCGGCGCCCCAAGGAACGGGAACAAGGGTTGTCTAGTTGTACAGACCCTTGATGGCGCCCCAGGTAGTGCTCTCGAGCCCGAACGTGAAGGTGCAGCGGATGAGGTAGTCGTTCGAGTAGGAGCCGCTGATGATCCAGGGCTCCCAGACGATGAAGTCATCGCTGAACATGCTGTGGCTCACGGAGCCGGCACTGTTGTCGCCGAGGACCGAAGGCCAGCCGCCCGCGGACATCTCGGTGTTGATGAGACCCCAGAAGTCGGACTCGGTGACGATGGGGGTCGCATAGGTGGCGGTGATCGGAGTGTAGTGGGTTGCGAGGCAGGAGGTCTGGTTCAGCTGGGTCACAGGGGCGGCCGCATCGCCATTGTAGAGCTCGGAGTAGAACGAAGCGGTGTCCCAGGGATAGCTGGCGTGGTGGTAGAACCAGTACTGCAGGTTGTTGGCGGCGCCCATGCCACCGGGGAGGAAGTCGTCGAGGTTGAACCACGTACCCCTGTAGAGACCACCCCAGGTCAGCCAGTACGCGCTGCCGTCGTCGTACTGAAGAAGGTCATCGGTCGAACCGGCGACTACCGGGCGGTCAAGCAGGAAGTTGCTGCCGCTCGCGAACGCCATGGCCGACAGTGCGGCCAGTACGAAAAGCACCCTTCTCATGAACAACCCCCTTTCACGGGTTAACAATTACACCTTCGCGTCCGTACTATGGACGAGGGTATCAGGGCTGTCAACCCCCGTTCCTCCGCGGCTCGATAAGCTTCCGCAAGGCGTCCCGGAGCCTTGCCGCCTCTTCGAACTCGAGCCTGGAGGCGGCTTCCATCATGCGCTTCTCCAGCAGCGCCGCGGCTGCCGCGGGATCGTCCGGGAGACTCTCCCGTTGCTGCGACTTCAGCTCCTTCGGCGCGAACGAGTCGGCTATGCTGGTGGCCCGTAGTATCTCCTCCCGGGTCTTCGTGATGCCGCGGGGGATGATCCCGTGCTCCTCGTTGTACCGGAGCTGGATATCCCGTCTCCTCGCGGTTTCCTCCATGGCGTCCCTCATGGAGTCGGTGACCGTGTCGGCATATAGCACCACCCGGCCCGCCATGTTCCTCGCCGCCCGCCCGGCCGTCTGGATCAGGCTGGTGCGTGAGCGGAGGAAGCCCTCCTTGTCTGCGTCGAGTATCGCGACCAGGGAGACCTCGGGGAGATCGAGCCCCTCCCTCAGCAGGTTCACGCCCACCAGGACGTCGTAGGAGGCCAGCCTGAGATCCCGCAGGATCGAGACCCTCTCGAGGGCGTCGATCTCGCTGTGGACATATCTGGCCTTTATCCCCAGGTCCTCGAGATACGAGGAGACCTGCTCGGCCATCTTCTTCGTGAGCGTGGTGACGAGGACTCTCCCGCCGACCGAGGTGGTCTCCCTGATGTCGCGCACGAGATCGTCTATCTGGCCCTGCGCGGGTCTCACGATCAGCTCCGGGTCTACCAGGCCGGTGGGTCTCACGATGAGGGGGATGATGGCCGAGGATCTCGAGAGCTCGTACTCGGCCGGAGTGGCGGACAGGCAGATCTTCTGCCCGGCCATGCCGATGAACTCGTCGAGGAAGAGCGGCCTGTTGTCCAGCGCGGACGGCAGCCTGAAGCCGTGCTCGACCAGCGTCTCCTTCCTCGCCCTGTCCCCGGAGTACATGCCCCTGATCTGCGGGATGGTCCGGTGCGACTCGTCGATTACCACGAGCATGTCGGAGGGGAAATAGTCGAGCAGGCATGCAGGCCTCTCGCCCTCACCCCTTCCCGAGAGGTGCCTGCTGTAGTTCTCGATGCCCGGGCAGTAGCCGGTCTGCCCGAGCAGCTCGAGGTCGTACCTGGTCCTGGACTCGAGCCTCTGGGCCTCGAGTATGCGGCCGTTGACCTTGAGAGTGCGCAGCCTGGCCTCCAGCTCCTCCTCGATCCTGCCCATCCCGAGTGCGAGATCGGCCTCGGTGATGACGAAGTGCTTCGCCGGATAGATCAGCACCGATTCGAGATCGGCCTGGACATGGCCCGTGAGATGGTCGATGGCCCTGATGGACTCGACCTCGTTCCCGAAGAACTCGATCCGGTACCCGGTGTCCATGTACGACGGCACGATGTCGACGACGTCGCCCCGCACGCGGAACCGCCCGCGGACGAGCGCGATGTCGTTCCTCTCGTACTGGACGGCCACCAGCTCCCCGAGCAGCTCCTCCAGGCCCCGCCCGCCTCCCTTCGACACCTCCACGCACGTGGTCCTGAAGGAGGAGGGATTGCCCAGGCCGTAGATGCAGCTCACCGAGGCCACCACGATCACGTCGCGCCTGCCCAGGAGCGCCGTGGTCGCCCGGAGCCTAAGCCTGTCCAGCTCGTCGTTGAGATCTGCATCCTTCTCGATGTAAAGGTCGCTGGCCGGGAGGTAGGCCTCCGGCTGGTAGTAGTCGTAGTA